>JAOPVI010000128.1 GCA_025966225.1 Mycobacterium sp. | reverse complement strand
CGCGGCGTATTCGGAGGCCGAACCCGCGCCAACCCACGAACTTCCACGACAGGAGTCGTCCGCCGCGGCGATTCCCTGGCAGGAACCGCCGAAGCGGCCGGGCCGCCCCGCCAATGCCACGTTGTTGATCGGGTTGGGGGGCGCTGGCGCCGTCATCCTGGTTGTCGTGATCATCTGGGCCATGTTCATTAGGCAGGACTCGCCGAAAGGGCCCGAAAACGGTGGTGACCCATTTGCGTCGTCATCTGCGTCTGCTTCTGCTCAGCCCGCGTCGCCGTCGTCCACCTCTGCTCCAACGCCGGGGGGAGGCACGCCCGTCGCGGTGGCCGATCCCGATGGTGCAGGTCAGTCGTGTGCGGACGGTTTTCATGTGAAGGGCCGCGACGGATTTGGTACTCGTTCTGTCCGCGGGTCAAAAGAGACCTCGTGTGCATTCGCGAGCAAGGTGCTCGAGGCCTACTGGGTGCAGGTCGGGACGCCCACGAAGGATTCCAAGCGCGTCACTGCCGCAGGAACGGTGCCATGCAGTTTGACGGGCGGCGAATGTTCGGGCGATAACTTCGTGATGACGTGCGCTGCGCACAACAACGAGGCCTGGATAACGTGCGTCGGCGGCAAGAACGCCCGCGTGTACATCTACTGAGCCGACGTCCTGTCTGCCGCGCAGCCCGGTATGGAACGGAGTCGTCCTAGTCGCCGTCCTTGACCTTGGCCATCGCCAGCACATCAAGGCGCTTGTCCAGCTCTTCCTCCGACAGCTTGTCGCCGATCAGGCTGCGGTCGATCACCGTCTGGCGGATCGTCTTGCGCTCCTTGAGCGCTTCCTTGGCGACCTTGGCCGCCTCCTCGTAACCGATCGCAGAGTTCAGTGGCGTCACGATCGACGGCGACGACTCGGCCAGCTCGCGCAGGTGTCCCTCGTTGGCGATCAACCCGTCGATGCACTTGGCCGCGAACAACTTAGACACGTTGGCCAGCAGCGTGAACGACTCCAGCACGTTGCGCGCCATCATCGGGATGTAGACGTTGAGCTCGAACGCCCCCGACAGGCCGCCAACGGTGATCGCGGCGTCGTTGCCGATCACCTGAGCCGCGACCTGTGTAACCGCCTCGGGCAGCACGGGATTGACCTTACCGGGCATGATCGAACTGCCCGGCTGAAGGTCAGGCAGCTGAAGCTCGCCCAATCCGGTCAGCGGGCCCGAGCCCATCCAGCGGACGTCGTTGGCGATCTTGGTCAACGACACCGCGATGGTCTTGAGCGCTCCGGACGCCTCCACCAGTCCGTCGCGTGCGGCCTGCGCCTCGAACGAGTCGACGGCCGTGCGCAACTCGGCGATCCCAGTTTCTTCGACCAACACCAGGACCACCTTCGCGCCAAACCCGTCGGGCGCATTGAGTCCGGTGCCGACGGCCGTTCCGCCGATGGCCAGTTCACCGAGCCTGGGCAACGTGGCCTTCACCCGTTCGATGCCTGCCTCGAGCTGGCGGGCGTAGCCGCCGAACTCTTGGCCGAGCGTCACGGGCACCGCGTCCATCAGGTGCGTGCGGCCCGACTTGACGACCGTGCGCCACTGCCGGGCCTTGTTTCCCAGCGACTCGTGCAGGAGTTCCAGCGCGGGAATCAGGTGGCGCACAGCGGCTTCCGTCGCCGCGATGTGCGTTGCGGTGGGGAAGGTGTCGTTGGAGCTCTGTGACATGTTGACGTCGTCGTTGGGGTGCACGGTCACGCCGTTGGCCGCCGCGATGCTGGCGATGACCTCGTTGGCGTTCATGTTGGAACTGGTACCCGAACCGGTCTGGAAGACGTCGATGGGGAACTGGTCGTCGTGCAGACCGTCGGCGATCTCGCCTGCCGCCGCGATGATCGCGTCCGCCTTCTCGGGAGCGAGCAGGCCCAGGTCCTTGTTGACCTGCGCGCAGGCGCCCTTCAGTAGCCCGAGGGCGCGGATCTGGGTGCGTTCCAGACCACGGCCGGAGATCGGGAAGTTCTCGACGGCGCGTTGGGTCTGCGCGCGCCACATCGCGTTGATGGGCACCCGAACCTCGCCCATCGTGTCGTGCTCGATCCGGTACTCACCTTCGACTGCGCTGTCGGCGGCCATCTGCTCCCTGTCTTCGGTTTGGTTGAGGTGATGTGGATATTTTGCGAGAGAGACTGCTAGGGAAGGGGATACGCGGCGGTCTTGTCGCCCGTGAAGTCGACCGCGGAGTACTCGTTCAGCTTGGAGAGCCGGTGGTAGGCCTCGATCATCCGGACGGTGCCGGACTTGCTGCGCATCACAATCGACTGCGTGGTGCAGCCACCGCCGAAGTAGCGGACGCCCTGCAACAGGTCGCCGTCGGTGACGCCGGTGGCCGAGAAGAAGACGTTCTCCCCGGACACCAGGTCCTCGGTCGTCAGCACCCGGTCGAGATCGTGGCCGGCGTCGATGGCCTTCTGCTTCTCGGCGTCGTCGGTGGGGGCGAGCACGGCCTGGATGGCGCCGCCCATGCAGCGGATCGCCGCGGCGGTGATGATGCCCTCTGGAGTGCCGCCGATGCCTGCCAGCATGTCGGTACCGGAACCGGGGCGGCACGCCGCGATGGCGCCCGCCACGTCGCCGTCGGAGATCAGTCGGATGCGTGCACCCGCCTCCCGGACGTCCTCCATGAGCTGGATGTGCCTCGGCCGATCCAACACGCACACCGTGATGTCGGCGACCGAGGATTTGCGGACCTTGGCGACCCGGCGGATGTTCTCGCCGATCGGTGCGGTGATGTCGATGACGTCGACGGCGTCGGGCCCGACTGCGATCTTGTTCATGTAGAACACCGCAGACGGGTCGAACATCGCGCCGCGTTCGGCAACGGCGAGCACCGAGATGGCATTGGGCATGCCCTTGCTCATCAGCGTGGTGCCGTCCACCGGGTCGACGGCGAAGTCACAGTCGGGACCGTCGCCGTTTCCGACCTCTTCGCCGTTGTAGAGCATGGGCGCGTTGTCCTTCTCGCCTTCGCCGATGACCACCACGCCGCGCATCGACACGGAGTTGACGAGTTCGCGCATGGCGTCCACCGCCGCGCCGTCGCCGCCCTCCTTGTCGCCTCGGCCGACCCACCGGCCGGCCGCCATTGCGCCCGCTTCGGTGACGCGCACCAACTCGAGGGCCAGGTTGCGGTCCGGGGCTTCTCGTCGCGGTTTCGATGAGCTGCTCGCGCGAAGAGCATCAGGGGACGTCATGGGTCTAGATTCTCCCATTAGCGGTTCCGACTTTGGGACCTGGGATACTGGCAACCGTGACCGTCCCGCCGCAGCCGACCTCAGGACGCGAGCACACCGACCAAGCCGTTCCGGTGCCGAAGGCCGCGAAGTCCAGGCTGCTCCAGGACGGTCGCGACATGTTCTGGTCGATGGCGCCGCTGGTGGTGGCGTGCATCGTGCTCGCAGGAATGCTGGGCATGTGCTCCTTTGCGCCGAACGGGCCAGGCCAGGGACCCGCGCCTCAGTACGACGCCCCGGCCGCACTGCAGGCCGACGCCGATGCGCTGAAGTTCCCCATCCGGTTGCCGAAGCTGCCCGACGGATGGCGGGCCAACTCGGGTTCGCGCGGGAGCATTGACGGGGGCCGAACCGACGCGGCCGGGCAGCGTGCTCGCGCGGTGACGACGCGGGTCGGTTACCTCGCACCAACGGGCATGTTCATCAGCCTGACTCAGAGCAACGCCGACGAGGAGAAGCTGGTGCAGCACCTCGACACGGGGTTGGTGCCGACGGGCGTGCAGGACGTCAACGGGGTGAGGTGGGTCGTCTACGAGGGCGGCGACCCCGAGGGCGAAAACCCCTACCCGGTGTGGACCACCCGGCTTGCGGCGGCCACGGGCCCGGCGCAGCTCGCGATGACGGGCGCGGCGGGTACCGACGAGTACCGTACGCTGGCGGCGGCGACGCAGACGCAGCCGCCCTTGCCCGTCAGGTAGGAGTGTCGATGCCAGGACCAGAGGCCGATCTGACCGGTTGGACGGCCGAGCCGTTCACCGCCGCCGGTTACACCCACGACGTCTACCGCAAGGGCGAAGGCCCAGGGGTGGTGTTGATTCCCGAGATGCCCGGGATTCATCCCGGTGTGCTCGGATTGGGCAATCACCTGGTGGACAACGGTTTTACCGTGGCCTGCCCATCGCTGTACGGTACTCCTGGTGCGCCCGCGGTCAGCGCGGCGGCGGTGGCAGTCATGGTACGTGGCTGTGTGGCAAGGGAATTCGCTGGTTTCGCCACGAATGCCGACCGTCCCGTGGCTCATTATTTGCGCGCACTGGCGCGTGACCTGAACGAGAAGACCCCCGGCAAGGGCGTCGGAGTGATCGGACAGTGCTTCACCGGCGGTTTCGCCCTGGCCGCGGCAGTCGACGAGAGCGTGTTGGCGCCGGTGCTGAGCCAGCCGTCGACGCCCATCGGGCTGACTCCGAAGATGAAGCGCGATCCTGGGCTCTCGGAAGGCGAACTGAAGGTCATCGAACGGCGCGTGGCGGACGAAGGATTGTGCGCGCTGGGGCTGCGGTTCAGCGGGGATCCGTTGTCGCCGGGAGAGCGCTTCAAGACGCTCAAGGACAGGCTGGGGGATGCTTTCGAGGTCATCGAGATCAGTTCGGCGAAGGGCAACGAGCATGGCTTTGGCCGGATGGCGCATTCGGTGCTGACGCTCGAGGTCAAAGAGGTCGACGGCCACCCGGCGTATGAGGCGCGCAAGCGGGTCGTGGCGTTCCTCAACGAGCGGCTGAAGGTGGCTTAGCCGGAGCCGCTTCGACTTTCGCTTTGCGGGTCTTGGCGAGCAGCACCCGAAGCCTGCCCGGCTTCTTGGGCTCGTCGGCATCGGGGTCGTCGAGTGGAACTCCCTTGTAGACCAAGAGATAGACGCTGACGGTGGTGACGATGACGATCATCAGCACCGGGCCGATGATGATGCCCCAGAAGCCGAACATGGTGATGCCCGCGAAGACCGCAAGGAGCATCAGCGCGGAGTCCAGACGAGCCGCTCGAGGAACCAGGATCGGGCGCAGGAAGTTGTCGATGTTGGTCACCACGACGAGGTGCCACGTGATGACGAAAACGCCACCGAACACATTGCCGAACAAGATCATGCCGATCCCGAACGGGATGCTCACGATGCCGCCGCCCAGCGGGATGACCGAAAGCGCGCTCAGTAGGATGGCGAAGACGAAGAACCCTTCGTGGAAGCCGGCCACGTAGATCGACGCGGCTCCGGCGAAGCCCTGCGCCAACGCGATGACGAACTGCCCGCGCACGGTGCCGCGCACCATCGCACCCATCTTGTCCAGGTAGAGGTCGGTGACCTCCTCGCCGAGCGGGTTGAGCTGACGGATCAGCAGCTGCACGCGTTCGCGGTTGTTGAGCAGCGAGATGAGCACGTAGAGGAAGAGCACCCCTGCGGTGACCGCACCGAACAACCCGCCCGCCGTGCCCTGGAGGAAGTGCAGCAGGTACTCGCCGCCCTTCTGGGCGACCGTGCTCATCCGGTCGCGGAGCGCCTCCTGAGTCACGTCGACGCCATGCAGGAACGGCACCTTGTCGATGAGGTCGTTGACCAGTTTCAGCGCGCGATCACCGAGCGAACTGAGGTCGGTGCGCGATACCCAGCTGGAGACGCTGCGGATCATGGCGCTGACCTGAACGACGGCCAGCAGCACCACCAGGCTGATTGGGATGATCACGGCGGAGAGCGCGGCGAGCACCGTCAGAGCGATGGAAAGCCCCTTGCCGAACCGCTTTTGAAGCCGATCGAACAGTGGGTTGAACAAGTAGGCGACGACCGCGGCCACCACGATGAGGGTGAAGTAACCGCTCAGGAAGTACGCGCCGAACGCGAGGGCGATGACGGTGGCGATGGCGAGTGCGCGCTTCTGCGTCGCGGTGAACTCCTTCTCCATGGCCACGATGGTCGATCCTGTCAGGAATGTCCGGTCGGCGATTGCTTTTGCTGAGCCCGCTGGCGGGCCGACGAACCGAGTCGAGCACCGACGGCCGCCCCAGCTCGTCGTTGAAGTACGGGAAGTGCCATTCGTCGGGCGCCTCGACGACGCCGTCGAGCGACATGAACGGGCCAGCGGTGAGCTTCCTCATCGCTTGATGCAGCGGAAGCCCACGTGACTCATTCCGGTGTCCACCGCCTGCGGCCGACGCGCGGCGGGCCGGTAGCGCAGGCAGTAGCTGTCGGCGCACAGGAACGACCCGCCCTTGATCACCTTGCGGGGGATCTGGAACTGCGGCTGGCTCGGGTCGTAACTATCGGTGGCGCAGCAAGATTCGATGGCCCGGGTGTCGGCCCACCAGTCGGTCGTCCACTCCCAGACGTTGCCTGCCATGTCGTGCAGGCTATAGCCGTTGGGCGGGAAGGTGCCGACCGGCTGGGTCATTCCGTAACCGGTGTCGGGCAGATAGGGGAATTCGCCGTGCCAGTAGTTGGCCAGCCGCTGGTCGGGCCGTTCTGGTTCGTTGCCCCACGTGTAGGTCGCCTGCTGCAGGCCACCGCGGGCGGCCGCCTCCCATTGCGTCTCGGTCGGCAGTTCCAGGTCGGCCCAATCCGCGTACGCCGCAGCATCTTCGAAGGCTACGTGAACGACGGGATGGTCGTCTCGGCCGCGTAGCGAGGACTTTGGCCCACGCGGGTGGTTCCAGCAGGCGCCGGGTGTCCACGTCCACCACTGGTTGAGGTGACGCAGGTCGACCGCGCCTGGCGTGCGGTGGAACACCATCGATCCGGGTTGCAGGTTCTCCGGGGGTGCGTCGGGATAGTCGTTGGCGTCGGGTGGACGTTCGGCGACGGTGACGTAGCCGGTGGCGTCGACGAATTCGGTGAAATCCGCGTTGGTGACCTGATGCGGCTGAATCCAGAAGCCGACGACGGTGACCTCGCGTGTCGGCCCTTCCTCGACGTAGTGCGCGTCGGAGCCGAGCACAGTCGTCTGGGTGGGAACCCAGACCAGGTCTCGAGCCCGCGGTGAGATCGCCGCTTCGTTCGTCAACGTGAGCTCCCCGCAGGCTCGATGGAGGACTCAGGCAAAGACGGTCGTCCAGTCGTTCTTGATGCTCGTGACCACCCAGCCGTCGGTCTTGGCGAGGTCCAGCGCCTTCTCCGCGCCCGCGACGTAGTCGAATTCGCGGTCAGCGTCGTCGTGCAGCACCAGCAGCTGCAACGACGGGTGGGAGCCGCCGCGAGTGAACTCCAGCATCTCGATGTCACCGTTGGAGTTGCCCGCCGCGAAGATGGGTCGACGGCCGATCCGGCTCCACAGCCGCGCGGGCTTGATGGGCCCGTCGTCGAGGAACTCGGGCGTTGCGGTCGTGTAGAGGTGTCCGTCCCGGTAGACGAGCCCCACCGAACTGCCGACCACCCGCTCGGGCGGAATCCCATATAGCGGCCAGGAGATCGGGCGCATGAAGTCGCGCCCGCCGCCAGAGACGATGTAACAGGTGAAGCCGTTGTCCTCCAGATAACGCAGCAGTTCCACCATCGGTGCATATCCGCACGCGGTGTACGGCCTGCCCAGTGTCGGGTGCTTCGCGTCGGCGAAGAACGCGTCAAATCGGCTGGCGAGTTCTTCGACCGTGATCTCGTGCTGCGACGTAAGTATTGCTGCCACAAGCGGTTTGAGGTCGGTGTCATCGCCCTGATAGTGCTTGGTGACGGCGTCGCCGAGCCACTTCAGGTCACCGGAGTAGGCGGCCTTGTACGGCTGCCGATCACGCAGCGCCGGGTCGGCCTCCGCCTGCTCCTTGAACCGGCGCAGCAGGAAGTCGAGCTGGATGTACATTGGCTTCTCGCACCACAGCGTGCCGTCGTTGTCGAAGACGGCGACACGAGCTTCCGGTGCGACGAAGTCGGGGCCACCCTCGGTGGTGACGCGCCCGACGAAGTCGACGATCGCCGACTTCGCCGGCCCGTCGGTCCAGGACTCCAGCATCTAGTCGGCCGCCAGGAACGCTTCGAGCTTCTTCACGATCTGATCGATGCTGAAACTCGCGGGCTCGTGCCGGGGCGGGAACTCCTTGAACGTGTCCAGGAACGCCGACGCCATCGCCGTCGCATAGAGCACGAAGAAGTCGCGCCGCAGGAACCACTCGTAGTACGTGTTCGACGTGATGTCGGCGTACTCGAACGGATCGGTGCGCAGGTTGAACAGCTTGGGCACCCGCAGCGGCGTGAACGGCTCGGCCCACGTCCGCAGCGTGCCTTGGCAGCGCTGCTCAGCGAACACGATCTTCCAGTTCTCGAAGCGCATGCCGACCATTTCCGCGTCGTCGTTGAAGTAGAAGAACCCGCGCCGCGGGCTGTGTTCCGCCTCGCCCATCAGATACGGCATCAGGTTGAACCCGTCGATGTGCACCTTGTACTCGGTTTCGCCGTCGGCCCCAGCCTTCATGCCCTTCTTAAGCTTGTCGCTGACGTCGGGGTCACCTGCCGCGGCGAGCAGTGTCGGCAGCCAGTCGTGGTGCTGGATGATGTCGTTGGAAACGCTGCCCGCCTTGATCTTTCCTGGCCAGCGAATCAACTCCGGGATTCGGTAGGCGCCCTCCCAGTTGGTGTTCTTCTCGCTGCGGAACGGCGTCGTACCGGCGTCGGGCCAACTGTTGCGGTGTGGGCCGTTGTCGGTGGAGTAGATGACGATCGTGTCATCGGCGATGCCGAGGTCGTCGAGCGCGTCGAGCACCGTGCCCACGTTCTTGTCGTGGTCGATCATCGCGTCGTGGTACTCGGACTGCCACATCCCGGCCTGACCCTTGCTGCCGGGCTTCAGGTGTGTATAGAGGTGCATGTGGGTGAAGTTGCACCATACGAAGAACGGGTTGCCCGCGTCGTGCTGCCGTTTGATGTACTCGACGGTGGTGTCGGCGATGTCGTCGTCGATGGTCTCCATGCGCTTGGCTGTCAGCGGGCCAGTGTCCTCGATGGTCTGCTTTCCAACCGGACCGAACTTCGGGTCGTCGGGCTCTCCTGACACCTCGTCGGTGGCCTTGCACTTCATCACGCCACGTGGCAGTGCCAGCTCGTACAGCCGCGGGAACTGGTCCTTGTGCGGGTAGTCGTACTGCTCGGGCTCTTCCTCGGCGTTGAGGTGGTAAAGATTGCCGAAGAATTCGTCGAATCCGTGCACCGTGGGCAGGTACTTGTTCAGATCGCCGAAGTGGTTCTTGCCGAACTGCCCGGTGGCGTAGCCCAGCGGCTTGAGAAGTTCGGCGATGGTCGGGTCCTCGGCGGCCCAGCCGATGTCCACCCCGGGGACGCCGACCTTGCTCATTCCGGTGCGGTAGACGCTTTGCCCACTTATGAACGCCGCGCGGCCCGCGGTACAACTTTGCTCACCGTAGGAATCGGTGAACCGCATGCCCTCGTTGGCAATGCGGTCGATATTGGGCGTGCGGTAGCCCATCATGCCGTCGCTGTAGCAACTCAGGTTGCTGATCCCGATGTCATCGCCCCAGATGACGAGGATGTTGGGCTTTCCGTTCGGCACCGGGACTCCTTCGATTGGCGATACGTCGACGCTAGTACTTCGGACCATTCGTTACGGGGGTTTGGCAGTGACCGCGTCTTCGAATTGTCCTTGTTGCCAAACCAATACGACTTTGGCACGCGATGTTGGCCAATTTTCGACATGGCGCGTCAATATGCAGTCGTTGGCGAGTCGTTACCGGTGCAACCGGAGGTCGCCCTCCATACGGGTTAGGGTGAGGGGCATCGTAGGTATTTCGCGTGCCAACCAGAACGGTTACCGTCTGCGATTTCTCGGATAGCGGTTGGGAGCACCAGCCATGGTGCCTGTTTCGCCTGTACGCACGAACGCGCCGCGATTGGCGTTCTGCGCCAGGTCGTCTTCGCGCGGGGGGGTGGACGGGGCCTGGTGGCCCAGGAGCACGAACTTGGGTGTGCAACTGCCAGATTTGGTGTCCATTCTGGGGTTGTCCATCGGCGAGGTCCGTCGGGTGGTCTACGACCCGAGCGCGTGGCCGCCGACACCACCACGAATCATCAAGGGCAGCAGCGCGATTTCAGTCGATCCGTACCCGTTGGTGGCCAGCGACACCATCTACCTGATCGGTACCCACTCGCGGGATGCGGTGCTGTACGTGATCCCGCCCAAGTGTGCCGTCTCCGTCGTGGATCACGTCCTCGCCGCCGTTTCCGATGCGACTGGGCCCATGAATGCCTTCGTGCTGCGACACTTGCTAGGACATTTCACGACCACCGCCGGACAGCCTGCCCGGTGACACATTTGAATGCAAAGCCAGGTTCCCCCAGACCCTTGGGATCCGCGGCTGAGGCGCCTCCGCGTCCTCGGCTTCATTCGCATGACGCCCGCTGCGGCGTCGGCCACATCGGGAAGGGTCTTCGGTGAGCAGGTTCTGCGACGTGATGTACGCAAACGCCGGCACTAGCACCAGGGGGCTGGTAACTGGCGAACCCCATGAGCCCATCCGCCACACCTGGGCCGAAGTGCACCAACGGGCCCGCAGAGTCGCGGGCGGACTCGCTGCTGCGGGGGTTGGGCACGGCGACGCCGTCGCCGTGCTGGCCGGGGCCCCCGTCGAGATCGCCCCCACCGCACAGGCCGTCTGGATGCGCGGTGCCAGCCTCACGATGCTGCACCAGCCCACACCCCGGACCGACCTCGTCCTGTGGGCAGCGGAGACCGTCCGGGTCGTCGCTACGCTCGGGGCGGCGGTGGTCATCGTGTCCGAGCCGTTCATGGCCGCCGCACCGGTGCTTGCCGACCAAGGCGTCACCGTGCTGGTCGTCGCTGACCTGCTGGCCGCCGATCCCATCGACCCGATCGAAGCCGGCGAGGACGACGTCGCATTGCTGCAGCTGACCTCGGGTTCGACCGGGCCGCCCAAGGCGGTCCGCATCACCCATCGCAACCTGGCCTCCAACGCCGACGCGATGTTCGTGGGCGCCGAGTACGACCTGAACACCGACGTCATCGTCAGTTGGCTACCGCTCTTCCACGACATGGGCATGACCGGCTTCCTGGTGGTGCCCATGTACTTCGGGGCCGAACTGGTCAAGATCACGCCGATGGACTTCCTGAGCGACACCCTGCTGTGGGTGAAGCTCATCGACAAGTACAAGGGCACGATGACCGCCGCGCCGAACTTCGCCTACGCGGTATTGGCGAAGCGATTGCGAAAGTCGCAACCGGGTCAGTTCGACTTGTCGTCGCTGCGCTGGGCGCTGTCTGGTGCCGAGCAAGTCGAGCCTGCGGTGGTGGAGGCGCTATGCGAGGCCGGTGCACCGTTCGGGCTGCGTCCGGAAGCGATCCTGCCCGCCTACGGCATGGCCGAGACGACGGTGGCCGTGTCGTTCTCCGAGTGCCGCGGCGGGCTCATCGTGGACGAGGTGGACGCCGACATGCTGGCCGTCCTGCACCGCGCCGTGCCTGCTACGACGGGCAACATCCGCAGGCTCGCGACGCTGGGACCGCTGTTGGCCGGACTCGAGGCCCGTGTCATCGACGAGGACGCCAACGAACTCCCAACCAGGGGAGTCGGGGTAATCCAGGTGCGCGGTGAGCCCGTGTCGCCCGGGTACACCACCCAGGCCGGCTTCATCTCGGCACAGGACGAGCAGGGCTGGTACGACACCGGCGACCTGGGCTACCTGACCGAGCACGCCCACATCGTGGTGTGTGGACGCGTCAAGGACGTCATCATCATGGGGGGACGCAACATCTATCCCACCGACATCGAGCGCGCCGCTGCGCGGGTCGGCGGGGTGCGACCGGGGTGCGCCATCGCAGTACGCCTGAACGCCGGACGGACGCGGGAGACCTTCGCGGTGGCCGTCGAGTCGAACGCGTTCGAAGACGGTGCGGACGTACGCCGGATTCAGCGCGAAGTGGCGCACGAGGTGTTCGCCGAGGTCGACGTTCGACCCCGCAACGTGGTGGTGCTGGCGCCAGGGGTGATTCCGAAGACGCCGTCGGGCAAGCTACGCCGAGCGCATGCCCTCTCGCTGGTGGGGAATTAGCCGCTAGGCGGTTGCGGGAGCCTTCTGCCCGACGGCCTTCATGCTGTCGTAGAGGTCCGTGTAATACGGCAGGCATTCGGCCATCGCCTGCTGCGTGGTGAACAGCGGCGTATAGCCGAGGTCACGTTTCGCCTTGGCGATCGAGAAGTAGTTGTTCAGCGAGATCCGCTCGACGCCAAGCGGTTCGACCGGCGGCTTGGGCAGCCCGAACCGGAAGTGGAGCCACTGCCAGACCCTCATCACGAACAACACGAGGCGACCGGGTACGCGGAACTTGGGCAACCTCTCGCCACACGCTTCGACGATGGGGCGCGAGAACTCGAACATGTTGATCGGATCACCGTCGTTGACGAAGTACGCCTGACCCGGAGCCGACCCACCAGGCACCAGGTGTTCGCCGGCGAGGATGAATCCGTGAATCAGGTTGTGCACGTAGGAGTTGTCGAGTTTGGCTTCCTTGCTGCCCACCAGCACCTTGACGTTGCCTGCAAGCACGTTTTCGAACACCTTGCGGAACATGGTCTGGTCGCCACGGCCCCAGATTCCGCTCGGGCGGATCGAGCACGTGAGCATGCCGGCCCCGTCTTCGCCACCGTTGGCGGCAAGCACGAACTTCTCGGCGGCGACCTTGGTCTCGGTGTAGAGATCGTTGAAACGTTCTGTGTAGGGCAGGGTTTCGTCGCCGTCGGCAATGACCTGACCGCCCATCACCACGCTGTTGGACGCGGTGTAGACGAACCGCTTGACGCCCGCGGCCCTGGCGGCGTGCACCAGGTTCTGAGTGCCGCCGACGTTGACGTCGAAGCTGCGCTTCCGGTACTCCGCGGTAACGGACCCGCCGCCCATCAGGTCGATGATGGCCGCGGTGTGGATGACGGTGTCCACGTCCGCGACGGCCTTGGCGACGTCGTCGGTATCGGTGATGTCGCCGACGACGGTCTGCAGCTGCGGATGGTCGGGTAGTTGCGACGGTGCGCGATCGAACGAGCGGACGTCGTGTCCGCGGGCCAGAAGCTCGGTCACCAGGTTGGCGCCGACGAAGCCGGACCCCCCGGTGACGAGGACACGGCCAAGGTCAGTGGTCAGCGTTGAGTCACCCATGGAAGGGAAGCATACCTCTAGAAGTGTAACGTGTTCCAGTTCTGACCTCGAGGGGTCAAAATCAGACTCGGATCAAGCGTCTTCGTCGTCCCTGGCGGCCAAGGTCTGCTCCACCTTCTGCCGGGCACCAGCTAAGTGCTCCTCGCATCGTTTAGCGAGTTCTTCGCCTCTTTCCCACAGTTTCAGCGATGTGTCGAGGTCGAGTCCACCCTGCTCTAGCTGACGTACGACGTCTATCAACTCGTCGCGCGCCTGCTCGTACCCCAATTGACTAATGGGCGTCATCTGATCCCTCACTTACGGTGGTGACGGCTCCGTCGGCCACCCGGATCCGCAGCCGGGTGCCAGCGGGCGCGTCGTCGATGGAACGCAGGACGGTCGCCGAGCCGGAGGCGTCGAGGGTCTGCACCACGGCGTACCCCCGCGTCAACGTCGCGGCAGGGCCCAGTGTGGTCAGCCTGGCCGACAGGTGGCCGATCCGTTCGGTCTCCGTGCCGATCAGCCGGTTGACGTCCCGTCTTGCCGATGCCAGTGCCCGGTGGACCTCTTCTGCGCGGGCGGTCAACGCGGCCAGTGGCTCGGCGAGCACAGGCCTGCTGCGCAGCTGGGCAATCGTGTGTTGTTCGCGGTGCACCCAGTTGCGCAGAGCGCGGGCGCTCCGGCGGCGCAGCTCCGTCACCAACGCGTGTTCGGCCGCGGCGTCGGGCACGATGCGCTTGGCCGCATCCGTCGGAGTAGCCGCCCGCAGATCGGCCACCAGGTCGCACAGGGGATTGTCCGGCTCGTGTCCGACGGCGCTGACCACCGGCGTGGTGCACGCCGCGAGCTCGCGGCACAGCGTCTCGTCGGAGAACGGCAGTAGATCCTCGACGCTACCGCCGCCCCTGGCCAGCACGATCACGTCGACGTCCGGGTCGGCGTCGAGCCCGCGGAGCGCTTCGACGATCTGCGGTACGGCGTTGGGCCCCTGCACGATCGTGTTGCGGACGGCGAACCGCACAGCGGGCCAACGGCTCTCGGCGACGGTCATGACGTCACGCTCGGCCGCCGACGCCCGGCCCGTGATGAGCCCGATGGTTTTGGGTAAGAAGGGAATTGGCCGTTTGAGCCGCGGGTCGAAGAGGCCCTCTGCGGCCAGTAGGCGGCGCAGCCGGTCGATGCGTGCCAACAGTTCGCCGATGCCGATCGCGCGAATCTCGCTGATGCGCAGGCTGAATGAACCGTTGCGTGTGTAGAACTGCGGCTTGCCAAGCATGATCACCTGCGTGCCTTCGGCGAGTGGCACGGGGGCGTTGGTGACGAGGTCGACCGGGCAGCTGACCGACAGCGACATGTCCGCAGCGGGGTCGCGCAGCACCATCCACGCGGTCGATTGACGCAGCTTCAGCTCCGTCAGTTGGCCCTCGATCCACACGGTGCCGAGGCGATCGATGTACTTGGCGACGCGAGTGGCGACGGCCCGCACCGGCCAGGGGTTGTCGGGGGACTTGCCCTGTTCGGGTTCAGTATTGGGCACTCCGGTGACCTACCGGTCACTTGGCCGTCGCGCGGGTGATCCTGTTGGCGAGCAGCGTCTGAAATGGGGCTCTGGCCTTGGTCTGGCCTTCGTAGGCCAGCAGCGCCTCGAGGTCGGCCACGCGGAGCGACGCGAGTCGCGCGCGCAGCTGGGCGAGTGTCAGCGACGGATAGTCCAACTCGTTGACGATCCCGGGAGCGGAGGCGTTTGGCGGTCCCGCGGCTGCCGGCTCGGGCACGGCGTCGGGCTCGCCGGTGCTGAACAGCGCGAACCGGCCCTCGGTCAGCCGCTCACCGTTCTGGGTCTCGATGGGCGGTTCGTCGTCCTCGTCGCCGAGATTTTCGTAGAGGTCCTCGTCGAACGTGGCCCACTCGGCTTGCTCATCCTTGGGCGGAAACAGCTGCCCGAGCGTCTCGTCGCCCCTGTTGACCATGTCGGCGACGTCCTGCTGCATCTTCATGACGAGCTGCGCGATCTGGCTGGCGACCGTCATCGGGTACGTCAAGATCGTTTGCGGAAGCTTGCGGGTTTCCTCGAGTGCGGTGACCGCCGCGCCCACCAGCAGTCGGACCCCATACGGTGCTGTAGCCATGGGGGTCAGCCTACGGCTGGCCCGCCAACTGGTCGGATATGGGAGCGGGTAAGTACCCTGGGAGTCATGCCACCGACGATCAACCTGGGTTTTCCGGGTGCTCCCCCCGCTGTCGTCGGCGCCGCGGAGGGCAGGCGCGTCCTGCTCGCCGAGCCCCGCGGCTATTGCGCCGGGGTGGATCGCGCCGTCGAGACGGTGGAACGTGCGCTGGAGAAGCACGGCGCCCCCGTCTACGTGCGCCACGAGATCGTGCACAACGTGCACGTCGTCGAGACGCTAGCCAAGGCAGGCGCCATCTTCGTCGACGAGACCGACCAGGTGCCGGAGGGCTCCATCGTCGTGTTCTCGGCACACGGCGTAGCACCGACCGTTCACACGAATGCGGCCGAACGTGAGCTCAGAGTCATCGACGCGACGTGCCCGTTGGTGACCAAGGTGCACAACGAGGCGAAGCGCTTCGCGCGCGACGACTTCGACATCCTGCTCATCGGCCACGAGGGCCATGAGGAGGTCGTCGGCACCGCCGGTGAGGCGCCCGACCACGTTCAGCTGGTCG
The DNA here is from genome assembly GCA_025966225.1 of Mycobacterium sp. Classification (GTDB taxonomy): domain Bacteria; phylum Actinomycetota; class Actinomycetes; order Mycobacteriales; family Mycobacteriaceae; genus Mycobacterium. Next base: position 6,306 of record JAOPVI010000128.1, on the reverse strand, counting down.
ACGGCCCCGACTCGGTCGACAAGGTCACCGTCCGCGACGAGAGCAAGGTGATCTGGCTGTCGCAGACCACCTTGAGCGTCGACGAGACGATGGAGACCGTGCGGCGGTTACGCGAGCGCTTCCCGACTCTGCAGGACCCCCCGAGCGACGACATCTGCTACGCCACTCAGAACCGTCAGGTGGCGGTCAAGGCGATGGCGCCCGCCTGTGAGCTCGTCATCGTCGTCGGCTCGCGCAACTCGTCCAATTCGGTGCGGCTCGTCGAGGTTGCGCTCGGCGCAGGTTCCGACGCCTCGTACCTGGTGGACTACGCCGAGGACATCGACCCCGCGTGGCTCGAGGGCGTGACCACGGTTGGGGTGACGTCCGGCGCGTCGGTGCCCGAGGTGCTGGTGCGTGGGGTCCTGGAGCGGCTGGCCGAATACGGCTACGACACCGTGCAGCCCGTCACGACCGCCAACGAGACGTTGGTCTTCGCGTTGCCTCGCGAGATCCGCCCCGCGCGGCGATGAGCGCTTGCGCGAAGAGCAGACGGTGGCGATGATTTTCCCGTTGATTGAGCACTGAGGGCGAAACCTTCTCGCACTTCTTCGCCCTGAGCGCTATCTGGGTGACTCAGTGCGTCTGATGTCAGACGTCGAACTCCCACGAATCTGCGTCAGACCCCCGAGGCCGCCTTGGCCGAGTCCGGTATTCGGTGCGTGACTCGCCATCGTCATCACCCCGGTAGCGGACGCGGGACACGGGGTGGTGCGACCCATTGGCACCGTTGGTCGGGCGGGGTTCGCTCGGGCGTGGTTCGTAGGAGTCGTACGGCGGCTCGTACGGTTCGTGGCCGCTTGGTCGACGACGCCGTTCGGGTCGGTCCGAACGCTCGGGGCGCTCCGAGCGGAGCGGCCGGTCGTGTCGTTCGGGTCGCTCGTGCGCGCCACGGCCGTCGATCGGGGGCAGATTCCGGCGCGGCTCGCGGGGCTGCGGGGGACGGGGCCGCCTGCGGGGCTCGACCGGAGGATCGACGGGTGGCCCGGCCTGCGCTGCCGGCCGTCGGCGGGGCCTGCTGGTTGGCGGCTCGCCGAAGTCGGGCTCTGGCTCGGGCGGACGGACGTGGCGCGATCGGGACGCCCCCGCGACCGGGGCCGACTTCGGCGCCTTCCGGGGCCTGCGTATTGGCTCCTCGGTGGCGGTGCCAGCGGCCTCGGCTGCCGCCGCGCGCGCTGGGCGATCGATGGAGTGCTCCCGGCGCTTGCGACGTGGGGTGGCCTCGACCGCGTCCATCACCGTCGTCTCGGCCGCGGCGCCCTTACTTGCGGGCCTGACCTCGCTCGGGTCGGCCTCGGCGTCCGCTGGGGCGGCCCGCCGTGCCACGACGCCGAGATACCAGCGGACCATGCCGATCGTCAGCACGACGGCCGATGTGATGAACATCAGCGGAAAACGCTCGATCAGCGGATAGCCGCAGTTGATCAGGATGTCCTTGAGGCCGCCGATGGTGCTGCCGTGAAAAAGGAAGTAGGCGCCGGGAACCGCGAAGAAGAGGATCAGCGGCGGCTGGATGACCGCAGTGAAGACGCCGGACTGTCGCACCGCCAGGATGGCCAACACGCACCCTATGACGTAGCACACTGCGAAGACCGCACTGAGTTCCTTGTTGCCGGCGCCCGCGTCGAACGCGAAGCCGACGGCGGCGGCCGTGGCGGCGAGTAGGACCGCTCCCCACCAGGGGATTCCTGGCACGCGGGGCAGCGCTGACCTGTGGTCGGCGTCCACCGCCGACCGCGCGCGCTGTCCTGACACGCTTAGACCGTACCGGCAATCTTGCCCACCGCGCTGCCAGCACGCTCGGGCGTGCCTGAGTGTGCCACCTAGACTGTCGAAACCGTGGGCCTCAACTTGGGAATCGTCGGGCTGCCGAACGTTGGCAAGTCAACACTGTTCAACGCATTGACACGCAACGACGTGTTGGCGGCGAATTACCCGTTCGCGACGATCGAACCGAACGAAGGCGTCGTGCCGTTGCCGGATCCGCGACTGGACACGCTGTCTGAGCTGTTCTCGTCGGCCAAGGTCGTGCACGCACCGGTGACGTTCGTCGACATCGCTGGAATCGTGAAGGGCGCGTCGGAGGGGGCGGGGCTGGGCAACAAGTTCCTGGCCAACATTCGCGAGTGCGACGCCATCTGCCAGGTGGTGCGCGTCTTCGCCGACGATGACGTGGTGCACGTCGACGGCAAGGTGGATCCCGCCTCCGACATCGAGGTGATCGAGACGGAACTGATCCTCGCCGACATGCAGACCTTGGAGAAGGCCGTGCCACGGCTGGAGAAGGAAGCGCGAAACAACAAGGACCGCAAGACGCTTCACGAGGCGGCCGTCGCGGCTCAGGCCATTCTTGACGGCGGCACGACGCTCTTCGCGGCTGGAGTCGACGCTGCGTCGTTGCGCGAACTGAACCTGATGACCACCAAGCCCTTCCTGTACGTGTTCAACGCCGACGAATCGGTGTTGACCGACGACGCGCGGACCGCTGAACTGCGCGCGATGGTGGCGCCCGCCGACGCGGTGTTCCTCGACGCGAAGATCGAGACGGAGCTGGCCGAGCTGGACGACGAGTCGGCGATGGAGCTACTCGAGTCGATCGGGCAGACCGAACGGGGGCTGGATGCGTTGGCGCGGGCGGGATTTCACACCTTGAAGTTGCAGACGTACCTGACCGCCGGACCCAAGGAATCGCGGGCCTGGACGATCCATCAGGGCGATACCGCGCCGAAGGCCGCGGGTGTCATCCACACGGACTTCGAGAAGGGCTTCATCAAGGCCGAGATCGTCTCGTACGACGACCTTGTCGCCGCCGGCTCGATGGCTGCGGCGAAGGCTGCGGGCAAGGTTCGCATGGAGGGCAAGGACTACGTGATGGCCGACGGTGACGTGGTCGAGTTCCGGTTTGGAACAACGTCTACGAGCAAGGGTTGACTCGAACCCAGATGGTCTCAAAAACGCTGGTGACGTCGCGGTTTCCGCATACGATCCGACGATGGAGCTTCGGGGGAAACGAGTACTGATCACAGGCGCGTCGCGGGGAATCGGCGAGTCACTCGCGCACGCCTTCGCCGGCGCCGGAGCCACCGTGGCGCTGGTCGCCCGAAACCAGGACGCCCTCGAAGCGATCGTGGCCCAACTCGGCGGTACCGCCCACGCCGCCGACCTCGCCGACCCGACACGGGTCGCCGTCCTGATCCCGGAAATCGAGGACGAAGTCGGACCCATCGACGTCCTGATTAACAACGCAGGCATCGAGAACCCCGGTAGCTTCATCGACGCACCTGCAGACGAAGTGCGCCGAGTCACCCAGGTCAATTACCTGGCTCCCGCCGAGCTATGTCGGCAGGCCATCCCCCGGATGCTTCGGCGCGGCGGCGGCCACATTGTCAACGTCTCCTCGATGGGTGGCGTAATGGCGTTGCCCGGCGTGGTCACCTACTGCGCATCGAAGGCGGCGCTGAACCACTTCACCGCCGGACTGCGGGCCGACCTGCGCGGGCTGTCGATCGGTACCACCCTGGTGGAACTGGGGCCGATCCCCACCGACATGCTGGCGCAGGGCTACGACTACGAGCCGACGGGCAGGGCGTTCCAGCGGGCCTACCGCCTGAGGGTCGGGGTCGACGTTCCACGCGAGAGAGTGGCCAGCGAGATTGTCAGGGCCGTACAGAAGGGCCGGCGGCACGTGCGGCTCCCCAAGCGGGGAGCGTTCTTCCCCCTGCTCGCTGAAATACCCCGGCGCGCCACCGAACTCCTGCTCACCGGCATTCCCCACCAAGCCAAGTCGTAGCACGCAGCGACGACACCGACCCGGTGGCCGACGGGGACGTGGTTGAGTTCCGGTTTGGATCAACGTCAACAAGCAAGGGGTAGCCAAGTAGCGACGCGCGGCTCGCACTTCTTGTCGGTATGCGGATCTACCATCCCGCACATGATTATTCGGGGGATTTTCGGCACTGCCGCTGTCGTCGCTGGACTGACGTTCGTCGTACTCGCACCGGAGGCACAGGCTAGTCCAGCAAGTCGGGCCAACGCCGTCCGCGCGGCCCAGGACTATCTCGACATGCAGGGTTCTCGCGCTCGGGGCTGATCAAGCAACTCGAATATGAGAGCTATTCGGAAGAGGACGCCGAGGCAGCCGTTGACAGTGTGGGGGCCGACTGGAACGCCAACGCGGTGAAGTCGGCGAAGGACTACATCGACATGCAGGGGTTCTCGCATGCCGGGCTCGTCAAGCAGCTGGAGTACGAGGGGTACACGCCGTCGCAGGCCGAGTACGGCGTCGAGGGCGCGGGTCTCTAGTCGATCCGCCATCCCCGGAAACAGCGTGTACTGGCCCGATGGTGCCAGGCGATCTGATCCGGCGCGCCGAGGCTAGTGGATGACCGAGGCTCCGACGCGCTGGCCCAACGGCCACGCGCTCGGGCCCGGCCAGGTGTCGTCGGGCACGGCGGCAGGGGCCACACCATCTGGCATTGATTGCATGAACAGCTTGTCTGCCAATAAAGGAGGGTAAGACGGACGGACGGGGACGTGGTCGAATTCCGGTTCCAAGCAACGTCAGGGCAACCGAAAAAGCAGTAATTGGGGCGCGGCTGACGACGTAGCATTCCCTGGTGAGTTTTGTCGTCCCGCCTGAGGCCTATGCCCGGTTCATGGGCCGATATGCCGAGCCTCTCGCGGAGGTTTTCGTAGCATTCGCCGGGGTCGGCGTGGGCGACAAGGTGCTCGACGTGGGCTGCGGGCCGGGCGCACTGACGGCGCATTTACTGTCGGTCGGAGCACAGGTGGCGGCGATCGATCCTTCACCGCCGTTCATCGACGAAATCCGTGTGCGCTTCCCCGACGTTGATGTGCGTCGAGGAACGGCGGAAGAATTGCCGTACGAAACCTCCGCGTTCGACGCTGCTCTCGCGCAATTAGTGGTGCACTTCATGACGGATCCAGTGGCCGGCCTTAGACAGATGGCGCGCGTGACCCGGCGTTGCGGTGTCATCGCCGCATGCGTGTGGGACGGGCCGACGGGTGCACTGGCGCCGTTCTGGGATGCGGTGCACATCATCGACCCTGAAGCTGAGGATGAGGCGCTTAGCTCTGGGGCGCGCATGGGGCACTTGACTGAGCTATTCGAAGCTGCCGGCCTCCGCGATGTCGAAGAACATCCCACTGCGGTCGATGTTGTGCATCCGACCTTTGAGGAGTGGTGGGAGCCGTACACATACGGTGTCGGTCCTGCCGGTGTCTACGTCCAGCGGCTCGACGACGATGCTCGCGCACGTCTCAAATCAGTGGCTCGCGAATGTCTGGGTAGTGGCCCGTTCACCGTTACCGCTACGGCGTGGGCCGCCCGCGGGACGGTGTGACCGCGACGTGGTCGAGTTCCGTTTCGGAAAAACGTCTACAAGCAAGCAGTAGCGCGCAGTAGGCAGGTGAGAAATGGCCAGACTCTCGAAGTTCCGTTCTGACGACGCGCGTGCCGCGTATCTCCGGCTGTACGACGCTGCGCTTTCGGCCAGCCCTGCCCAAGTCACGGAATCGGACGTTGAGACGTCTTGCGGCAGCACCCATGTGCTTCACGCGGGCGATCGATCGAAGCCTTCGCTTGTTGCGCTTCATGGGTCGTCGATCAGCTCGACGTCGTGGGTGCCGTTATTGCCGGTCCTGACTGCGACGCACTACGTCACCATGATCGACGCGATCGACGAAGCGGGCAAGAGTGTCGCCGCGAGACCGACGACGAAAGTTGCCGACATAACGACATGGCTTGACGAGACATTGCGTGCGATCGACGTTCAGCGGTCAAGTTTTGTGGCCGCTTCACGCGGCACCTGGATCGCCGCGCACTACTTCAAGATGTCTTTCCGGAACGCGCAGCCTCGACCTTGGCCATTTCGAAGCGATTGCGATCTAGATCGACTCATGGCGATTCCTGTGCTGGCTGTCATCGGCAGAGACGAGTCGGCGCTAAACGGCCCAAAGTCCGCAAGCATGTTGCGCGAGTCGCTACCGGATGCACGGATCGAGGTCGTTGACGATGCGAACCACATGGTGATGGTGGATCAAGCCGCAACCGTAGAGAGACTGCTCGTCGAGTTCCTCGGTGACGTGTACTGAGGAAAAGCCTGTCTTGTGAGTCCGACGGTGACGTGGTGGAGTTCCGGTTTGGAAAAACGTCTACGTCGAAATAAGGGGGCTTGCTCTTGCGACGTTTCACGCGATCGCCCGGGCGATCAGCAGGTGCGGTGCATTGGCGTCGTCACTGATCTG
>JAOPVI010000083.1 GCA_025966225.1 Mycobacterium sp. | reverse complement strand
GGTTTCCTTCAAGGACGCTATCGAGTTTTACGAGCAGCTAGGTTTCGAGCTCAGCGCTTCCGTGCCAAACAGTACGGGTGACTTTCCTCTGCTGGTGGAGATGGACTGCGTCATGGTGAACAAGTCGGTTCGGGCCCGCCTGTGATGTGCTTCTGGTGGTCTCCCAGCCCAGCATCCGGTCGCCGCTCACCCAATGCAGCAGCGACATCGCCCTCTCTGCCCCGCTCGGCGACACACCGTTCCACTGCCTGAACGAGCGCGCGCCCGCTCCGCGCCCAGCTGTACTCCCGCTCCACCAACGCGCGGCCAGCAGCGCCCAGCCGCGCCCGCCGCGCATCATCGCGCATTAGCTCTATCACGGCGTGTGCGAATTGGCCGGGGTCATCCGCCACGAGTAAATGCTCACCGGACGTCACATCCAGCCCCTCACAGCCCAGCGCCGTCGTGACGACCGCTTTGCCCATCGCCAGCGCCTCGAGAATCTTGAGCCGCGTGCCGCCGCCCACCAGCAGCGGCGCGATCGCCACCGCCGCCGCCGCCAGATACGGCTGCGTCTCCGCCACAGTGCCAGTCACCGTCACACCAGGCAGCGTGGCCAGCCGCTTGAACGACGCCGGAGGGCGGGCGCCCACCAGATACCACGTCGCGTCCGGAACCTCCGCCCGCACGCGCGGCCAGATACTGTCGGCGAAATAGTGCGCAGCCTGCTCGTTCGGGTGGTAGTCCATCGAGCCAGTAAAAATTACCCGCTCCGGCGTCTCCACCCACTCCGGGTTTGGCGCGAACGCTTCAGTGTTCACACCATTCGTCGTGACCACTACGCGAGCGCCCGGCAACAGCGCTCCCAGCAGGTCCCGCTCGCGCTCGCTCGTCACCGACACCAGATCGGTGCGCGCCAGCAGCCCCAGCTCCACCCGCTTCAGCGCCGCCGCCTCAAGCGCGTAGTGCACGCGGCGCAACATTGACCCCGCCTGCGTCGCCGATCGCTCCATCAGCTCGAATTCGAGGTTGTGCTCGTCAATCACCACGCGCGGGCCAGGCGGCAGCCGGTGGTCCGCCACGGTCACGCTCTGGTACACCACCGCGTCGAACCGCTCAGCCACCAGCAGCGCGCGAATCGCCCGCCCTGCTACTGGCGGGCTGAACCGCAACGTCACGCTCGGCTGCCGCAACACGGCGGAGGCCACCTGCCAGGCGCGCTTGTAGCGGCTGAGCGGCGCCCCCACAATACGAAGGGCCTCCAGCCCGGCGTCCAACGCCGCGCCATCGCGCGCCGCGATCGACAGATCGTCAGTAACAATCAAGAGCGTCACGCGATGCGCCTCACACAGCGCGCGCAGCAGGTAAGTATTACGCGCCCCCCGCCCCCCGCCCCACGCAGGCATCGGCGCGTCGCGGGTCACTACCAGGATCCTCATCGTGGCGTCGTTCTCGATCGGCTGCTCTCGTCTCGCTCCCAGACCTGCGTCTGGCGGACCCTCCACCGTTTGGCGAACGCCATTCCGATGAACACCGCCGCATCGACAGCTGATCGAGGACTGCGGACTCCACGCACGACCGCGACCGCCGTGTCCAAGCCCGTGTTCCGCGCCCGCCCGTCCTGTCCGTGCCCGTAGGCAGATAGCTCGGCGGTGCCTCGGTGGCAACGACGCAGGGTCGCGAGCAGGCTCTTGGCGTTGGCGGGCACTTTCACTACCGCCGGGTCGGTGGGCACCACGGCCTTCTCGTTGGCGCCGAACTGTATGTCGACGTACAGATCGTCGCCCGTGACCGTCGGAAAGACACCGAATCGCTGGTGACCCTCCGCGCTGAGTCCGTAGACGCCGGCCCCCCACATTGCGAGCTTGTGCTGCGGAGGCCGTCGCGCCCGGTAGTAGCTCCGCACTAACGCGCTGGCACCGTCGGCGTCGTACCGGAAGTCGGGGCGGGCGACCAGCACGTCGCCCTGAGCGAGCCGATCGAGAACCGCAAGAACGGCCCCGGCTGAGATTTGGATGTCGGCATCCAGATACAGTCGCGGCCACAGGGTGGTCGCTTCGTCGCCGGCGTTGAGTGCGGCCGGCTTCGAGCCCTCCTCCAATTGCAAGACCCGCACGCCCGGAACGCTTCTGGCGACTTCGGCGGTGTGGTCGTTGCAGCCGTTGCACACCACGACGAGCTCGATGAATCCGTCGACTGCCGCCCGACTTAACTGGGCGAGTGTCCGTTTGATGACCGCCGCCTCGTTGTACGCCGGCACAATCACCGCACCACGGTTGCGTGAACCCGAAAAATGTTGATCTGAAATCGATTTCATAGTGTACGGGAGCTCCTACCAGGCCGTCAGTTCTCAGGATGACGCCACGACCCGGCGGCGGCTTTCACGGCGACGTACAGCGGGCGAAACCGGCTGCTCGACGAATGTCTGCCCATGCAGAGATCTGAGGGACGTCGCTTCCGGGCGGGATCGAGCAGCGCGTCCACGACTGCCCAATAGCGTTGGCGCTGCACCGGCCAGGAGTAGGGCCGGGCGACTTCCTTCGCCCGCATCGCATAGGACATGGCCAGGCTCGGATCGTCGTGCAGGCGCTGGATGGCTCGAGCCAGGTCGATCGGGTCGTCGGAAACGAAGGGCTCGAAGCAGCCGGCGGGAAAGGTCTGCTCCACTGAACGGGTGGTCGAGACCACCATCGGGATGCCCATCGTTATGAAGTCGAACATCTTCCCCGCGAGCGTGCGGTCGCGGAACCCGTCCTGCTTCATCGCCACCACGCCGACATCGGAGCTGGCGAGCGTCGCCACCAGCTCGTCGATCGGGACGAACCCGCAACTAAAGACAATTCGGTCCGACACCCCCAGCCGGCACGCTAACCTCTGCAGCTCTGCACGCTGCGAGCCGTCGCCGACAATACGAAGCTCCAATGAGGGGATAGGCGCTGCCAGCCGGGCGACCGCCCGAATCGCCGTGTCCAGCCCGTACTGCCGCTCGATAGTGCCGTGGCTGACCAGCACGAACTTGCCATCGTCGCGCACGCGTCGGGAGAATCGTGCGGGGTCGAAGACCTCCTCGTCCGAGCCGTCCATGACGACGGTGATCTTGTCCGGGCAGGCGCCGCGGGCGACGAACGCCTGGCGCATCTGCTCCGTCACCGTGAGCGCTGCGTCCGCGAAACGGATACCCCACTGCTCGAACGCAGCAATCAGCCGCACGGCCCGATGTCGCTCACCGACCCCCAACTTCGTTGCGAAAAACTCCGGCATCGGTTCCTGCAAATCCAGCAGCACCCGCGCTCCCGTGAGCTTAGGGACGAGCGCAGCGAAGACCAAGACGTCCGGAGGCGAGTTCACCTGCACCAAGTCGAGACGGCGGCGCATGTGCAGCGCTGCTACTCCCAGGCCGACCAATACCAAGAACACGACGTACTCGGCGAGACGTCCTGCGAGCCCCGCGCCCGCCGAATGACGCAACGGCATCCGGCTGATCATCAGACGGCCGCGGTGCTCCCGCAGGGGCTCACCCGCGTCACGCAGGCACAGCACATGCACCGAATGGCCCCGATCGAGCAGCGCGGCGACCTCCCGCTGCACCCGGGTGTCCCGGAAGTAGTGGCATCGAATCACGCACACCCGCGACATCTCGCCCCCATCAGGTGAAATAGCGATAGAGGAGGGATCCGGCCCGCTCAGTGATGTGGTCTGGAACCGCATCGTCGGTGAACAGGCGAGTCAATTGGGCAAGGACATGGCCGGCGTCTTGCCCACCGTTCAGATCCGCAGTCATCGAGCGGAGGGTCACGATCCGTCCCTCCTCGCTGGCCCATTTGCGCTTGAACTCGATGAGGCCGGGCTGGTCGATATCGCTCAGACCCCAATCCAACCGGTGAAACCCCCGCTCGGTGGCCCACCGCAGTGCAGCCCACGCCAGCGCATCGTTTGGCCGAAATGGCAGCGTTCCCTCAAGCGACGCTCCGAACTTGTAGTACGCCACGCCGTTCCAGATGAGGTACACCGCGCCCGCAATCGGTTCACCGTCGACATGGGCGAGAAATGTAACAATGCCTTCGTCCCAGGCGAATTCGTGCCAGATTCGCTCGAATAAGGCCAACGGCTGTGCCAGCAGCCGGTACTTATGCTTGCGGAGTGACACGTGCAGGCGGTGGAAAATACGTACGGCGTCGATTCCGGTGACCTCATCGACCTGAACGCCTTTACGGTCCGCAGTGGCAATGTTCCGCCGAGCCGAAGAGCGGAGTGACCGGTGAAGCTCCGGCACGGAGACACCCAACGGCGTGCAATGCCAAGCGGCCTCCCCGGTCCGGACGAACCCGGCGTCGGCTGTCGGCGCTGCGGCGGTCAAGCAACGAATCCTTAACGGGGAGTTGATGCTTAGCGCGTCGTTGACGAGAGACGACCACGTCGCCCGATCAGCCACGAGTGGCTCAGCCCGGTCGGAGAACGGCAGGCTGACCAGCCGGTCACCACGGATGTCACTGATTGGAACCCATGTGAAGCCGTCGGTGGGACGCCCTGCGTCATCAATGACGATCCGCGCCTGCGGTGTGAACCCGTAGGTGTCGCACACCGATCTGATCCAGGGCGGCGACGTGAAAAGGCTGCCGCCCGCGGTCAATGCGATTGTGTGCCAACGGCGATCAGTGCGAGGATCGACGGCCACTACCGTCGAGCTGCCCGTGATCGCTGTACTCATCGGGCACCGTCGCTGCGGAGCAGCACGGGAACGGTTCGCGCCATGATTGCGACGTCACCGCGTAGCGTCTGCTGGCGGACGTAGCGGACGTCGAGACGAAGCATGTCCAGGGTGCCCATGGTGCTGCGGCCGCTCACCTGCCACAGCCCCGTCAGGCCCGGGCGTACAGAGAACCGTTCGCCGAACTCGCCCGAGAACAGCTCCGCTTCCCATTCGAGGCAGGGGCGTGGTCCGACCACCGCCATGTCTCCCCGCAAGACGTTGATGAGTTGCGGAAGTTCGTCGAGGCTCGTCCGGCGCAGGAAGCCGCCGAGCCGGGTAATGCGGTCGTCGTGGCAGAGCTTCCAACTGCCTCCGCTCGAGGTATCTTCGCCACGCAGTTCACGAGCGATCATCTCGCGGTGCGCGGTGTCGTCGCCGCTGACTCGCATCGTCCGAAACTTGTAGAAGCAGAACGGCCGTCGACCGAGCCCCACCCGACGCTGTACGAACAGCGCCGGGCCCGGGCTCGTCAATCGGATGGCAACCGCGATGATGACCATCAGTGGAGAAAGCACGAGGATTGCAGTTCCGGCGACCAGGATGTCCGCGGTCCGGCGTGCCGCCCGTTCCCACCTTGAGGTGCTGGGTTCAAGCCGTGCCATCATCGGTGCTCCTTGGAACGGCGAGGCGATCGGGCCCCGAATAGCAGATTGCGACCAGCAAGCCCATCACGGCGGTGATGCCGAGCGCATTGAACGGCGCGAAGGTGAGGCCGATGAGCAGGAGCGCGAGCAACGCCGCTTGGCTGCCCTTTCGCAGCGCGTGCCAGTCCGTAGTGTCCTCGGTTGGGAATCGCCGCAGAACTGCCTGGACGAGCAAGAGGACGACAATCGCCGCCGCCGGTATCCCAATTTTCCAGGCTAACCAGAGATAGCCCATGTCCGCGAACGGCGTCGTGCGGGAGGGGTACGTGTTCGGAACGCCCCAGGTGACGGCCGCACCAAATCCAGAGCCCGTGATTGGCCGCGTGGTGATCGCCTCGGCAACCACATCAGACTCGACTAGGCGGTGCTTGAACGAATTGTCGCTCCGCACCTGGCCCAAAAAGGCCCACCGCTCGAGTGCCGTGCGCATAGGCGCCGGTGCAATCACGGCAGCACCTACCAGGAGGGCCACCCCGATCCAGGCCCATTTGACCGTCGATCGAAACGCGCCGACGCCGGAAGTAACCACGACAAACAGACACGCCACCGCGGTCGCCGCCAAGAAAGTTCGCTCGAAGGTCAACAGAACACAAACGGCGTTGACGAGGAGAATCACCGCGAGCAAGCACTTGACAGCTACACCACGCACCTGGCCAACGACCAGTGCTGCCCAAGCCAAAACCACGGCGACCGGGTATACGTACATACCGCCCTGCAGCTGACCCACACCTAGCCCGCCACGCACACCCACGTCGGCCGCGGACGAAAACTGTATGGAGAAGGCCCACTGGGCGAGCCCCCAGAGTCCCGAGGCCAACCCGATACTCATCAGCACCCACACGAGATGTAGGCGGGCCGATCGTCTCCGTATCAGCGGCCAGGCGAGCAGGAACGTTCCCACTCCCAGCATGACGCGGCGCACTTCGGTGCCCGCAGCACTTATGTCAGCGCCAGTCGCGATTCCCCGAAACAGCGCCGCCGCGAAAACCGCTGAGGCAATAGTGCCCAAGAGCAGTGGTATGTCGACCTCAAG
>JAOPVI010000066.1 GCA_025966225.1 Mycobacterium sp. | reverse complement strand
CGGGATCAGCAGCCGCCCCGCGGCGTCCTTCTTCCCGACGATCCGCGGCGCACCCGTGCGGCCGTAGAGGATTTCGCGCACCTGCGTCTCGACGAACGCGGTCTAGTCCTCGACGACGACGACCTCCTCGAGGCCCTCGGCGAACGACACGACCAGCTCTGGTCCCAGCGGCGTGGGCATGCCGATGCGCAACAGCTTGACACCCGCGCGGTACAGCGCGAAGTCGTCGGCACCCAGATCGTTCAAGGCTTGGCGCACGGAGTCGAATGTCGTTCCGGTGGCTGCGATGCCGATCATCGCGTGGGGCGGATCGACCTCGATGACGTCGAGCCCGTTGGCGGCGCCGTAGGCGCGCACGACCTCGGCGCGGGGACCGAAGAGGTCAGCCTCGGCGTCCAGACTGTCAGCGGGGGCGGCCATCGGGCGCTGTCGGTAGACGAACGGCCTGCCCTCCCAATGCACCTGGGGAACGACGACGTCGATGTCCGCGACGTTGCCATCGACTGACCAGGCGCCGTCGGCCACATCGGCAACGATCTTCAGGGCGACAACACATCCCGATGCCCGCGACATCGCCACACCGTGCATGGCCATCGTGACGATCTCACCGGCATTGCGCGGAAAGAGCACCGGCACTCCGAGAGCGCCCAATGAGCGCTCACTGACAGCCGGCACCGTGGAGGATTTGGAGGCCGGGTCGTCGCCGACTAGAAGTAGCATCCCGCCGCGTGGATTGGCGCCGTACATGTTGGCGTGTCGAATGGCATCGGTCGCACGATCGAGGCCCGGGCCCTTGCCGTACCAGACACCCACCACCCCGTCGTGAGTGGGCGTGCCGATCGGCAGCTCGGCCTGGCTGCCCCACACCGAGGTGGCCGCCAGTTCCTCGTTGAGGCCGGGAACGAACGTGATGTCATGCGCCTCGAGAACCTCAGGCATACCGGCCAGCATCCTGTCCACACCGCCGAGTGGGCTGCCCTGATATCCCGAGACGAACGTCGCGACGCGCAGGCCCGCCCGCGCGTCGCGCTCGTGCTGTTCGACCAGGGCACGGGCGATCGCCTGCACGCCGGTCAGGACGACCGGACCAGATCCCGAACGGTACCGATCGCCAAGGTCGTAGGGATGCCGGTCCGGCCGGCGGATGTCGAGATCGGTCATGCTCACCACCTCTGCGCTCACCGAATGGGCCGACTGCTGCTTCAAGCGAACCATTGCAACGCATAATGAGCAAGATCATGACTCTCTATTGAGCATGTTGCCTATTTCCCGCCGAACTGCCCGTGCAATACTGGGCGTCATGACGAGGCTGGACCGCACCGACGCCCGACTTCTCCTGGCGCTGTGTGACACGCCGCGCGCCACCGGGGTGCAACTGGCCGTCAGGCTGAACCTGGCGCGGAATACGGTCCAGGCGCGGCTGTCTCGCTGGGATCGGGAGAAGGTCCTGGCACCGATCGACCGCTGCGTGTCACCGCGCGACCTGGGCTATCCGCTGAAGGCCTTCATCACCGCGGTGGTTGATCAGCACCGCCTGGATGACGTCATCGCCGCACTGGCCACCATCGCGCAGATCACTCAGGTGACCGGGCTCTCCGGTGCCGCCGACCTCTTGATCGGTGTGGTGGCGACAGATGCTGACGATCTGTATCGCGTCGCAGGGCTCGTCCTCGCAGTGCCCGGCGTTGAGCGCACGACGATGTCGGTGGCGATGCACGAAGTCGTCGCCTATCGCACGCGCCCGCTGTTGGAGCAGCTCGCGCATAGGCAGTGAGCTGGCCCGCTCCAGCGGCCGGCATGCCAGATCCTTCGTGACGCGGGCGTTGCCGCACCCATCGACCAGGACATCCTGTACTACGTGCTCGTCGGTGCGGCCTCACTGCCGTATGTAAACGCCCCGAATTTCGTCTGCTCACCGGCCGAGATCCGAAGGACCTCAACTGGATCGGTGCCCACGCCGAAGGACTGGTCGCCATCCTCGTGCCGGGACTCGCCGCTCGTTAAGGCCGTACTCCGGCACACTGACACGGTCCAAGCGGTTGACCCCGTGGCGCGCTCATCCGACGCTGACCTGGTCAACCCGGCTTAGGACCGCGACGGCGAGAGAGGTGAGGATTTCCGGCATCACGGCGGCGATCTCCTCGTCGTCGACGGGATGGACGCTGGCGAAGCGGGTGTGTGCGGCTGGCACTGACAGCTTGATGTCGTCGAGCACATTTCCCCCCGCGACGCGTGCCGACTTGCGCGCGTCATCGTGCGCCCACACCCCGCCGTACTGGCCGTGTGAAGCCCCGATGACAGCCACCGGTTTTCCGCTGATGGCGCCTGCGCCGAAGGGGCGCGAGATCCAGTCGATTGCGTTCTTGAGGGCGGCGGACATCGTGCCGTTGTATTCAGGGGTCACGAGCAGAAGGGCGTCGGCCGACTGAACGTCGGCGCGAAGCCTGTCGGCAGCGGCCACGGCCCCCGGCCGGTCGACGTCTTCGTTGTACAACGCGACATCGGCCAGACCGTCGAAGATTTCGACCGAGACGCCACTCGGTGCGAGCTTGACGGCCGCCTCGGCGAGACGCCGATTGTCCGAGCCGGAGCGCAAGCTGCCAACCAGGGCGAGAATTCGGGTGCTCATCGCAGTCCCTTCGTAGTGGATTTCTGCTCATTGACGGAGTACGAGGTGGCCACCATGGCGCCCAATAGATGCCACGACATCGGCTTGATGAAACGGCGCCGCTCCAATGCTGTCGATCCGATGCGAACCTTGCATCGCCACTGCCGGTAATAACCGATAGCAGCTAGCGGGAATCATGCGGCCGTCCCGCAGGCAAGACCGCGTGGCGCGGACGGTAGGGAAGCGACGGTAGTCGGGCTTTCCCATGGGCACTGCTCGGGTGCAGTTGTCGTTGGCGCTGTCCGCAAGTGTCGCTTGGTGCCAGCACCGCCGCGTCATACCCGGTAGCCGGTAAATCCTTGATCTCCCAACGAAATTGAGCTAGCAAGGCGCCACGCCGAGCGTAGGCTTTCGGTATGCAGCCACCCGCAAATCTCCACCTCGACCGGGCGCGCGCGGACTCGTTCGGTGCCGCTGCGCGAGTCTACGACGCGTGTCGGCCGCGCTACCCCGCCGAACTCATCGACGATCTCATGATGCAAGGCGCTCGAACGGTGCTCGACGTTGGCGCGGGCACCGGGATACTATCCGAGCAACTCCTCGGGAGGGGAGCTAATGTGCTTGCGGTTGAACCAGATCCACGAATGGCCGAAGTCGCAAGGGGTAAGGGCGTTCCGATCGAGATCGCCACGTTCGAGAACTGGCACCCCGCGGAGCGCTGCTTCGACCTCGTCGTGTTTGGGCAGTCCTTTCACTGGGTGAATCCTGATATTGCCTTGCCGAAAGTTCATCGACTGCTGCCCAGCGGCGGACGTCTCGCATTGATGTGGAACCGCTTGGTCCCGACACATCCCACTCAACGCGACCTCGCCGGGATATATCGGGACTACATGGATCCGGGTTCACCCCTGGTCGACGGGTCGTCGAACGGTCTCGACGTCGAGCACCGCACCGACGGGCTGATCGCCTCAATCGCGGCTTCCGGTTTCACAGTTGAGGAGCGCACCTACCCGCGGGACGCCCACTATTCCACAGCTCAGTGGCTTGACCTTGCATTCACCTACTCGAACCACCTCGTCCTCGCCGCCGAGAAGGCGTCGGAGCTACGCAGCAAATTGGCCGAGCGCATCGGTTCGAAAGGCGTGTCGGTGGGCGGAGATGCCTTGTTGATCCTCGCCACCCGCTCATAGGAGGTGGCGATGCGATCGATGCGTGTGCTGGTCGTCGGCGGCGGCATCGGGGGTCTGTCCGCGGCGTTGGCGCTGCGGTTCGCGGGCGCGAAAGTGAGGGTGTACGAGCACGCCGCCGAGCTCGGCGAGGTCGGCGCTGGAGTTGGGCTCTTCCCCAACAGCATCCGGATAATGCAGCGGCTCGGCGTCGCCGATTCGGTCACTCGCCGTGGTGCGCCCATCAAGGAGTGGTGGATGTTGGCGCCTGGCGGAGCTGTGTTGTCGCATCAGGTCGCCGGCCGCGACGGCCCGGTCAGTTCGCCGGGCATGTACCGCCCGGATATGGTGGCAGAGCTCGCGGCCGGGCTGCCCCGCGGTGCACTTCACCCCGGACATCGTTGCGTCGCCTTCACGCAGGACGACCGCTACGGGCAGGCACGATGCTCAACTTCGTCGGATTTGTGCCAGCCGATGAGCAGATGCGTGAATTATGGTCAGCGCCTGGTGATCCGGCAGTACTGGCCGCCGAATTCACCGACTGGGATCCGTAGCTATCTCGGTTACTCTCGCATGTCGATACGACGTTCCGGTGGGGTCTGTACGACCGAGATCCGCTACCGCGCTGGACGAATGGTCGGTTAGCGCTGCTCGGCGACGCTGCACACCCGATGCTGCCGCATATGGGCCAAGGCGGGTTACGTCCAGACGAACCTCCACCGGGCGCCATTGGTGACGTGCCGATGGCCAGTATGCCGTTGGGCCCTCAGCGGGTTGCGCAGCACGCATTGCAGGATGCCGCCATCTCGAGTTCGCGGAGGTTTGCCGCGATTGTGACGAGAGGCAGCGCCGCGTCGACGGTCGCCGCGCCGCCGGTGAACTCCGCGCGCAGCGCGAGCACGAATTCGTCACCTACCGAACCCCAGTTGCGATCACCGACACCGGCGAGTCGAGCCCGGATCGAGTCGGCGTGGGCCTCCAGCACAGCGCGTGCACGCGGATAGGCCGAAAGTGGTGGCGGGGTCTTGATGTCGGCGATGGTGTCGCCCGTGCTCCGCAATCGGACCGCGCGAGTGGCTGCGCGTACCACTTGATCACATGAGTCGGCGGCGCTCCCGGTCTCCGAAAGATAATGGCGCACGGCATCATCGACGGTGCGGCTAGCCACCAGCGCATCGTGGCTCAGCGCGGTGACGTTGACGTCTGTCGCCTCCGAGGCTCCGCGGGAGACGCGCAGCACCGCGGCGCGCAGGTAGCGCGAACCGAGCACGATCGCGGTGTCGATGGCAGCCGATACCGATGCTGTGGCGCCCCTGGGCCACAGCAGCATCGATACCACGACGGCGACCGCCGCCCCCGCCGTGATGTCTTCGATGCGCACCAAACCGAGCCGCCTCCCCGTCGGAGCGATCAGGTTGAGGATGATCAGCACGGTCATCGTGAACGCCGCCTGACCGGCGGCGAACGAGGCCACCCGCGGAACGTAGGCCGCGGCGAAAATCGTGATCGGAAGCAGCGTCCACAGCACTGCCGGCTCCACCCCGACAACCGTGATCAGGGCGGCACCCAGGGTTACCCCGATAGCGGTACCGGCAACGGCCCGAACGACTTTCGTTCCCGTAGTCAACGCGCTGCTGCCCATCACCACGATTGCGCCCAGCACCACCCAGAACCCATGTTGCACTGGAAACAGGTGCGTAGCCGCCACGGCCACCGCAAGTCCGACCCCGGTGCGTACCGCGTTGCGTGCCGCCACCGACCGGCTGGAGAGAAATCCGGTGATGATTGTGCGAACGGCCACGGTCTCTGGAAGCAACCGGTCTGCTGCCCCGCTGGGTGGTAGCCGCACGCCGAGCGCTCGCGCCCATGCCGGGCGCGCGTCGGCCCCGGCGGCGGCGCCGATGACTCGGCCGGTCAGATCAATGACCGTCGTGATGGTCTGGCGGAACAACAGCGCACGGCCGACGGCGACTGCCGAGTCGTCGGAACGTTCGTTGAGTACGACGACGATGTCTTCGTGCTGACGACTACGCGCCGCCGACCGCAGCTGCCCCAGGGCGCCGTCGAGTTCAGCACGGTCCGCCGCGCGCTCGGAGACGCGGGAAGCATCGAGCACTCGGGCGCAGCAACGCAACACCATGACGGCGGGCTCCTTCGTTTCCGCGAGGGCATCGCCCGTGTTCTCCTCGACTCGGTCCGTCACCCATTCCAGGTCGTCGACCACCTGCACCAGGGCCTGGCTGCCGGCCGTCAAGCCGACTGGCCGGAAGTCGGCGTCGAAGAAGTTGGCGCGCAGCGCTTTCATCGCCCGCGACACCTGCGACGCCGACCCCACGCCCTCCAGCAGGTCGGCCAGCGCACCGCACACCTTTGCGGCGTGATTGCGCAGACCGCTGTGGTGGCGCGGCGGAAGAAGGAACAACGCTGCCGGCATGCAGACGACTAGCGCGATTGCCCAGCCCAGTAGGCGCTCGCCGATGGGTCCGATCGGAGTGCAGACCGGCAGCACATACGCCAATAGCGTCACGCGTTGTCCAGCGGCGATCGTTTCGCTGAGGACACCGGCCAGCGTCACCGCCACACCAAGCACGAACATCAGCGTCACCGCCAGCCACGGCACGGGAGCCACCAGGGTGCCGACCGTTATCAGAACGGTCCCGTTGAGTCCCACGCCGCAGTTGGCGAGCGCACGGCCCCGCCGGCTTCCCGGGAAATCGACCAGCACCATCAACCACAACGCGCCGACTATCGTGAACAACGGTGCCTGCGAGCCACCCACGATCAAGAAACTCACCGCGGCCGCAAGCGGAACGACGATCGCCGCGCGGGCAGCACTGCGTAGCCCATCGAGCTCGGGATCACCCCTCCGCAGCCGCTCGCTCACCACGTGCCACAAACCGGTGGCCATCAACGCGATCCGAGCGGAAGTGGGTGACGCGCACAACCGCCGCTCACCGAGCTCAGTCGTACGACGACGGCCGCCCCGAGGGCGCGCGACTCCCGGCGTCGCAATCCATCCGGCGTTGATGCCATTGCCATTGCCGATGCAGTCATCGAGCTCCTTGTCGACGTGCAGGTAAGTAGCTGCGTCGTTTCTCACTTAGAGGTTCGACGTGCTGGCCGGCAGAGTTTGACCAATCTGAGTGTTGCCCTTCGCAGCAGCCCTGTCGTCGCTGCTGACCCCAATCAAGGCCCCCCGCCAGCTGGAATTGGGCCCGCTCTTGCGCACCGCCTGCACATCGTTCCGGCCGCCAACACGGGACCCTGGCACCCGTCGATGGGTGTCGGGCAGCTCATGTCGCCATGCTCATCACCGGTAAGCCCCAATAGCGGTTGGCGGGTAGGCGTAAATGGGGGCCAGCGATGACGACAGCGCCTCGTTGGGTCGCAACTCTGGAAGAGGCAAGGACTAATTGACTTTCGAAGGAGTGTCACCATGCGAATTGGATTGAAGTACATGACGACGGCGCTGGTGGCTGGCGCTGCCGCGCTCACCATCGCCGCAGCCCCAGCGGCCATGGCCGAACCGGCTACGGCTCCGGCACCAGTGATCGCCACCGCACCGACAGCCATGGCCGCCGGCCATATTGAACAGGCCCGTTTCGGCGGTGGCGGCGGCCACGGTGGTGGCGGCTTCCACGGTGGTGGCTGGGGCGGTGGCCGCGGTGGCTGGGGCGGTGGCCGCGGTGGCTGGGGCGGCGATCGCGGCTGGGGCGGCGGCTGGGGTG
>JAOPVI010000038.1 GCA_025966225.1 Mycobacterium sp. | reverse complement strand
GAGCAGGCAGTTTGGTCAACTGATCGGGGTTCAGTGCGGACGCCGTCGTGATCATGCCCGAAGTACAGAATCCGCACTGGAACCCGGCGGCCTCGACGAATCTGCGCTGCAACGGATGCGGATCCTCGGGCGTTCCGAGCCCGGCGACCGTCGTGACCTCGTGCCCGGCCGCGCGGAACGCGGGGAAGACGCACGAGTGCACGGGTGAGCCGTCCACCAGCACCGAACACGCGCCGCAGTCACCCGCGTCGCAGCCCGTCTTGACCTCGAAGTGGCCGTGCTCGCGTAGATACGTGCGCAGACACTGTCCCGGCCACGGATCGCCCTGCAGCGCTTCACCGTTGACGTTGATCGTCATGTCGACAGTTCCGCGCAGATCTGTTCGGCCAGCAGCAGGCTCATGGCCCGCCGCCAATCGGGATCGCCGTGCGGGTCGATGGTCCAGGCCTCGTCGGGAATGTCGGCGTGCGCCCGTCGCACCAGTCCCACGTCGGAGGCCGGGAACGTCAAGACGTAGGGCCGCACGGTTGCCGCGGTCACCGACAACACCAACGACCCGTCGGGATCGCGCCGCCCGATCACGACGATCCCCGAGCGGCCCAACGGTGACGGGGCCAGCTTGCGGTATGCCGTGGTGGCGCGCAGCACACGGGCGGGCAGGTGGACCGACCGGAGTACGTCGCCAGCGGCGAGCACGTTGGTGGCCAACCCGGTGACGAACTCGCTGACGGGAAGCCGGTAGTCGTCGCCGTCGGGCCGCCACACCTCCACTTCGCCGTCGAGGGCCGATACGAGCGAGATCATCGCACCGGCCGGGAACGACAGGCAGACGTTGCCGCCGACCGTCGCGGTGCTCCAGACCTTGAACGACGCCAGCAATGCGGTGCAGCATTGGTGAAACAGGGGCGCGGCCAGCCAGTCGGGCCGGGTCGTCGGCAACTGCGCCGACAGCTCTGCGACCTTGGCGAGTGTGCACGTCGCCGCGAGCTCAATGCCGTTGTCGCTAATTGTGATCGGTGGCCATCCCAGACCGGTGAGGTCGACCAGGCGACGGAGCTGGGGTTGCGGTTCGGAGAACAACCATGTGCCGCCGGCAAGTACCGCATCGGTTGGCCCCAACGGCCACAGTTCGGCGCGGCTGCGCGGCGTGACGACCGCCTGCACCGTGTTGAGGTCCACCGATCGACGGTAGTCAAGCACGGCGCTGCGCGCATGCTCGAAGCCGGGTCCGACCGGTCAATTGCAACTGACGGGTTGCATCAACTGGCCCTCATGTGCAATTGTCGAGTTGCACATAGATCCTCGACAGAACCCAAGGAGCCGACATGGCAACTCTCGACATCACCCGCACCATCGACATTCAGGCGCCTCCTGAGAAGGTGTGGGCCGCGCTGACCGAGTCCGACCTCATCGCCCAATGGTTCGGCGACACTTGCGAGTTCGACGCGACGCCGGGCGGAACGGGATACTTCGGATGGCCGCATCACGGAAGGCACCGCGTCGTCGTCGAACACGTCGAGGTGCCCAAGACCCTCGTCTACCGCTGGGCGCGGGAAGCCGACGTCGACCCCGTGCCCGGCAACTCGACGGTCGTCCGGTTCGACCTCGCCAATCTCGAGGGTGGGACCAGGCTCACGCTGCTGGAGACCGGGTTCGACGAGCTGCCGGAGCCGCAGGCGGCGCACGACGACAACACCGGCGGCTGGGGTGCCGAACTGGGCGAGCTGGTCGAGTTCTTGGAGAGCGCAGCAGTGCGGTGACAGACGACAAGATGGACGTGCCAGCGGTGTGCTCAGTGCTTGCCGACGAGTCCCGCTGGCGCATCTTGTCCGAACTCGGGCGATCCGATCTGTCCGCCAGTGCCTTGGCTGGCCGGCTGCCCATCAGCAGGCAGGCGATCGCCAAGCATCTCGCCGTGCTGGCCGACGCCGGCCTGGTCGAATCGATTAGGGCGGGTCGTGAGCTGCGCTACCGCGCACTGGGTGCGCGGCTGAGCGCGTTGGCCGACGAACTCGATGCGATCGGTCGGCGCTGGGACCACCGACTCGAAGCCATCAAGCGGATCGCCGAACGACCCGATTGACGGCTGAAACCTTGGAAAAAGAAGGCCCGGCTGGATCGAAATCCAGCCGGGCCCTCGCGGTTCTAGCATTTGGTGCGATTACGCACTACGCGCGGCGGTGAGTCTCTTCGCGCGTCTCCGCCGCAGAAGCTGCGCCACGGGCCGCCTCGGCTTCGGCTTCCTTCTTCGCGACGTCGCGCTCGGCGTCGGCCTTGTCCTGCTGAGCCTGGCCCTCGTGCTTGAGCTCGTCCCTGCCGAGCACGGTGCCAACGGCTTCCTTCGCCTTGCCAGTCACGTCCTCGACGACGCCCTTGATGCCTGCTTCCGGACCACTGTCTTTGTCGGCCATGATGAAAACCCTTCGGTCGTTCGACTATCTGATCTTGAGCCCAGGTCTAGAGCTCGACCCGTACGGGCCGCGGGGGAGCATGGCCCCTCACGCCAACCTGACTTCCCGCGCTTCGCGTCGACGAAACGTGGGCAACGGTGTGGCGCCAGTCACGACGCACTCGATGTACTGGAGTTCAAATGCACCGCGTCCTTGCGCCTGCGCCTCACAGCGCGCGTTTGAGTCAACTGCGGATGGGCATCCTCTCGATGAATTCCCACATGAAGGAGGTCGTTCGTGCCGTTCTTATCCGTCAGCGGTAGTTGCTCCGTCGAGAAACGACGACGGGGTCGGGACAGCCACGGACGGGGCCTCGAGCACACGAGCGAGCTCTGCCGCACACTTCGATTCGCAGGAAACGGCGATGTCCGTGGATAGCCGGAAATTAGCCGGGGGTAGCCTCTCGTGGACATCATCAGGAGGACACGTGGAGAACGAGGTCGAGTTTCGTGTGGCCGCGAAGCTAGAGAATCTGGCGGTGCTACGCACGTTGGTCTCCGCCGTGGCCACCTTCGAAGACCTAGACATGGACACCGTCGCCGATCTGCGCCTTGCGGTCGACGAGGCGTGTACCCGGCTGATCAGGTCGGCAGTGCCCGGCTCGACGCTCGTGGTCGTCGTCCTTCCCGCGGATGACGACGTCAAGATCAGCGCATCGACCACGTGTACGTCGCCCGACGTCATGGCTGAAGGAAGCTTCAGTTGGCATGTGTTGAGCTCGCTGACCGACGACCTGACGACGTTTCAGGACGGTCAGGACCGCGGTGACGGCGGGGTGTTCGGCATCTCCATGACGACGAGGCGAGTGAGCTCACTGCGGTGACGCCGTCGTCTTCCAAGGGTTCGCAGGCGCGCTCGAACTCTGAGTACGCGGATGTCCTCGACATGTTCCGGCTTCTTCAAGAAATGCCCGACGGCACACCGAAGTTCCAACGCCAGCGGGACTCCATCGTGGAACGTTGCCTGCCGCTTGCGGACCACATCGCCCGCCGGTTCGATGGCCGAGGCGAGGCCCGTGACGATCTCGTCCAGGTGGCCCGCGTTGGCCTAGTGAACGCCGTGATCCGGTTCGACGTGGACGCAGGCTCGGACTTCGTGTCGTTCGCGGTGCCGACCATCATGGGCGAAGTCCGTCGTCACTTCCGCGACAACAGCTGGTCGGTCAAGGTGCCGCGCCGGCTCAAGGAGTTGCACCTTCGCCTGGGTGCGGCCACCGCGGAACTTTCACAGCGGTTGGGGCGCGCGCCGACCCCCTCGGAGCTGGCCGCCGAACTGGAACTGGACCGCGACGAGGTGGTCGAGGGTCTGATTGCGGGCAGCTCCTACAACACGCTCTCCATCGACGGAGGCGGAGGCGGTACCGAGGAGGCACCTGCCATCGCCGATACCCTCGGCGACGTCGATGCGAGCCTCGACCGCATCGAGAACCGCGAGGCCCTGCGGCCGCTACTCGCCAGCCTGCCGGAGCGGGAAAGGACGGTACTCGTGCTGAGGTTCTTCGAGTCGATGACCCAGACCCAGATCGCCGAGCGCGTCGGAATCTCGCAGATGCACGTGTCCCGGCTGCTCGCGAAATCGCTAGCGCGACTTCGGGACCAGCTGGAGTAGCCGCGGCGAATCGCCAGGCAACGCGGCCAGCCCGGCCTCAATGGTCGGCTGCACCGGAAGCGTCGAAGCCGGATCGCAGACGCGCAGCAGTCGGCTGACGGCCCTGCTGGGCACCATGACCCACTCGACGCCTTCGGCCGCGCACCGCGCGTGGAAGGTGAGTAGAGCGGAGTAGCCGGCAGTGCCGCAGAATTCGACGCCCGAGAGGTCGAGCAGCAGGCGGCTCACCCGCCCGGCACGCCAGGCGTACCGCGCGAAATCGGCGGCGTTCACCGCGTCGAGTTCTCCGACTGCGGCCACGATGGCTGTTGACGGAGGCATCCAGAAGGTTGTGAAATCTGCTGCGCCACAAGCGAAGGCGGATTTGGACGCGACCGGAGCGGAATTCTTGGAGAAGGAGATACCTATGGACACTGTGACTCCATCAGTCGAAAACGGATTCGTACTGTGGTTCACGCCAAAACGTGATGGGCCCTGCGTCTCAAAGCCGTGATGACGCTTCCAGTGGCTGCAGACTCAACCTGTCTGAAACCCTACGCCGGTTCGCCCGGATAGGCGAAGCAAGAGCCTACGAATTCAATAAGGGCCGGTCACGACAGCCAGCCCTGATAGACGTCCCAGGCGGCGCCCGCCGATGGCGCGTCGTCCCGGGTCACCGTCGCCTGGATCAACCCATACGGCCGGTCGTCGGCGTTGAACACTTCCTTGTTGTTCTCCAGCCCGAACGGCGACAGGTCGTAGATGAAGTGGTGCTTGTTCGGCGCCGCCAGCCGTACCTCGGCGATCGACGGGTACGTCTCGAGCACCGCCTTGCCCATCTCGTAGAGGGTCTGCTGCAGAGCCAGCGACTGCACCAGAGCGAACTGCCTCACCAGTTGGGTCTTGACGCCGGCATACGTCTGCTCCCAATCGACTTCGGTGCTGGTGAATCGCCACTGTGCCGTCAACGATGTCGCCATCACCCGATCGTTGGTGGGCTCGAGGAGCGTGTAGGGATCGCTCAGGAAGCCTGAGAACTCCGACCCCGTCGACTTCAGGATGACCAGGTCCTTGAGCCCGCCGATCACCCACTCGCCATCGGCGTCGACGGTGACCGCGGCCGTGCGGACCTCCTGGCCCTTGCGGATCCACGTGTGGTTGTGCTCGGCACCGTCGACGATCGCACGCTCCCAGGCATATTCGTCGATCTCGAGGCGTGCGCCCGTCACCGGCTCGACGTCGTGCACGAAATGCCGGGCCAGGGCCAGGCCGTAGTCCTCGATCGAGGTCAGCCCCTTCTCCTTGGCGTATGCGTACGCGGTCTGCTTCTGGCTGTCGGTGGGCAGCACTTCGGATTGGTCGCCCGACAGGTGGGCTGCGCTGAAATCGCCACGTAGACAGGTGGATACATTCACGTCATGGATCTCGTGGCGCGGGGTGTCGCGATATATCCGAACGACCCGGTTCTCGGCCTTGCCGTACTGGTTCTTGCCCAGAATGATGTTCGACACCGCTCAACTCCCTCGGTAGGTGGAATAGGCATATGGCGAGAGCAACACCGGGACGTGGTATTTGCCCGCGGGGGCGGTGATTTCGAAGGCGATGACGATCTCGGGGTAGAAGGCGGGGGTGTCCGATGCCGCGAAGTAGGACCCCGTGTCGAAGTGCAGGCGATACACCCCGGCAGACAGCTCGTCGCCCAGGTGCGCGATACGGCCGTCGTCATCGGTGGCCGCGGTGGTCAACGTCGTCCCTTCCGCGTCGGTCAGGGTGACGACGACGCCGATCGCTGGTCGACCCGAGACCGCATCGAGGACATGCGTGGAAAGGCTCATGGCGTCATCCTGCCCCCCATCCCCCGTCGCTTCGCTCGCCCAGGCCGACGGGCGGCTCGCTCAACAGCCGTTCCAGCCGCAACCGATTGATCTTGGCCAACTCGCTGCGCATCACCCGACGCTCGGTGTCGGAGTCGTTGTCGAGGCGTTCGGTGAGGATCGCCAGTAGTTCGTCGGCGGACCGCCCGCTGGCGCACACCAGGTAGACATAGCCGAACTTGTCGTCGTACTCACGGTTCTTGGCCGCCAGCGCGACCTTGACGGAGTCGGCGGCCGTGGACACGGAGGCCTGTTCGCGAGCCGACGACGCGTTGTCGACCTTCGCGCCGATCCGCGGATGGCCGTGGAGGGCAGCGTCGAGCTCGCCCTCGGGCAGCTCGGCAAGGACCCGGTCTGCGCGGTCGAGCAGGGCGTCCGCGTCGCGGAACGGTCCACCCGCCAGCACGCGCCGCGCCCAGATGGTCGACGAGCAGACGCCGAACAGTAGGCTCATCCGCTGCCGGTCGGTCAGCCCGTTGAAGCCGTCCAGGCCGAGTCTTTCGCGCGCCACCCCTGATCCGGGCATCTACTGCAGTTCGTTGAGCCGACTGAACCGCGCGGCGGCGATCGGGTTGGCGTCGGCCATCAGCTCGTCGAAGCGGTAGTTGGCGATCTTGGCGATCTCGATCAGCGCGAAGGCCTTCTCGGCGGGGGTCGAGTTGTCCATTCGGGACCAGCCGTTCTTGATCACCCTGTCGAAGTGCTCGGTTTCGCGCGCACAGATGACCAGTGGGAACCCGAAGTGTTCGCGATATGCGCCCGCCAACTCGACGACGTCGTCGTGGTCTTCTTCGGCAAGGTTGCTCAGCGCCACGTGGTCGACGGCGAGCGCGTGCCCGGTCTCGTCCTCGGCTCCAAGATCGGGGAAGGCGTTGATCATTTGGAGTTGCTGCTCGGAGGATCCGGTCAACACCGCGTCCTGGAAGGCTTCGCGCAAGGCCCTGGTGTCGGCGAACGGGCGCCGCTCGAACGCCCGCTCGACGGCCCACGGAACGTCCTGCACCACGTGCCCGAACACCTCGGTGAAGCGCTCCTCGGTCATCGATTTCACTTCGTCGAGGCTAATGGTGCCAACGACGTGTTGGAACCCGTAGGTGCCCAGTTTGGGGATCGGCAGTACCTCGTCGACCGGGTGCACGCGCTTCTGCTGAGGGACGGTAACCGGGGCGGACATCCGTCAAGAATCGACCAGGTTG
Source organism: Mycobacterium sp. (assembly GCA_025966225.1). Lineage (GTDB taxonomy): Bacteria > Actinomycetota > Actinomycetes > Mycobacteriales > Mycobacteriaceae > Mycobacterium. The sequence goes on along the minus strand of JAOPVI010000038.1, from coordinate 400 downwards.
ACAATGTCCGCATGTCGAAATCGCCCTCCACTGCAGGCGTATTGCTGGCCGCCGGGGCGGGCACCCGTTTCGGCATGCCGAAAGTTCTTGCGTATCAAGGCGAATGGCTTCGCCTCGCGGTTCGCGCACTGGCCGACGGTGGTTGCGATGACATCGTGGTGGTGCTCGGCGCGGCCATTGTCGACGTCCCGCCGTTTGCCCGGGCCGTCGTGGCGGAGGACTGGGCCACGGGCATGAGCGCATCGATGCGGGCCGGGTTGGGTGCCGTCGGTGGCGCGGACCTGGTGGTACTGCAGCTCGTCGACACCCCGGACATCGGTGCCGACGTCGTCGCCCGGGTGCTCGGCGCCGCCGCGTCGTCCCCATCGGGCCTGGCGCGTGCCGTCTACGACGGGCGCCC
>JAOPVI010000030.1 GCA_025966225.1 Mycobacterium sp. | reverse complement strand
AGACGATGGGCTGGTTCCACCACTGCGAGACGTGAAGTACCGGAAGCCCCGACGACAGCGTTGCAACCAGAATGCCACCGAGCGCGTAGAGGAAGACCAGCTTTGCGATGTAGATGGTGTGCACCATCTTGGGTGAGCCGAATCCGTTGTCCACCCAATCGGCGGTGAGGATCCGCATCCGCTCCATGAGCGGTTTCTGCATGAAGGTGTTCGGGTCTACGTCGGGCAGGTCTGGCTTGGTGAATCCCATGATTGACGCTCCTTTGCGATCTGACGGGTTTTGCTTTCAACGAGTTTCGACGAGGCGCTTGCGCAACTCGGGCTTGGCGATCTTGCCGACCGCGTTCTTCGGGAGGTCGTCCATGATCGTGATCTCCACCGGCAGCTTGTATTTCGACAACGATGCGCGCAGGTGCGCGAGGATCGCATCGGTGTCGAGCGTCGTGTCGGGATGCAGCGACACGAACAGCACCGGCTCTTCGCCGTAGACGGGGTGTGCGCGTCCGACGACCGCAGCCTCGGCGATCTGCGGTAGCCCGTGAACGACGGCCTCGATCTCACGGGGGTAGATGTTCTCGCCGCCACGGATGATCATGTCCTTGGCCCGGTCGACCAGGACCAGGTAGCCGTCCTCGTCGAACCGCCCGACGTCACCGGTGTGCAGCCAGCCGTCGACGATGGTGTTGGCGGTTTCCTCGGGCCGATTGAGGTAGCCGCGCATGACGTTCGCGCCCTTGATCACGACCTCACCGGCCTCTCCATCAGGAGCCGGGTTGCCGGACGGATCGACCAATCGGATCGTCTGGCCAGGAAGCGGTAGGCCCACCGTGCCCGCCTTGCGCTTTCCAGTCAGCGGGTTGACGGTGCTGGCGCACGACCCCTCCGACAACCCGTACCCCTCGATGATCGGGATGCCGAAACGGGATTCGAATGCCTCGAGCAACTCCACGCTGGCCGGTGCGGCCCCACACACGGCGAAGCGCACGGAGGAGGTAACGGGGCTCACGCTGGCGGGCAGCCCGCACAGCATCGTGTAAATCGTTGGCACAGCGGAGAAATACGTGGCCCGGGTCTGCTCGATCCGATCGAAGAACGTGTCCACCTTGAACCGGCCTGCGATCGTCGCCCTGCCACCGGCCAACAGCGGCGAGAGCGTGCTTACCACGATCCCGTTGACGTGGAACAGCGGCAGGATGAGCAGGCTGTGATCGTCGCTGGTGATGTCGAATCCGTCGATCACCGCTCCGCACATGGCATTCAGGTTGGCGTGATCGAGCATGACGCCCTTTGGCCGCCCCGTCGTGCCGCTCGTGTAGATGAGCAGTGCCAGCGCGCTGTCCGGGTATTGCGGCGGAGTCAGGAGCCCCGGCTTCGGCTCCCCGAGGTCGAGCTCGCCGGTGGTCACAACCGGTGCACCGACGTCGAAATACGGGGCGGTCTGGGCGATCAGCACCGTGACTGCGGCGTCGGCGACCTGATAGTTCACCTCGGCCGGGGTGAGGGACGGATTGATCGGGGTCACGGCGGCGCCGATGCGCCACGCCGCGAACAGCGCCACCACGAAACTGGCGGTGTTGGGCAGCATGATCGCCACGACGTCGCCGGCGGATACGCCCTGACCGCGCAGCGACGCGGCCGCGCGTTGCACAGCGGCGAGAAACTGGGCGTTGTTCAGGTCCGTGTTGTCGTCCGCGACCGCGGGACCCGACGGATTCTCGGCGGCGCGCAGGTCGGGCAATGCCGGCAGATTCATAACGGACGCTCCTTGGTCGCGGTGCTGTTTTGGTGGATAAGACGCTAGAAATCCGGCGCTGTCGGGGCACCGTCGCGGACGAATGAAGCTGGCGGCCGATGTTGTCTTCCGGAGACAATTCCGCCGAGTCAAATCGGCCACCAGTGCCAGTGGGACGATCTACCGTCAAGGGATGGCCAAGCTTGATGTGGCGAACGAAGTGGACGTCAATCGCGTGGTCGCCGAGATTGGCGCCCAGTTGAACGACCGACTCGCCGCGGTGTCGGGGTCCATACGCGGGGCCCTCGAGGATGCGATCCCCGAACTGCGCGGCGATGCCCGCACCATCGAGCTGCTGGGCGCCAGCGTCGAGGGCAATGTCGACACCCTGCTGCACGCGCTGCGCCACGACATCGCGGTGGAACGAGTCGAGGCGCCGACCGCGGCGCTGGAGTATGCCCGCCGACTGGCGCAGCACGGCGTGCCGGTCAACGCCCTGGTCCGGGCCTATCGGCTGGGCCAACGCCAATTGAACGACCTCGTGTTCCAGGCGCTGCGCGAGGCCGATATCTCGCCCACCACCCGGCTCGCCGCGCTGGAGGCGATAAGTACCACGCTCTTCGAGTACATCGACTGGATCTCGCAACAGGTCGTCGCCGTCTACGAGGAAGAGCGCGAACGATGGTTGGAGAACCAGAACAGCATCCGTGCACTGCGAGTCCGTGAGGTCGTCGCAGGAAAGAAGCAGGTCGACATCGACGCGACCAGCGACTCGATCCGCTACCCGCTGCGGTGGCATCATGTCGCCGTCGTGCTGTGGTACTCGGACGAGGACGCGGGCGGTGACGAGCTCGCTCGGCTGCAGCGTTTCGTTCGTGAGCTTGGACAAGCCACTGACGTCGGCTCGAACCCGCTGTTCGCTGCCACTGACCAAACCAGCGGATGGGGATGGCTCCCGTACCGCGCGGGACCGCCGGACGCCGTCGACTCGGTGCGTCAGTTCGCCAGGAAGCGGCCCGATTCGCCGAGCGTCGCAATTGGCACGGTTGCCTCCGGCGTCGACGGATTCCGCCGGTCGCACCGCGAAGCACTGGCCGCGCGCGGTGTCGCGGTCGCTGCGGGTGCCGACGGACCGACCGTCGTCGCGGCCTCGGACCCCGGCTTGGCGGCGGCGGCGCTGCTCGGCGCCGACATCGGCGCGACCCAGGTCTGGGTGACCGACGTGCTGGGCAAGTTGTCGACAGACACCGAGAGCGATGCCCGCCTGCGCGAGACACTCAGGATCTTCCTTCGGTGCGGGTCGAGCTACAAACAGGCGGCCGAAGAACTGGACCTCCACTTCAACACCGTGAAATACCGGATCGGCCGGGCCGTCGCGAGGCGGGGTACCCCCATCGAGCTGGACCGTCTCGACGTCGAGCTCGCCCTGCTGGCCTGCCAGTGGTACGGGACCGCCGTGCTCCAGTCGGACCAGGCCTAGCCCGGTCAACCCGGTCATCTCGGGCCCACAACGAACTCAGCGGTATTCGTTGCCTGAGGACAATGGCGACGAACTTTCTGGAACCTAACCTTCCCCGCATGGACAGTGACGTGGCGCGGCAACAAGTCGCAGAACTCGCGAAGGCGCTCTACGAGCGGACCGACGAACTCGCGACCGCGGTTGCGCACGCGATCGCCCGAGAGGTGCAGCTGTACAGCGCCACCGCACCGGTGCCATTCGATCTGGTTGTCGACGGCTGTGAAGCCAACATTCGGCAGGTCCTCAGCGCGATCGCCACCGACACCGAGTTCGACCCGAGCGCGGCGGCCGTCTTGGGGACGGAACGCGCACGCGACGGTGTTCCGCTGGCCTCGGTGATGGAGGCGTACCGGGTCGGGTTTCGCGGGATCTGGGAGGCTGCGGTGAACGAGGTGGCGAACCGGGCCAGGGTGAACGGCGATGCGCTGCGCGTACTTACTGCGAAAATACTTGCGGCCCAGGATGTCTTCACTGCCGCCATGGCGGGCGCCTACAGAGCCGAACAGACCCGCCGACTTCACGGCAATGAATCCGAACGCGAGGTCCTCATCGACTCGGTTCTGCACGGACGGCTGTTCGAGCAGTCGAGCGTGTGGGAGGCCGCCGACTATCTGCGACTGCCCGCAAAGGGACCGTACGTCGTGATCGCCGCCGACGCGGGTGCCGTGGGCACCGAAGCTCTGCCCGGGATCGAGTCGAAGATCCGCAGCATGGACGTCTTCTCCGCGTGGCGACGGTTGCCCGACTTGCACGTCGGGATCGTGCACGTGAAGACCACCGAGCAGTTGGACAACGTGCTGGCGCTGGTGTCTCGGTTGGCCACCGGCCGTGTCGGAGTCAGCGCACAGTTCGACGACCTGCGGGATACCGCGCAAGCGCTGCGCTACGCGCGCGTGACGCTGCGCGGACGCCCGGACCAGGGCCCGCGGGTCACGCAGTTCGACGGCTCGATTCTGTCCACGGCCGCGCTCAGCGCGCCGGAGGTGATGGTAAAGCTCGTGACGCCCACGATCGAGTGTTTCGCCGAACTCTCCCAAGACGAGCGCAACATTCTCTTCGACACGTTCCGGGTGTGGCTGGAGAACGACGGATCCTTGCGCACCGCAGGCGAATTGCTCTTCTGTCATCCCAACACCGTCCGCTATCGGCTACACCGAATCGAACAACGAACCGGACGTTCCCTGTCTCGACCACGGGACGTCGCCGAGGTCTCCCTGGCGTTCGAGGTTCATCGGCTTCTCATGTGGCAGGCGGAGAATCCCAATGTCGGTCATTGCCACTCCAAGTGATTCCGGTGTCGTGATTCCGCCTGAGGCGAGCCGCGTGTGTCGCGGAATTCATTGTTGCCCCGCCTGGAAACCGGACGATTGTTTGTCTGTACAACATCGCCGGGGTCGCGGTGTTCCGCGCAACAAAGACAGGCCGGCCCGCAGTCGAGACGATTGAACAGTCCCCGAAGCGGGGTCAGATGGAGTCGCAATGCCGCATCTCGCGCTCAATCTTGTTGCTAGCGCCGCGCGTATCCCTGATCGAACCGCGGCAATCACCGGCGAGCAGACGATGACCTACGCGGAATTGGAGAGTGCGTCTGCCCGGTTGGCCACACTGCTCGAGCGCGAAGGCATCGGCGTCGGAGCTCGGGTCGGCGTGATGCTGCCGAACATCGCGGCAGCGCCGATCGCTTACTACGTCGCAACGTAATACCACCAACCGAGGAGGCATAGTCGCCCGTGGTAGCCACGACCAGCAAGAGTGCAGACGAACTGGCCGCACCGTTGGATCTGCTGTTGACCAGTTCGGCCGTCGGCGTGGCGGACCGGTTGATGCCGAACACCTCGTGGAGCAGATTCGGGCTCAGCCTCGCCAAACAGCCACGAACGCTGGCGTCGAGGGCCGGAACGCTGGGCCGCGAACTGCTCTCGATCGCCGAAGGACGGTCCGAGCTGGCACCCGCCAAGGGAGACAAGCGGTTCGCCGACCCCGCCTGGCGTGGCAACCCGCTACTCCGTCGCACGATGCAGGCCTACCTTGCCGCCAACAACACCGTGGACCAACTCTTTTCGGACGCCGACCTCGATTGGCGCGACGCCGAGCGGATCCGGTTCGTGTTGGACGTACTCAGCGAGGGACTTGCGCCAAGCAACAACCCCATTCTCAGCCCGCTGGGATGGAAGGCGTTGATCGACACCGGCGGGCAGAGCGCGGTCCGCGGCCTGCGCCACTTCGTCTCGGACATGATGTCGGCCCCCCGGGTGCCGTCGATGGTCGACCCTGACGCGTTCACACTGGGCGAGACGATCGCGGTGACCCCTGGATAGATCGGAAGAGC
>JAOPVI010000018.1 GCA_025966225.1 Mycobacterium sp. | reverse complement strand
GTCAGACCCCGATGAGTTCGACATGCCTGGCTCAGTCCTCCTCGTAGGGCTCCCCAGGAGCTTATCCACCCGCATCGGGAGGTGCCCGTGGCCACCGCTCAAGATCCGCACGGCACAATAGGCCTATGACGAGGATGGGCGATCTGCTGGGACCGGATCCAGTACTGCTACCAGCCGAGGCTGGGGCCGAGACCGAACTCGACGCCGGTGAGAAGGCCGCCATCGTTGCGGCCGCTCATCCATCGGCGTCGATCGCATGGGCGGTGCTCGCCGAGGACGCGCTCGACGACGACAAGGCCGTCACGGCGTACGCGTACGCGCGGACCGGCTATCACCGAGGCCTGGACAAGCTGCGCAGGAACGGGTGGAAGGGTTTTGGGCCGGTGCCGTACGCCCACGAGCCAAACCGCGGATTCCTACGGTGCGTCGCCGCGCTAGCCCGCGCCGCGGACGCGATCGGCGAGACCGACGAATACGCGCGCTGTCTGGATCTGCTCGACGACTGCGATCCCGGGGCACGCTCCCAGCTTGGACTCAGCTAGTTCCCAACACTTCGTGGCACGCTCGCCGTCGTGAGTCGCGTGCGACGGTGCATGAACATATTGGCGAGTGCCTCCGCCGTGGTGATCGTGGCGCTTGCCGCGGTCGTGGTGCAGGCGCTCCGCGTGCCTGGCACCGACGGGGTCGAGGCCAAGATTGCCGAATGGGGGCGTGATCACGGCCTGAGCCGCGAGGTCACCCTCCTCGAACGCATCCAGTACGACCAGGATCCCCCCGCCGTCGGCGGATTGCCTCCCGGCGGTATCGCCGTGGCCGCGGGCGCGGTGGCACGGGCGCTGCCGTCGACCGTGCTGGGCCCGGCGCCGCTCGCGGTTCTAGCCCCAGGGACGCGGCTACCAAACGAGGGCGCGTGGCAAACCGTCGTCACCGTCCACGGCGGCCCTGCCGTCCAGGTCGCGGAGCTGCGGCCGGACGCCTCGCACACGTCCTTCGTCGCCGGGGTCATGCGGATGGACCCGAAACTGATCCGCGGGGAACTGCGGCCCGGCACACGGGATCCTGGCGGCAGGTGGCGGACGGCGACGTCGTTGACCGGACCCGAGCAGCGCACCGTCGCCGCGGTGTTCAACGGAGGGTTTCGACTGAACGACCCCAGCCACGGCGGCTACTACAGCGAGGGCCGGACCGTCCTACCGTTGCTCGACGGCGAGGCCAGCCTGGTGCTGCACGCCGATGGCACGTCCGACGTCGGAACGTGGGGCGACGAGGTCCGGATGGATCCGACGGTGGTCAGCGTGCGGCAGAACCTCGTCCCGCTGGTCGATCGCGGTGAGGTCAATCAGACGTGCGCAAGCGGTGGCCAGAAGGAGTGGGGCAACACGGTCGGACAGGCCGCCTTCATCCAGCGGTCCGGATTCGGAGTGACCGCAACGGGAGTCGAGGTGTACGTCGCTGGGCCTGCGCTGTCGGTGTGCAGCCTTGGCCGGATCATGCAGGACGCGGGGGTGGTCCGCGGGATGGAGCTCGACATCAACCCGGCATGGGTGAGTGGGGCGTACTTTCATGACCGATCCAGCGGTCCGCCAACGGGTTTCAGACTCTTTCCGGCCGAGCGAGTCGACCCGCTCCACTATCTGCGTTCGTCGAGCCGGGACTGGCTGGCCTGGTTCACCCGGCCTTAGCAATACGACCTACCACCCGGTGTGCTGCTCGCAGTCCCTGGACGTCTCGGGCGGTTCGACCTGAACGGTGGCATGTTCCAGCCCCCGGGCGGCCAGTATCGCCCGCGCGTCCTCGAGTACCTTGGCCGTGTCGCCGCAGCACGTGACGTGCGCAGTGGCCATGTCCTTGCCGGGCACCAACGTCCACACGTGCAGGTCGTGTACGCCCGTAACGCCGTCCACGGACTCGAGCGCGCTGCGCAGTTCGTCGACGTCGATGTGGCTTGGCGACGATTCCGACAGGATGCGCAGGGCCGCCCTGGCGAGCGAGATCGCCCGCGGCAGCACCCATAGCGCGACGAGCACGGCCACGACGACGTCGGCGTACGGCCAGCTCGTCGTGACGGTCACGATGCCCGCGATGAGCACGCCGATGCTGCCGACGGTGTCGGCCACGACCTCCATGTAGGCGCCCTTGACCGCAAGGCTGTGCTCCGACTGCGAACGCAAGAGCAGGACGACGACGAGGTTGGCGAGCAGTCCGGCCAGCGCGACGACGATCATCGGAACGCCTGGCACGTCGGGCGCATTGCCGAGCCGTTCGAAGGCCTCGAACAGGATGAAGCCGGCCACCCCGAGCAGCAGCACGGCGTTGGCGACCGCGGTGAACACCTCGGCGCGGTGCCAGCCGTAGGTGCGGGCCGCCGACGCTGGCCCGTGGCGGGCCAACAGGACGGCCGTCAACCCCATGAACATGGCGACGAGGTCGGTCAGCATGTGGCCGGCGTCGGCGAGTAGGGCGATCGAACCGATCAGCAGCGCGGTGGTGAGTTCGATGACGAAGAAGACGGCCAACACCATTGCGGCCATGATCATCCGGCTCACGCGGACGTCGGCACCGCCGTGACTGTGATCGTGGCCGGCGCTCATGCCAGCAATCTATGCGTAAACCCGCATATATCGCAAGCGGTTGCTCTACAGCCAGGCCGACCAGAATCGTGTCAGTCCGTTGCCCCAGGCCACGAGTTGCTCGTCAACACCGGTGAGCCCGACGAGCGTCATCACGCCGCCGAAGAACCACTGATTGAACAGTGGGATGAATAGCAGGAGCAGAAAAACGAGTAGCCCCCACTGCTTTATGGGCTGCAATTTCTGCTGGAGGTCCCGGCTCAGGTGCGGTTCCAATGCGCCGTAACCGTCCAGCCCGGGAATCGGTATCAGGTTCAGCACCAGCGCGGTCACCTGAAGGAAGCCGAGGAACGCCATCGCGGCCCAGAACACGACATGCGTGAAATCGGCGTACAGCGCCGTAATCGTCAGCAACGTTGCCGCGAGCACGGCGTTCGCCAGCGGCCCTGCGAGGCTTACCCGCGTCTTCTGCGCAGCGGTCATTCCGGAGGTGTTGACATAGACCGCGCCGCCGGGAAACCCGATGCCGCCCAATGCGATGAAGAGCACCGGTAGCCCGAGCGACAGCATCGGATTCGAGTACTTCAGCGGGTTGAGCGTCAGGTACCCGCGGACTTCGACGGCGCGGTCGCCGAGCCGCCAGGCCGTATAGGCGTGGCCGAACTCGTGCAGGCACAACGACACCAACCAGCCGAAGATGACGAACGTGAACACTCCGATGTATGCCAGCATCGGCGGACGGCTATAGGGCTGGACCGGGGTCAGCCAGGCCAGCACGCCACCGGCCGCGGTGATGGCCACGATCGCCAGGAAGACCGGGCTGGGACGCACCGATTGACGGATGGGGCGGATGTTCACGATTCGACGCTACCTTCACCGGACGGCCAACCAGCCCGTCGTGTGCCGGTAGAAGGTCGACCGCTTCACCGGCCGCGGGGCGGCCACCCCGTCGCGGACCACCACGGCTCCCGTCGTGCCGAGTTGCGCAGCGCGGCCGGTCACCCAGCGCCGCGGCCGCATGCCCTTCGACAGGACGCTCGCGCGGAGTCCCGGCAGCACGGCCGTTGGCTCGATCCGTACGCCAGCCGCCTCGCCGTCGAACAGCATCGCGTCGTCGACCACGGCCTCGCCATGGATGGTGCCGGTCTCGTCGGGCGGCAGCCAGTGGGCGGCGCGGGTGAGCACCGTTCCGGTCTCGTCGCGAATCAACGGGATGCGCTTGGCGGTGCCGCTGCGTGCGCGGCGGGCGGCCCAGCCGCATGGTACGAAGGCCACTTCGACGTCGAGTCGGTCCAGCCGCAGCAGCCGCGTGAGCACGGTCGCGAGGTCCGCGTGGGTGCCGAGCACCACGACCCGGCGCGCCTCGGCCGAAGCGTCGACGTCGCCGGGTGTGGTCACGGCGACAACGGGCAGGTCAGCCAACGGTCGAGGCACCCGGCGCGCCCCGAAGCGCAACACCGTGACGTCCGAGGCGGTCAAGGCGGCTCCTAGGGGACAGCTCGGATAGGGTGGCTCACCGGCTGCATCACAATAATGGGGAGAAATGCCATGCCGGCAATCGTGCTCATCGGCGCTCAATGGGGCGACGAGGGCAAGGGTAAAGCCACCGATCTACTCGGTGGGCGCGTGCAGTGGGTCGTGCGTTATCAGGGCGGCAACAATGCCGGCCACACCGTCGTGCTACCGACGGGCGATAACTTCGCCCTCCACCTCATCCCTTCGGGCATTCTGACCCCCGGCGTCACCAACGTCATCGGCAACGGCGTCGTCGTCGACCCAGGGGTGCTGCTCACCGAGCTCAAGGGCCTCGAGGACCGCGGCGTGGACACCTCGCGCCTGCTGATCTCCGCCGACGCGCACCTGCTGATGCCATATCACGTGGCCATCGACAAGGTCACCGAGCGCTACATGGGCAGCAGGAAGATCGGCACCACCGGGCGCGGTATCGGACCCTGCTATCAGGACAAGATCGCGCGCATCGGCATTCGCGTCGCGGACGTGCTGCATCCCGAGTCGTTGGCCCAAAAGATCGAAGCCGCACTGGAGTTCAAGAACCAGGTACTCGTCAAGATCTACAACCGAAAGGCGCTGGACCCCGACGAGGTGGTCGCCAGCCTGCTGGAACAGGCCGAGGGCTTCAAGCACCGCATCGCCGACGCCCGACTGCTGCTCAACCAGGCGCTCGAGGCCGGCGACACCGTGCTGCTGGAGGGCTCGCAGGGCACGCTGCTCGACGTCGACCACGGCACCTATCCGTTCGTGACGTCATCGAACCCAACGGCAGGCGGTGCGGCGGTGGGCTCCGGCATCGGCCCCACCCGCATCACCACCGTGCTCGGAATCCTGAAGGCGTACACCACCCGCGTCGGCTCGGGCCCGTTCCCGACCGAGCTCTTCGACGAGTTCGGCGCGTACCTGTCCAAGACCGGCGGCGAGGTCGGCGTCACCACCGGCCGGGCCCGCCGGTGCGGATGGTTCGACGCCGTCATCGCCCGCTACTCCACGCGCGTCAACGGCATCACCGACTACTTCCTCACCAAGCTCGACGTGTTGTCGAGTCTGGAGACCGTGCCGGTGTGCGTCGGCTACACCGTCGACGGCAAGCGCACCGACGAGATGCCGATGACGCAGAGCGACATCGCCCGTGCCCAGCCGATCTACGAGGAACTGCCGGGCTGGTGGGAGGACATCTCCGACGCCCGCGAGTTCGACGACCTGCCCGCCAAGGCGCAGGATTACGTGCTGCGGCTCGAAGAGCTTGCCGGCGCCCATGTTTCGTGCATCGGGGTGGGCCCGGGCCGCGACCAGACCATCGTGCGGCGCGACATCCTGGCGCCCAAGTGATCGACGATGAGCGCTTGCGCGAAGAGCAGACGGCCTCTGACCCGAAGGCAGTCGACCCCGAATACGACAGGCACGGCGGCTTCCCGATCTTCGAGTCGGCCCAGCCGGGTCCGGGTTTTGCACCGTTCGTGGCGTCGATGAGGCGACTACAGGACCTCTCGGTGTCGGCGAACCCCGACAGCGATACGTGGGAGCAGGCGGCCGCCAAGGTCGCCGAGCTCGTCGCGCTGCTAGCGCCGTTCGAAGCCGGCGAAGGCGTCGGTCCGGCCGGCCGCATGCCTGCGCTGCCCGGAGCGGGCAACCTGCTCATGCCCCCGTTCCGGGTGGGCCGGTTCGAACCCGACGGCGTCGAGTTGAAGGTGCAATTCAGTCGCTATCACGTCGGTGGCAACTACGCGGTCCACGGCGGTGTGCTGCCGCTGCTGTTCGACTCGGTGTTCGGCATGGTGATCCACGCTGCCGGTAGGCCAATCAGCCGCACCGGATTCCTGCACGTCGACTACCGCAAGATCACCCCGATCGACAAACCACTGACCGCGCGCGGCTGGATCCGCGAGACGGAGGGCCGAAAGGCCTTCGTCAACGCCGAACTGCGTGACCCCGAGGAGAATCTGCTGGCCGAGGCCAACGGCTTGATGATCCGGCTGCTGCCCGGCCAGCCCTAACCCGAACTTCGCGATCTCACAGCATTTTCGACGGGTTGGGGAGCGCCCGCGTGACACCATCACTCCATGGCCGAGCATCCCGCACAGCGTCACCTTCGCATCCTTTCGACGCCCCGTGCGGCGGCCTTCGCGGGCGTACTGTTCGCGATCCTGTTCGGCACGGCGCTGTATCTGATCCGGTCCGCGTTGCCCGAGGGCGGTGCACCCGGGTCGCAGTGGGTCGACGGCGCCGCGGACAAGATCAAGGTCGCGTCGCTGCTGATGCCGTTCTCCGGGATCGCGTTCCTCTGGTTCATCGGTGTGGTGCGCGACGGTTTCGGCAAGCTCGAGGACAAGTTCTTCTCGTCGGTGTTCATCGGCAGCGGCATCCTGTTCCTTGCGATGATCTTCGCGTCGTCGGCCGTCGGCGCCGGATTGGTCGCCAGCCGGAAGTACGCCACCGATGACGCCACGCGCACCGCGGTCTCGGCGTTCGGCCAGGCGATGCTGATCTCGCTGAGCAACACGTACGCGTTGCGCATGGCGGGGGTGTTCATGATCTCGCTCGGCACCATCTGGCTCAAGACCCGCCTGATGCCGACGGCGTTGGTCGTGGTCACTTACGTTGTCGCGCTTGGCCTTCTGGTCGCCGGCGACGTCAGTATGTGGATAGTGCTGGCCTTCCCGGCGTGGGTGCTGGTCGTCAGCCTTCTGGTCCTGGTGCGAGCCGGGGTGATCGACCTGCACCACGACGACGATGACGTCAGGTCAGGTGCAGAACCGACGCCGGACAAGTCTTGACGGCCTCGCGGGCGCGGTCCTCCTCGGCCTCTGGCACGTCTTCGGCCAGCAGCACCACGACCCCGTCGTCGTCCTGATCGAACAACGCATCCGAGATCATCACGCAGTTGCCCGAGGCGATGCAGTCATCGCGATCAGCGGTCAGTTTCATATGTCCCCCTTACCACTCGACCAACAGCGACCGTAGTCCGTAAATGAAGTGAAACGACCGGAACTGGACATCCGCGAAGTCCTCGGCAAGCGCGAGGTTGGGGAAGCGGCGAAACAGCGCAGGCCACGCGATGCGCATCTCCATGCGGGCCAGCGGCGCACCGAGACAGTGGTGCACGCCGTGACCGAACGCCAGATGCCCGGGCGCGCCGCGACTGATGTCGAGCACGTCGGGTGCGTCGGTGAACGTCGGATCGCGATTGCTCGAGGGTAGCGATGCGAAGACGAGTTGACCCGCCGGGATGGTCACCCCCGAGAGTTCGACCTCGGCGGTGGTGATGCGCGGGATCGACGTCTGCACGATCGACAGCCAGCGCAGCAGTTCCTCGACAGCCGGGCCGACGGCGTCCTGGTCGTCGCGCACCGCCGCCAGTTGATCGGGGTGGCGCAACAACGCGAGCGTGCCGAGCCCGAGCATGTTCGACGTGGTCTCGTGGCCCGCGAGTAGGAGCAGCCCGGCGGTGCCGACGAGCTCGTCGTCGGTCAGTTCGGCGCCGTGGTCGCGGACCAGCATGCCGAGAATGTCATCGCCCGGTTTGGTGCGGGCGCGTTCCACCAGCGACCGCATGTACTCCCGGCCCCTTCGCTGCATCTCGAGGCGCTCGGGAATGGGCAGCGAGAGGTCGAGCTGACGTCCGGAGCGCTTCTGGAAGTCGTCCCGATCTTCGTAGGGCACCCCGAGTAGCTCGCAGATGACCAGCGAGGGGATGGGCAGCGCAAACGATTCGACGAGATCGACGGGCGCACCCGCGGCCTCCATCGCATCGAGGTGCTCGGTGACGATCTCGACGATGCGCGGCTCGAGCCGCTTCATCCGACGGATGGTGAACTCGCCGGTGAGCATCTTGCGCAACCGTTGATGCTCGGGTGGGTCGAGCCCCAACAGGTTGCCCGCGCGGGCGCTGGCCTGTTCCTCCTCGGGCATCGCGGGGGCGCCGGGCAGCACGAAGCCGGGTGGGCGCGAGTTGGCGAAGTGTGCGTGATCGGACAACATCGCCTTGACGTCGTCGTGGCGGGTGACCAGGTAGACATCCATGCCGAAGGCGTTGACGACGGACTGGACCCCGACACCCGCTCGGATGTCCCCGAGTTCGGAGACCGGGTCGAACCCGTTGCGCCGCATGTGAACGGGCGGCAACGCAGGTAGCCCCGCGCGTAGCGCGGAATTTGGTACCGCAGTCATGCATACGACGGTACCGACGGTTTCAGAGCATGACAGCGGGCGACGTGCTGCGGTGTTGGCGTGCTGGACCTAAGGCTTGGGGTTGGGTTGGGTGCGCAGGCGGATGACGGGCAGTTCGCGGTCGGTTTTCTGCTCGTATTTCGCGAAACGCTCCGCGGTGCTGGTGATCTGGCGCCACGCGTGCTGGCGGGCGTGGCCGTGCAGCTGCTCGGCGCTGACCGCGATGGTGCGCCCGGCGAGCTGGATCTGAACGGTGTCGGGGTGCGCGGCGAGGTTGTAATACCAGGCGGGGTTCTTGGCGGCCCCGTTCGCAGACGCGACGATCAGCCAGCTGTCGGCGCCGTCGGGGAAGTAGGCGACCGGGGTGTGGCGTGGGGTGCCGCTCTTGGCGCCGACGGTGCTCAGGACCAGCGCCTGCATGCCCATTACCTTGGTGGCGT
>JAOPVI010000011.1 GCA_025966225.1 Mycobacterium sp. | reverse complement strand
CGCGCAGGAAGCCATCCGCGACGATCTCGAGGGCACCCACAAGTACCCCGCGCACGACCTCCCCGACGACACCGTCGCGGCCCGGCATCGCTCCGGCGACGAAGAGCCGACTGCCTCCATCCCGGTCGTCGCCACCGCTGAGTCGTGACGACATGCCCGAGCGCTGAGCGCACGGGTGACCTCGTGTCCGTGAAACGGATTGTCAGTCAACCATTCTCGTTGGTCGGGTGTCTCGATGGCCACCTTGCGCCCGACGAACTCAAGGAGCTGAGCGTTTGCGGGCCGACTCGTCGAGGATCGCGGCGACTTCGGCTGGGCGATTGATCATCGGGCTGTGGCCGGAGTCGATTTCGCGGACGTCGGCGCCAAGGCGCGCGATCAGGCGGTCCTGAGTGCGCGGGGTAACTGCCTTGTCGCGGGCCAGCCGAACCCAGGTGATCGGAACCCCAGGGCGCGCCATCGGCAGCGTAGCCGGCTCGAAGAAGATCCGGGGTGCATCGGCGCACAACCGGTCTAGGTACGGTCTAGCGGCGGAAGCGGACATGTCGTTGTAGAACAACCGCTTCGCCAAGCGGCGCGGGATCGTTAGACCCGGGTCGGCCGGATCGTCGATGGCACGCGCGAAGCGACGGCGCAGATAGCCGCGCAACGGCTGCGGGACCAGGTCGATGGCGGCGCCGCCGGGCTCAGGCACCAGGCAGGACACCAGTACCACCCCGACCACCCGCTCGCCCAGGCGATCCATCACACCGGGCACCGTCAGCCCGGCCATCGAGTGCCCGACCAACACGACTCGGTGCAGGCCTGCGGCGTTCACGTCGGCTACTACTGAGTCGGCGAAGTCGTCGAGGGTGAGCTCCGCCAGCGCGGCGGGCCTGTTCGGGCGGCCGGGCAGGTCCACAACGCAGACCTCGTGCTCGAGCAGCGGCAGCACCTTATCCCAGCACCACGCGCCATGCGCCCCACCGTGAATCAGGACCAGGCCCGGTTCGCTCATCGGCGTACCCCTCGTTCGCCGCCCCGCCCGAACTGCGCGCCAGGGGCCATGGTTTTGGTCCATGGCCAGGACAGGGTTTCCGTGGTGGTGATGTGCGCGTCGCACTTCTGGTCCATGGCCAGCCAATCGTGGGGTCGGAACTCACCGCGCCGGCGATGATCCACGCGCTGAGGTCCTCGTTGACCGGCGCCAGCTCAGTTTGGTTCTGGTCAAACGTGTCTCCCAGCCAAATCGATTGTGGCTGCCTGGGACAGCGAGCGTACCACAATGTATAGACAGTGCGGTACGGGTTCGTTGACCGTCTCGTTACACGAACGGGCCGGCTACGGAGAGCAGGCCCGGATCCCAACCCGGTAGGGCTGATCCAGATACCCGCAGAACACCGAAATCTCCTGTTTCATGACGAACTCATGCTCATGCCGAGGCAAAAGCTGGCCGAGAGTGCGGGTTTCGGGCTGCGTGGCGGGTCAGTTGTTCGATGAAGGGCAATGCGACGCGCAGGGCCAGACCTAGCGTTGCCTCGTCGTGTGGGGACAGGGTGTCCAGCAGTTCGGCCAAGCGGTCGTGCTGGGACTGGTGCAGTTCGGCGCGCAGTGCGCGCCCGGCGGCGGTGATGTCCACCAGGGTGGCCCGCGCGTCTTCGGGGTCGACGAGCCGAACGACCAAGCCTTCTCGCTCCATTCGGCCCACCGATTGAGTCATCGCGGGTTGAGTAACGGCGGTCGCCGCCGCCAGTGCAGTCAGGCGAGTCGGACCGTCTTCGACGAGTGTCGCCAACACGGTTCTGTGCGTGAGGCTGGTGCCGCGGGCCAGATGCCGCACTACCAGCGACCCTCCACGGGCCAAGGCTTCGGCGATGTCGTCGCGAGTCTTCGAATCACGGTCTTGCTCCATTGGGCATTTATACCATGTGCTTATGTATATCAACCTCGCCAACTTCAGGCATGTCCCATGCGTCTAAATCATTCAGATGTCGCTGGAAGATCAGTTCATAAGTAACTTATGCTATACCGGAGTCATGAGGAGCATCGACCGCGGCTGCGTGAACGCAATCGAGGCGCCAGCAGAGGCTTCCCGTCCGGCGCCCACCTGCCGTTCCCGGGGCCGGGGCACCTTCGCCGCGACCCCGACCGCTACACGTGGGTGCCGGTCACCTACACACCCGTCGAGTGAAATCCCATGGAAAGGAACGCCAAATGAGTGATGACGACTTCGGAATTGCCGGTAAGACCGCATTGGTCACGGGCTCGGGGCGGAACATCGGGCGGGCGATCGTGCTCGAGCTGGCCGGCCGCGGCGCCAACGTCATCGTCAACGCCCGCAGCAACGAGGCGGAGGCCGACGCGGTGGCCAAGGAGGCCGAAGGCCTCGGCGTCCGCGCGCTGGTGGTGATGGGCGACGCCGCCGACAAGACCACCGTGGAGCGGATGCAGACCCAGGCCGAGGAGACGTTCGGGGGCGTCGACATCTACGTCAGCAACGCAGCCCGCCGGCTATACAAGGACTTCTTCGAGATCACCGACGAGGACTGGCACGACCACCTGAACCAGCAGCTCACGGCCTCCTGGTACCTGGCCAAAGCGTTCGCGCCCGGCATGCGCGATCGCGGCTGGGGCCGGGTGGTGCACATCAACGGGGAGGACGGCTGGCTGGGCGGCTGGACCCGGGTCCCGCACTCGGTCGGCAAGGGCGGCCTGCGCACCCTGACCAAGTCCCTGGCCTTCGGGCTGGGCCAATACGGCATCACCGTCAACGACGTCTCTCCCGGCTTCACTGACACCATCCGCGACATGGATACCCACCCCGAGCTGACCCCGGAGCGGACGAGGAGTTCCTGTCGGCCATCCCCATCCGGCGCCAGCCGACGCCAGAGGAGCTGGCCTGGGCGTGCGCCTTCCTGTGCTCGACGCGCTCAGCCGCAATCACCGGTGCGGTCATCCACGTCAACGGCGGCCAATGGATGTTCGGATAAGCGGGCCATCCGACGCCGACCTCGCCGGAACAGAACCCGTGACCCCACACTGCCAGGGTGAAACGGGATGTGCTGTACCGTATCTCGGTGTCTAGGCCGAGCCGAATCGTGCACGTCGATAGGCAGGTCCCGTGCCGA
>JAOPVI010000010.1 GCA_025966225.1 Mycobacterium sp. | reverse complement strand
AGCAGTCGAGAACGAACTCAACCTCCGTCCTCGAATGGTCCTCCAAGACCGTTGCCCCGCCGACCTATTCGATGCCCTGCTAGCTTCAGGTAGTCCGTCGGTGTTGCGACGTTGACTAGAATCCGCCCCGTCGAAAAGGGGTGAGATTTCAGCCGTCGTTGACAGGAGATTCGGTAGAACTTGTCGACGAGCTGGTCGATGACCTCGTCTGTGGTCAGCGGGAGATGACCGTCGAGCCACGCCATGCCGATTTGTTCTGCAGCCCCGATGAATCCGTACGCTTTGAGGCGCAGCTCCTGCGGCGCAGGTAAGTCGTCATCGCGGCGGCGAAGGCGATCAGCTGAGCAGCTCGCTGCCGGTCACCCCGCGAGATCGGCGACCAAGCCGATATGAGCTGTCTGGAACCGCAGCGCGCCAATCGAACGATTCCCTTCGCAGGGATCGGGACCCCACCGGATCGGGACGATGGAGCGCACAGGACATGGCCGATTTGGTCGCGGTGGCGCACGAGGAAGGGCGTCGCGATGACGCCAGCGACGATCGGCCCATCTGGCCCTCTCCCGATACCAGCGCGAACGTCGCGTTCGCCAACGACCTCGACACTTACTGACCCACCGGCGGCTGAGAACACGTACAGCCGCGATCGTGATGGTCGGTGCAATCATGGGAGCATGCCCACATCTACTGGACTTGTCGATGTGCACGCCCACTTCGTCACCGACGAGTATGTCCGTGCCGCCCGGTCGGCGGGTCACCTCACACCTGACGGCATGCCGGGGTGGCCGCAGTGGAATCTCAATGAACAACTGTCCGCTATGGACCGACGCGATATCCGGCGGGCGATCCTGTCGATCTCCTCGCCCGGCATGGACCTCGGCGACGTCGCCACCGCCCGCGCCATCGCCGAACACGTCAACGACGAAGCGGCGAAGACCGTCCGTGACCACCCCGGCCGCTTCGGGTTCTTCGCCTCACTGCCGCTACCCGATGTCGACGCCGCGGTCGCCGAACTTCGCCGGGCCGTCGACACTCTCGGGGCGTCCGGCGTCATCCTCGATTCGAACATCGATGGCCACTACCTCGGTGATCGGATCTTCGAACCTGTTTGGGCGGAGCTCAATGCGCGGCGGGCTGTGCTGTTCGTCCACCCGACGTCTCCGGTCGCGTGGGAGCGGACCGCGCTCGGTCGGCCCCGCCCGATGCTGGAGTTCATGTTCGACAGCACCCGCTCGATCACCGACCTGGTACTCGCGGGCGTCGCGCACCGCTATCCGGACATGCGGATACTGGTGCCACACTCGGGTGCGGCACTGGCCTTCTTCAGCGACCGCATCGAGCTCTTCAGACAGGGTGGCAGCGGACCGCCGTGGCGAGACGCGATGCGCGCCTTGTGGTTCGACACGGCAGGGACGCCGTTCGCGATTCAGCTGCCAGTCCTCGCGGACGTCGCGGGGACTGCCCATATTGTCTACGGCAGCGATTCCTGCTGGACCCCCGCTGGTGGCGTCGATGCGCAATTGGCATCAATCGACGCCGCCCCACCGCCGCCGGGCGCCACCAGCTGGCGAGAGCTGACGACCAGGAACGCCGACAGGCTGCTCGCCTGACACGTGCCGCGGGGGCCGCTGCGTTGTATGTTTGAGGCGCAGCCGAATTCTCACGGCACTGGCCGTTGGGATAGGTCACGCTGGATGTTTCCGCGACGAGCTTCAGCAGCAATGAGCCGTTCTCCCCAACGCGCAGGTCTACGTCGATAAGCGTGACCCCGACTATTGGCTCAACACGGCTGCGGCGGAATCCGCTGCGCCGGAGGCGAAGACGACCTTCACGCAGTCGTGTCAAACCGTCCACCCTTATGTTGCTTCCGGACAACTGCGGACCTTCGATGGCGCAACAACGCTCTTTCCGGACGTCCGGGCCATGCCCGGTACGAGTCCTATTGCCGTGTAGGTAGACGTGTCGGCAAGCCCGACTGTCGTCATCTTTGTCGGGCGGATTTCAGCGGTCGTCACAACCGTCGTCAGCTCACGGGGCGAAACAGCGGCACCTCCGCCTCCTCATACCCGGCGATCCTGCGCTGACGGTCGATGTGTCAACGGCGGCGAAGCCATCACGTAGTGACGTCGAAGACGCCCTTTACTCAACCGATCAGGAAGTCACACTGTGCCGAATGAGGTGGCGGTTACGAGTGGCCTTTCGCGATCAACGGGACCAGACTGGGTTGTTATGGCTCAGCGGGGCGGGTCGTTCGACGAGGAGCTGGTAGGGCTCTTCGATCTCTCCCATGATGCGTTTTGCATCGCGGGGTTCGACGGCTACCTGAGGCGCGCCAATCCGGCGTTCGCCCGCAGCCTGGGGTACACCCTTGAGGAGCTTTTGGCTCGGCCGTTCATGGACAACGTCTACCCCGATGATGTCGAGTCGGTGGAGGCGGTCCTGGCCGACCTGGCCGCCGGTAACGACATCGTCGGATTCGAGTGTCGCGAAGTGTGCGCCGACGGCTCGGTGCGCTGGTTCGAGTGGAGCACGAGCAGCCGGCCGGAAGCGGGCATCGTGTACGGGGTGGCCAGGGACGTCACCGAACGCCGGATGGCGAACGACGAATTGAGCGCGCTGCGCCGCATTGCCACCCTGGCTGCGGAGGGCGTGGCGCCTTTGGAATTGTTCGCCGTGGTCGCCGAGGAGGTCGCCCGCGTCGTCAACATCCCGTACCTGATCGTTGCACGCTACGAACTCGACGGCACGGCAACGGAGTGCGCCAGCTTCCCGCAGGGGAGCTCCCACTTTCCCGTCGGCAAGCGATGGTCGTTGGAGGGCACGAACGTGCTTGCGATGGTGCGGACGACTTCGGGGGCAGCCCGCATTGACGACATCTCACACCTGGATGGCGAGATCGCCGAGTCCGCCCGGCGCAGCCGGATTCGTTCGACGGTCGGCGTCCCGATCATCGTCGCGGGCCGCCTTTGGGGAGCGATGTCGGTCGCCACCGGGGACCCCGACCCGCTGCCAGGCGACACCGAGGCTCGTATGGCCAATTTCACGGGTTTGCTCGCCACCGCCATCGGGAATGCCGAGTCGCGCGAGGCTCTGGGCCTGCTTGCCGACGAGCAGGCGGCGCTGCGGCGGGTGGCGACGCTCGTCGCGCGGGGGGCCAGCCCGTCGGAGGTGTTCTCCGCGGTGGCGGCGGAGTTGGCCCGGGTTCTCGCCGTGCAGCATGCGTCGGTGTGGCGCTACGAGCCCGATGGCGCGGCCACCATGCTTGCGTCCAGCGACGAGCCGGGCGCGAAAAAGATGCCGGTCGGCGATCGTTTTACGCTCGAGGGCGACAATCTCGCGGCGATGGTGTTACGCACCCGCCGCCCCGCCCGGATGGACAGCCTCGACAAGGCTGCCGGCTCGGCTGCGGCGCGGATACGGGAGCTGGGCCTCCGCTCGGTGGTGGCTGCGCCGATCATCGTCGATGGCCACCTGTGGGGGGTGGCCTCGGTCGCCTCATTGCGACCCGAGCCCCTACCCGCGGACACCGAGACGCGGGTAGGTGACTTTGCGGACCTGGCCGCGACGGCGATCGCCAACGCCGAGTCCCGCACCGAACTCACTGCGTCCCGGAAGCGGATCGTCGCTGCCGCCGACGACGCGCGGCGTCGCATCGAACGCGATCTGCACGACGGCGCCCAACAACGGCTGGTCTCGCTGGGCCTCGAAATGCGCACCGCAGAAGCGTCGGTGCCCGCCGAACTGTCCGCATTCAAGGACCAGATTTCACACCTCGTAACCGGTCTGGCCGGCGTCGCAGAAGACCTTCAAGAGATCGCACGCGGTATTCATCCGGCGATTTTGTCCCGGGGAGGACTGGGCCCCGCACTCAAGACGCTGGCCCGCCGCTCGGCGGTCCCAGTTGAGCTCGAGGTTGATGTTGACCGACGGCTGCCGGACGCTGTCGAAGTGGCGGCCTACTACGTCGTCGCCGAAACCCTCACCAACGCAGCCAAACACGCACAAGCGTCCGAGGTAACTGTGCACGTCGAAGCTGAAGGCAGCAACCTGCACCTCTCGATTCGAGACGACGGAATCGGCGGAGCCGACACCGGCAGAGGATCCGGACTCACCGGCCTCGTCGACCGCGTCGCCGCCCTCGGCGGCAAGATGACCATCTCAAGTCAACCCGGACGCGGCACGTCATTCGCCGTTAGGATCCCACTCGAAGCGGCTTAAGGACATGCCGTGGTGGGTGCGGCTTGAACGTACAAGGACCCTGCTTACCGTCGCGACGACGATCGCCCGGTCACCATGAAGTCAGCGGGATTTGGTTGAAGCGGCTGTTCGTGGGCGGCTCAGTTCGGTCTCCATCCAGAC
>JAOPVI010000196.1 GCA_025966225.1 Mycobacterium sp. | reverse complement strand
CCGACGACGAGCAACGTCTTGACGTCGAAGTCGAAGAGCGTGTCCAGCCCGTTGATCACGTCGATCGTCGCGGCCGGCGTCGAGTCGTACAGCCGGTCGACGAACTCGGTCGGCGCGTCGATGCGGGTGCGGGCCAAGGTCTCCCGGGTGCGAGTGGCCGTCGAACACAACACCGCGTCGACGGCGGGCGCGTTCGCCCGGATCCAGTCACCGGCAAGCCCGGCTTCTCGAATACCACGCCGGGCCAGCGGCCGCTCGTGGTCGGCCACGCCGTCCGGGTAGTCCGACTTCGCATGTCTCAGCAGCAGCAACGTGTGGTCAGAGGTGCTCACGCCACCTACGGTAACCCGTTTGCGCGGCCCGATTGATTCGGATGCCGCGGTACATGCCGGGCGAGGTCCGCTGACTTGTCGGTCCGCGGACCTACACTCGCCATGCCCCGATGAACTACAGGAAGGAGGGCCACCCCGATGCGTTTCGTACACACCGCCGATTGGCAGCTTGGCATGACCCGCCACTTCCTCAACGGTGAGGCGCAGCCACGGTATTCGGCCGCGCGCCGCGACGTCGTCGCCGGACTGGCCGCGCTCGTCGCCGAGACCGGGGCCGAGTTCGTCGTCGTCGCGGGGGACGTCTTCGAAAGCAACCAGCTCGCGCCTGCCGTCGTCGGACAGTCGCTTGAGGCCATGCGCGCCATCGGCGTTCCGGTGTATCTGCTGCCCGGTAACCACGATCCGCTCGATGCGGGATCGGTGTACACGAGTGCGCTGTTCACCGCAGAATGCCCCGACAACGTCACGGTCCTCGATCGGGCAGGCGTTCGCGAGGTGACCCCTGGTGTGCAGATCGTCTCCGCCCCTTGGCGTTCCAAGGCGCCGACGCGCGACCTGGTGGCAGAGGTGCTCCTGGACCTGCAGGCAGATGGCGTCACCCGCATTCTGGTCGGACACGGTGGCGTCGATGTGCTCGACCCCGATCCGGACAAGCCGTCGATCATCGAACTCAAGGCTGTCGAGTCGGCAATCGAACGCGGTGCCATCCACTATGTCGCGTTGGGCGATAAGCACTCTCGCACCGAGGTCGGCGCGACCGGCCGAGTCTGGTACTCGGGCGCCCCGGAAGTCACGAACTACGACGACGTCGAGTCGGATCCCGGGCACGTGCTGATCGTCGACGTGGACACGGACGCGCCGCATCGTCCGGTGTCGGTGGACGCGCGCCACGTTGGGCGCTGGAAGTTCCTCACGCTGCGGCACCCGGTCGACGGTGGCCGCGACGTCACGGACCTCGGACTCAACCTGGACCTGTTGCGCGACAAGGAGTGCACCGTGGTGCGGCTGGCGCTCACCGGGTCGTTGACCGTTACCGAGAAGGCGGAACTCGACGCGTGCCTCGACAGGTACGCACGGCTGTTCGCCGCATTGACGACGTGGGAGCGCCATACCGACATCGCCGTGATCCCTTGTGACGGTGAGTTCGACGACCTCGGCGTCGGAGGGTTCGCGGCGGCCGCCGTCGACGAGTTGGTGGCCACCGCGCGATCGGGTGGGCCGGAGGCCGAAGAGGCCCAGGGCGCGCTCGCCTTGCTCCTGCGGCTCGTCGACAGGGGGACCGCCGCGTGAAGCTGCACCGGCTGGTCCTGACGAACTATCGCGGAATCGCCCACCGCGAGCTCGAGTTTCCCGACTGCGGAGTCGTCGTCATCAGCGGCGCCAACGAGATCGGCAAGTCGTCGATGATCGAGGCGCTGGACCTACTGCTGGCGGCCAAGGACCGTTCGGGCAAGCGGGAAGTCAAGCAGGTAAAGCCAACGCACGCCGACGTCGGCACCGAGGTCACGGCCGAGATATCCACGGGTCCTTATCGATTCGTCTATCGCAAACGCTTTCACAAGCAGGCGCTCACCGAGCTCACCGTGCTGGCTCCGCGGCGGGAGCAGCTGACGGGCGACGAAGCGCACGAGCGCGTGCTCAGCATCCTCGGTGAACACGTCGACATGGACCTTTGGCGTGCGCAACGGGTGCTCCAATCCGCATCGACGGCTCCGGCCGAGTTGACCGGCTGTGACGCCCTTTCGCGCGCGCTGGACGTGGCGGCCGGCCAGGCAGTGGCGTTATCGGGATCAGAGCCGCTTCTCGTCGACGAGATCGACGCCGAATACCGTCAGTACTTCACCACCACCGGCAGGCCCACCGCCGAGTGGCTGGCCGCGACCAAGCGGCTCGAACGGGCCGTCGCTCAGGTGGCCGGCTGTGCGGCGGAGGTCGCAGAGGTCGACGATGCGGTGGTTCGACACGGCGAGCTCACCGAGCGTCTTGCCCGCGCGTCGCTCGAGCGGGCGGCCGCAGCGCAGCGCCTCGCAGCAGCGCAGCAGGCGGCGGCCACCGTCGCCACGCTCGCGGACCGCCTTGGGCAGGCCCGAGCGCTCGCCGAGGCCACCCAGACCGCGCATGCGGCGTCCGTTGCGGCAGTCGAGGAGCGCGCCACGTTGACGGCCGACGTCGAGGTGCGCGCCGCGACCATCGCCGAATTGACCGCTTCCGTCCAGCGGGCCGCGGGGGAGCAGACCTCGGCCCAAGAGGTCAGCGTGGCCGCAGCCGCCGCCGCAGAGACAGCGCGCATCGCCGTCGAGACAAGCGACGTCGGGGTTCAGGACGCACGCCAGACCGTCGATGCCATCAGGCGCCGCGATGAAGCCGACCGGCTGACCAAGCACATCACCAAGATCGACGGCGTGCGCAGCGAAATGCGCGCGAGCGATGAGACGCTCGCCAAGATCACGGTCTCGGACGCGCTGATGCGGGAGGTCGACAAGGCTGGTGCGGCGGTCGAACGCGCCCTCATGCAGGCTGAGTTGGCCTCTGCCCGCGTGGAAGTCACTGCGGTCGCCGACGTCGAGGTGCGGATCGCGGGCGAGCCGGTCGAGCTCGCGGCGGGCTCCACGCATTCGGTCGGGGCCACCTCGACCACCGATGTCGACGTGCCCGGCGTGCTCACCGTGCGCGTCGTCCCAGGCGCACCGGCCGCCGACTCTGCGGCAAAGCTCGATTCGGCACGCGAGGCCCTCGCGGTGGTGCTGCGGCGCGCCGGTGTGCCAGACGTCGCCGCCGCCCGCGAACTGGACGAACGGCGGCGCGAGGTCACGGCCGCCAGGGACCGGGCCAAGGCGACGTGCGACGGTCTGCTCGGCGACGACGACGTCGAGGCGCTTCGCGCTCGGGTGGTCGAACTTCGCCATGGCGTGCCGGTGGACTGCGCGGGCGATGCGGACACCGCCAGCGTCGAACTCGAATCGTCGACGACCGCTCATCGACTTGCCGTTCAGCAGGCAAGCGCGCTGCGCGAGGCCGCAACAACGGCGGCCGCGGGTGCCGCCGAGCACACCACCAGGGTGACCGTGCTGTCGGAGAAGCTGGCGTCCACGCGGGATGAGTGGTCCAAGGCCACCAACAAGCTCGACCAGTTGCGCGGCTCGGCCACCGAGCAGCAGTTGGCCGCGACGGCTGCTGCCACCGCCGAACGGGCGGAAGGTGCTGCCGTGCGCGTCGAGAAGTTGGAGGCCGAGCTCGCTGGGCTGGCACCCGACGCGGTCGCCGAAGAGTTGGAGGCGGCTAGCGACGTCGCAGCCATGCTGGCCGACAGGCACGAGGACCTCGGCGAGCAGTTGCGCGACGTTGCGGCACAGTTGAAGGTGTTCGGCAGCGAAGGCCGCCAGGGCAGGCTCGACGCCGCGGAGGCCGAGGCCGAACACGCCGAGGCCGTGCATGGGCGGCTGCGGCGCCGTTCGAATGCAGCGTCCTTGCTGCGTTCGGTCATGACGCGGCACCGCGACGCGGCCCGGCTGCGTTACGTCGACCCGTTCCGTCGCGAGGTGGAACGCTTGGGCCGCATCGTCTTTGGTGACGACTTCGAAGTGGAGATCGACGGAGAGCTCAACATCTGCACCCGTACGCTGGCGGGTCGGACCGTGCCGTACGACTCGCTGTCGGGTGGCGCCAAGGAACAGTTGGGCGTCGTGGCGCGGCTGGCCGGTGCGGCGCTCGTCGCCAAGGAGGACGGCGTCCCAGTCGTCATCGACGATGCACTCGGCTTCACCGACGCGGTCCGGCTGACCAAGATGGGCGAAGTCTTCAACGCCTTCGGCGGGGACGGACAGGTCATCGTGCTGACGTGCAACCCCGAGCGATACGCCACCATCGCCGACGCCCGGCATGTGGAATTGACTGCATAACGCCCTCCGCGCCTCATAGACTCACCCGACGTGATCGCCGACTACGTCGTTGTGGGTACGGGCTCGGCTGGATCCGTGCTCGCCAACCGGTTGAGCGCGCTGCCGGGCGCCCAGGTGACGGTCCTCGAGGCCGGGCCGCCGGACAAGGACAGATTCATCCACATTCCGGCCGGTTTCGCACGGCTGTTCCGTTCCGAAGCGGACTGGAACTACCTGACCGAGCCGCAGAAGGAATTGGACGGCCGCGAGATCTACTGGCCACGCGGCAAGACCTTGGGTGGGTCGTCGTCGATCAACGCCATGATGTGGGTGCGCGGGTTCGCCGCGGACTACGACGAGTGGGGCGACCTCGCGGACGAGTCGTGGAACTACGCGAATGTCGCGAAGTACTTCAGCCGCATCGAGGCCGGCCCGCTGGTCATCTCCCCGCAGCGCAGTCCACGCAGCTCGACCGGTACCTGGCTGGCCGCCGTGGCCGAGTGTGGCTACCGCGTCGAAGATCCGAATCTCGATGCCCCTGAAGGGTTTTGCGAAACCCGTGTGACGCAACGCCGCGGTGCGCGCTGGAGTACCGCCGACGCCTACCTCAAACCGGCGATGCGCAGACCAAACCTGCGAATCCTGACCAATGCCACCGCGACTCGCGTGCTGATCGAGGACGGCCGAGCCGTTGCCGTGGAGTACGAGCACGCGGGCCGCCGCGAAGTGGTGAAGGCCCGCCGGGAAGTCGTGCTGTGTGGCGGCGCCATCAACAGCCCGCAATTGCTGATGCTGTCCGGCATCGGTGATCGGGAGCGCCTTGCTGATCAGGGCATCGACGTGGTGCGGCACGTCCCGGAGGTCGGCCAGAACCTGATGGACCACCTGTGCGTTCCGCTGGGATTCGACGCGGGACGCGACACCCTGTTCGCGGCGGAGAAGCCGTTGGAATTGGTGAACTACTTGGCTCGGCGGCGCGGGATGCTGACGTCCAACGTCGGCGAGGCGTACGGGTTCGTGCGCAGCAGGCCGGAACTTGCCCTGCCCGACCTCGAGCTGATCTTCGCGCCTGCGCCGTTCTTCGACGAGGCGATCGGCGATCCGTACCACCGACACGCAGTCGTGATGGGTCCAATTCTGTTGAAGCCCAAGAGCCGCGGCAACATCACGCTGCGGTCCGCCGATCCACACGACAAGCCGGTCATCGACCCGCGGTACCTCAGCGACGACGAAGGCGTCGACCGTGAAGCACTGATGGAGGGGCTGCGGATCACCGCCCGCATCGCGCAGACATCGAGCATGCGGTCGGTGCTTGGCGCCGTCGCCCGCCCGGCCGGCGTAGGGGAGTTGTCCGACCAGGCCCTGGAGCAGGCGTTGAAGACCGTGTCGCACACGCTGTATCACCCAGTGGGCACCTGCCGGATGGGGAGCGATGACGCCAGCGTGGTGGACCCACAGCTGCGCGTGCGTGGCGTCGACGGGTTGCGTGTGGCCGACGCCTCGGTGATGCCGACGATCATCCGCGGGCACACCCACGCGCCAAGCGTGCTGGTCGGGGAGAAGGCCGCAGACCTGATCCGTTCGGGCTGACCTGCACGCGATTCGTGACGGGTGACCCGCCCGCCACCAGTGAGACACCGCAAGTCGCTCGAGAAAATACAATGGCTGACGATGACCATGAACGCCAAGCGTCGCCGCGCCCAAGACAAGTTGGCCGCGCTGCCCGGCGTGCGGCCGGTTCGTAGGCCGCTTGGCGGCGACGGCGGCGAGTTCGATCTGTTCTACGTGCGCAGTGGTCGCAAATCGGCCATTCCGCTGGTGATCATCCCCGGCGGTCCCGGCGCGGCCTCGATCGCGCTCTACCGCGGGCTCCGTAGACGGGCGGCGGCCGATGGACTCGATGTCATCATGGTCGAGCACCGCGGCGTGGGCATGTCGCGTCACGACGACGCCGGTGCCGATCTGCCCGCTGAGACCCTGACCATCGAGCAGGCCGTCGATGACGTCGCCGCCGTGCTCGACGATGCGCAGGTCGCAAAGGCAGTGATCTACGGGACTTCGTATGGCACGTATCTGGCTGCCGGGCTCGGGGTGCGCCATCCGGATCGCGTCCACGCGATGGTGCTCGATTCTCCGTTGCTCTCGGCCGATGACATCGAGGTGGTTCGACAGGCTGCCCGCCGACTGCTGTGGGATGGTGACAACCCGGAGACCGCCGAACTGGCCCCCAAGGTGCGCAGGCTCGTCGACGACGGCGTGCTCACTCCGGCGGCCGCGCAGCTGGCGGTCGGAATGTATGGGCTCGTGGGTCCTGACGTCCTGCGCCGCCAGCTGGACCTCCTGTTGAGTGGTCGGGACTGGTTGTGGGGCGCAATCGGACAGGCCGCCCGGATGTACTTCGCGCACGAGACGGCCTACCACCACGAGCCAGAGCTGGTTGAACGGATCGGTTACCGCGAGCTCAACTATGGCGCGGTGCCAGATGGCCAACCGCTCGATCCAGCGGTGACGTTCCGCGAAATGGCCACCGGAGACGTCGATTTCGAGGCCGAGCCATTTGACCTCATCGCCGATATGCCGAAGTTCACTTGGCCAACCGTCGTCGTCTCCGGTGGACGCGACCTCACGACGCCTCCCGCGGTGGCCCGGCGGATCGCGGCCCTCATCCCACAGTCCGTATTGGTCGAACTCCCGACCCTTGGCCACAGCCTCATCGACACCAGGGAGCGTGCGGCACTTGAGATCGCAAAGGCGGTCTATGCAGGCCGGGTCGACGAACTACCTGGTCGGGCAGCGCAACTCGCGTCCGCCCCGACGGTCATGAGCATCCGGTTGTTGTCCATGGCGATAGGCGTGGCCTCGGTCGCCGAATCGGCGGTGCCCTCAGCGGTGCCGCGGTTGGTGCGCCGCATGGGTCATTGAGCCGTTCGCCACGTCAGGGCTTCATGAAGCCGATCGCGGTG
>JAOPVI010000378.1 GCA_025966225.1 Mycobacterium sp. | reverse complement strand
AGTTTCGGTGATCGAGGGCGATCAGGAGACGCTGCTCGACGCCGACCGGATCACCGCTGCGGGGGCACGCGCGGTTCAGGTCAACACAGGCGCGGGATGCCACCTGGACGCCCAGATGATCGAACGTGCGCTGCACACCCTCGAGCCCGACGACGACTCTTTGCTGTTCATCGAGAACGTGGGAAATCTGGTCTGCCCGGCGCTCTTCGATCTCGGCGAGCACAGCAAGGTCGTCGTCATCTCGGTGACCGAAGGGACCGACAAACCGTTGAAATATCCGCACATGTTCGCCGCAGCGGGCCTGGTGCTGATCAACAAGATGGATCTACTGCCGTACGTCGACTTCGATGTCGAACTTTGTACGCAGCATGCCCGTTCGGTCAATCCAGACGTCGAGATAATACCCGTTTCGGCTACCAAGGGAGACGGAATGGAGAATTGGTATCAATGGATTGACGCGCACGCAGTTTAAGTGCCGGTGACCGTTGCCTGGATGTGATTGACAACACACTTTTGCGCGAGTAAACCGAGAACCAGCGACGCGCAAGTGGGCCGAGGGGCGACCCCGGCGCCGCAGGGATCCCAGCCGGTCCCGGAAAGTCGGCAAGCATGCCAACCGAAGCTGCCATAAAGGCGGAACAAACCCTGATCCACGTTCTGTGGATCAACGCCGGTCTGAGTTGTGACGGCGATTCCGTCGCATTGACGGGCGCCACCCAACCCAGCATCGAGGAGATCGCCCTCGGCGCGCTCCCTGGTTTGCCGCAAGTCGCGGTGCACTGGCCGTTGATCGACTTCGAGTGCGGACCGTCCGGCGGCGCGGACGACTTCCTCGAGTGGTTCTTCAAAGCCGACCGCGGCGACTTGGAACCGTTCGTGTTGGTCGTCGAGGGGTCGATTCCCAACGAGAACCTGCACAAGGAGGGGTACTGGTGCGGGTTCGGCAACGACCCGGCGACCAACCAGCCGATCACCACCAGTGAGTGGCTGGACCGGCTCGCGCCGAAAGCCACCGCGATCGTGGCCGTCGGCACCTGCGCAACGTACGGCGGCATCCACGCGATGGCGGGCAACCCGACCGGCGCGATGGGTGTACCGGACTACCTCGGCTGGGACTGGAAGAGCAAAGCAGGCATTCCCATCGTGTGCGTGCCGGGCTGTCCCATCCAGGGCGACAACCTGTCCGAGACGTTGACCTATCTGCTCTACATGGCCACCGGTCAGGCGCCGATGATTCCCCTCGACGAGGCGCTGCGACCGCAATGGCTGTTCGGCAAAACCGTGCACGAGGGGTGCGACCGGGCCGGCTATTACGAGCAAGGTGATTTCGCGACCGAATACGGATCGCCGAAATGCATTGTGAAGCTTGGCTGTTGGGGTCCGGTCGTCAAGTGCAACGTGCCGAAGCGCGGCTGGATCAACGGCGTCGGCGGTTGCCCGAACGTCGGTGGCATCTGCATCGGGTGCACGATGCCTGGCTTCCCGGACAAGTTCATGCCATTCATGGACGAGCCACCGGGCGGAAAGCTCTCGACATCCGCCTCAGGCCTGTACGGCTCGGTGATCCGCAATCTGCGCCACGTCACCGGACGCACGCTCGACAAAGAACCGAAGTGGCGGCATTCAGGCAGGGAACTGACGACAGGTGCAAAGCGCACCTGGTAGGTGCACTTCGCATAGGAGGGCAAGACTCAATGACAACCACCGTTCCCGGACCTCAACACACCAAGAAGGATCCGAGCACCCTCGTCGACATGTCGTGGGATCCGATCACCCGGATCGTCGGCAGCCTCGGGATCTACACGAAGATCGATTTCGAAAACCGTGAAGTGGTGGAGTGCCACAGCACGTCATCGATCTTCCGCGGCTATTCGATCTTCATGAAGGGCAAGGACCCCCGCGACGCGCACTTCATCACGAGCCGCATCTGCGGGATCTGCGGGGACAACCACGCCACGTGCTCGTGTTACACGCAGAACATGGCCTACGGGGTCAAGCCCCCGAACCTCGGCGAGTGGATCGTCAACCTCGGCGAGGCCGCGGAATACATGTTCGACCACAACATCTTTCAAGAGAATCTCGTCGGTGTCGACTACTGCGAGAAGATGGTCTCCGAGACGAACCCGAGTGTGTTGGCCAAGGCCGAGAACACGCTCTCCCCGAACTCGGATGCGCACGGCTACCGCACGATCGCCGAGATCATGCGGGCCCTGAACCCGTTCACCGGCGAGTTCTACCGCGAGGCGCTGGTGGTCAGCCGCTGGACGCGAGAGATGTTCTGCCTCATGGAGGGCAGGCACGTACATCCCTCGACGCTGTACCCCGGCGGGGTCGGCACCGTCGCCACGATTCAGCTGATGACCGACTACATCACCCGGCTCATGCGCTACGTCGAGTTCATGAAGAAGGTCGTCCCGATGCACGACGATCTATTCGACTTCTTCTACGAGGCTTTGCCTGGGTACGAGAACGTCGGATTGCGACGGACACTGCTGGGTTGCTGGGGCTCCTTCCAGGATCCCGAGTACTGCAACTTCTCCTATAAGGACATGGAGGACTGGGGCCGGAAGATGTTCGTCACCCCCGGCGTGGTGGTGGACGGCAAGCTGGTCACCACCTCCCTGGTGGACATCAACCTCGGCATTCGAATCCTGTTGGGCAGCAGCTATTACGACGACTGGACCGATCAGGAGATGTTCGTCAAGAACGATCCGCTCGGCAACCCGGTGGACCGGCGCCACCCGTGGAATCAGCACACCAACCCCAAGCCACAGAAGCGCGACATGGACGACAAGTACAGCTGGGTCATGTCGCCGCGCTGGTTCGACGGCAAGGACCACCTGGCCTTGGACACCGGTGGCGGTCCGTTGGCGCGGCTGTGGAGCACGGCGCTGGCCGGCCTCGTCAACGCGGGCGGGTACGTCGTGTCCACCGGGCACAGCGTGCAGATCAACCTGCCCAAGACAGCGCTCAAGGGACCCGTCCCATTCGAGTGGAAGATCCCCGAGCACGGCAGCAACACCCTCGAGCGCAACCGGGCCCGCACGTACTTCCAGGCCTACGCGGCGGCATGTGCGCTGCACTTCGCGGAGCAGGCGCTCATCGAGATCCGGGCAGGCCGCACCAAGACGTGGGAGAAGTTCACGGTGCCTGACGAGGCCATCGGGTGCGGCTTCACCGAGGCGGTCCGCGGAGTGCTCAGCCATCACATGGTGATTCGGGACGGCAAGATCGCGAACTACCACCCGTATCCGCCCACCCCTTGGAACGCCAACCCGCGCGACAGCTACGGAACCCCTGGTCCGTACGAGGACGCCGTTCAAGGTCAACCGATCTTCGAGGAGAACGATCGGGAGAACTTCAAGGGCATCGACATCATGCGGACGGTCCGCAGCTTCGACCCCTGCCTGCCATGCGGGGTACACATGTACCTCGGTGAGGGGAAGACGCTCGAGAAACTGCACTCCCCAACGCAATCCGTCACCGGGGAGTGATACATGGCCTCACCAGGACGACAACGCCCGGAGGCACTCGAAGACGACGCGCGTTGGCGCACAGCAGGTGATCGAATTCAGACCCTGCTGGACGCCAGCGCGGGCAGCGGGACGGTGGTGCGCGAGCGGACCGAGCAACTGGCCGGTGAGCTGACGGACCTGTACGGTGCGGCGCTTGAGCGCATCGTGGCCATCGCTGCTCAATCGGCTCCCGAATTGGTCGTTCAGTTCGCCTCAGATGAACTCGTCGCCAGCCTCATGCTGGTTCACGGCCTGCACCCGCACGGGATCGAGCGCCGCATCGAGGACGCGCTCGAAGGCGTCCGGCCGTATCTCGGCTCGCACGGCGGCGACGTCACGCTGCTGGAGGTGGCAGATGATGTGGTCCGCCTGCAGTTCGCGGGCAGCTGCAAGAGCTGCCCGTCGTCTGCGGTCACGCTCGAGTTCGCCGTCGAGGACGCCGTCCGTGCGGCCGCACCCGAGATCAACTCAATCGAAGTCGTAGCCGCTGAATCGGACAGCACGGCTTCGGCTTCCGCCTTGATCTCAGCCGATTCGCTGATGAGCCGCATCCGCGAAAAGGACACCGTTTCCGCCGCCTGGTACCCGGTTCCCGACATCGGGGAGCTCGGCTCCGGTGAAGTGGGTGGCTTTCTGGTGGCAGGAGTGCCGATCCTGGCGTGTCGAGTCGGTGATGACCTGTTCGCGTATCACGATCGATGCGGTCGCTGCGGCGACTCGATGGCGGGAGCGCAGCTGCACCGCCCGATGGGCGCACCGATCGGCGCGGCAGTCCTCCGATGCCCACGGTGCCACGCACACTTCGACGCGGTTCACGCAGGTGCGGGTCTCGACGACACCGACGAGACCACAACACATCTCGATCCGATCCCGCTGCTGCTTCGCGATGGCGTGCTTTCGGTGGCGGTACTGGCCGAGGCCACCGGGGTGATGTGATGGCCCAAATGGACTCCCGGGTCGCTCCGCTCTCCCCCGCGAGCGGGGGGACCCCCAGCACCGGCGGCACATACGACGTCCTGGCCCGCATCCGGGCCAACAAGCGTCCCGCCCAGCCGGTCGGCGAGCGCTGCGAGATGTGCGCCGAGCCGATCGCCGACGAACATCAGCACGTCGTCAATGTCGGGGCGCGCCAACTGATGTGCACCTGTCGCGGCTGCTACCTGTTGTTCTCCGACCCGCACGCCAAGCTGCGCTATCGGGCGGTGCCGGATCGATACCTCACGTTCTCCGACTTCACGCTGGACCGTCGCGGTTGGGAATCGCTGCAGATTCCGGTCGGGCTGGCGTTCTTCTTCCACAACTCCGACATGGACAAGACCGTGGCCTTCTACCCGGGTCCGGCAGGCGCCACCGAGTCCGAGCTGGATCTCGACGCCTGGAGCACCATCAGCGGCGCCGACACCCGGCTGAGTATGCTCGCCGACGACGTCGAAGCGCTCCTGGTGCGCGTGCCCGATCGAGATCACGCGGATCCGGAACTCAACGCGCCTGCCGAGTGCTACCTGGTGCCCATCGATGCCTGCTACGAGTTCGTGGGCAGACTGCGAATGTTGTGGCGGGGCTTCGACGGCGGCCACGAAGTGCGCGAGTTCGTCGACGAGTTCTTCGAGGGGATCAAGGCGCGGAGCAAGGTGGCCAGCACATGAACGGATCAGCGTGAGCGAGCTGACGTTCACCATCCTGGACGTGGTCGCGGAGCCATACTCGGCGACCCCTCAACTGAACGCGCGCATAAGCATCGCCAGCGCCGACGATGAGCCGATCCAGACGATTGCGCTGCGATGCCAGATCCGGATCGAACCGTTGCGGCGCCCATACTCCGACGACGAGGCCGAAGGCCTGGTCGACCTGTTCGGCCCGCGGCAGCGCTGGGTCAACACCCAACGCACCTTCCTGTGGCAGCACGCCACCGCGATGGTGCAGGGCTTCACTGGCGTCACCGAGATCTCGATGCCACTGGAGTGCACCTACGACTTCGAGGTCGCGGCATCCAAGTATCTGCATGCCCTGCTCGACGGTGCAATCCCGCTGTTGTTCCTCTTCAGCGGAACGGTTTTCGTCCAGGGTGAGCGCGGCTTCTCGGTCAGCCAGGTGTCATGGGAGTGCGAAGCGCAGCACGAGATGCCGGTGGCGGTCTGGAAGGACCTCATCCGCATGCACTACCCGAATGCCGGCTGGGTGCGGCTCGGGCATGACACCGTCTCCGCACTGGCCGCCTACAAGTCAGCCCGCGGGATGCTCGACTTCGAGGATGCGATCACCACGCTGCTGGCCGAAGCGCCGGAGATATCGGTGCCAACGCAACAACCGGAGGAAGTCCGGTGACAACCACCTGGGACCGGGCACGGGCCATCGCCGACGCGGTGCTCTACGAGGGCTATCTGCTCTATCCGTACCGTGCGACGTCCAGCAAGAACCAATCCCGTTGGCAGTTCGGTGTGGTGGGACCGCCCGGTGCGTCCGACGCGGGCGTCGGGGAGGACGACACGCTGTCCACACAGTTTCTGATCGACGGTGACAGCGAGCTCTCGCTCGTCGTGCGCTTCCTGCAGCTGCAGCACCGCCGCGCCGAGCGCGACGCCGGCGGTGGCCGGTATGAGCCCGTCGACGAATTGACCAGCGGTGTGCAGTCGTGGGTCACCTGGGACGAGGCGGTGGAGTGCGAACTGTCGTTCGGGCCGTTCGATCTCGCCGACCTCGAACAGTCACGCACGCTGCCCGTCGCAGTCCCTGCGGGCAGCGACACCGAGGACGTCGATGGCGGTCGGCTGATCCGTACCAGGGCCGCGATCCGGGCCGAACTGCGCGTCGCGGTCGAACGCGATGACGGCCTGCACCGGGTCAGCGTGTCGGTCCGCAACACCGGCGAGGCCACGGCAGACAAGGACTTGGACAAGGACTTCGACAAGGACTTGGACAAGGATAAGGCCATCGCCACGTCGCTGATCGGTACCCATCTCATCGCCGAAGTCGTCGGCGGCGAGTTCGTTTCGCTGCTCGAGCCACCCGACTCCGCGACAGGCCCCGTGTCGCGCTGCCTCCAGCACCGGTGCTTCCCCGTGCTGGCCGGGCGGCCGGGCCAACGGGACCTGCTGCTGATCTCGCCGATCATCCTCTACGACCATCCCGAGATCGCCGAACAGAGCGAGGGTGCGCTCTACGACTCGTGCGAGATCGACGAGATTCTCACGCTTCGCGTCATGACGATGACCGACGAGGAGAAGGCGCAGGCGCGGGCCACCGATCCGCTGGCGGCGGCGATCATCGATCGGTGCGATTCGATGTCGCCCGAGGCCATGCAGCAGTTGCACGGGATCCTGCGCAACCCGCACGCCGGTTCCGGCGGGCTGGAGCGCAGCGACCCGGGAATTGGGTGTAGCCCCTCCGTAGCGACCGGTTTCGAGGAGTTGGACGAGCAGATGCGGTCGGCGGGCCTGATCCCCGAGATCCCCGAAGGCGTCGACTGGTGGGATCCGTTGGCCGACGACGCCGTACGTCCCGACGTTGACGCAGTGCTGGTGAACGGGGTGCGAGTGTCCGCGGGGAGTCGAGTGCGGCTGCGGCCGTGCCGGCGCGCTGACGCGCAGGACATCTTCTTCTCCGGAAGGACCGCCCGCGTCACTTCCGTGCACGAGGACGTCGACGGCCAGCAGTACGTGGGCGTCATCGTCGAGGACGATCCGGACGTCGAGATGCCCGACTCCTACGGCCGATATCTGTACTTTGCGCCGGAAGAAGTCGAGCCGCTCGAACCAAGAGTAGTCAGCCAAGATAGGAGTTCATGATGGATGTAGTTGGTTGGGTCGCAACAGGTGTCGTCGCCGTAGTCGTCGTCGGCGGAGTGGTGATCGGGTTACGTTCAGTCCCGGACATACGGCGATACATGAAGATGCGGAACATGTAACAGCAGTCCACCAATCCGATGACAGCCCGCATCCTGGTCGCCGGAATCGGCAACATCTTCCTCTCCGACGATGGCTTCGGACCCGAGGCCATCCGTCGCGCCAGCCCGCGCCTTGACACGCGCCCCTTCGATGGCATCGACGTCAAGGTCGTCGACTACGGCATCCGGGGCATGCATCTCGCGTATGACCTGCTGGAGCACTGGGACGGACTGGTGCTCGTCGACGCCCTGCCCGATCGAGGAGCACCAGGCACTCTGCACGTCTTCGAGGCCGATCACGAAACCCTCACGCCCACTGCCGGGCTCGAAGCGCACAGCATGGATCCGGCGGCCGTGTTCGGGACCCTGACCGCGTTGGGCGGGACGGCACCGCGGACCATCGTCGTCGGCTGCGAGGTCGCGAACATCGACGAGGGCATGGGCCTGTCCGATCCGGTGGCCGCGGCCGTGCCCGGCGCCGTCGTGGCGATGGAGGACGCGCTGACGCGGTTCGGCACGCGGCAAGCCACACCGGCGCGGGAGGGCTGAACGCCATGTGTCTGGGGATACCGGGTCAGGTCGTCGGGATGCTGGAGGGCTACGGCGACCAGCTGGCCCTCGTCGACGTCGCGGGTGAGCACCGCAAGGTCAACATCGGCATGCTGCCCGAGGAGACGTTCACCGCGGGCGACTGGGTGATCATCCACATGGGCTTCGTGGTCGAAAAGACCGACAGGGCCGGCGCCGACGAGGCCATGGCCGGCCTGAGGCTGATGGGCAGTGGCGACGAGGACTTATCCCCATGACCCTCCGCCGGCGGCTCCGCCTCTGCGTGCACGGCGTCGTACAGGGCGTTGGTTTCCGACCATTCGTCTACACCACCGCGGCCGCACTGGGGTTGTCCGGCACGGTGCGCAACGACAGCTCGGGCGCCGTCATCGAGATCGAGGGCGACGGGAGCGCCATCGCCGACTTCCAAGCCCGACTGCTGGGGCACGCTCCCCCACTGGCGGTCATCGAATCCATCGAGAGCAGCGAAATACCGCTCGTCGGGGGCACCGGATTCGAGATAGCGGACACGTCGCGATCAGGCAGTGGCCGCACCTTGACCTCTCCCGACGTCGCCATGTGCTCGGATTGCGCAGGCGAACAACGCGATCCCGCCGACAGGCGGTATCGCCATGCGTTCGTCAACTGCACGAACTGCGGGCCCCGATTCACCATCATCAGCTCGCTGCCCTACGACCGTGCCACCACCACGATGGCTGGTTTCGCCATGTGCGTCGACTGCGCACAGGAGTACACCGACCCCGCGAACCGCCGGTTCCACGCCCAACCCGTGTGCTGTCCCAACTGCGGACCAACGCTGACGTACCGCCACCGCGACGGCCGAACCCAGGGAGGCGAGCGCGGACTGGCTAGCGCCAGGACGCTGCTGCGCGGTGGCGGGATACTCGCAGTCAAGGGAATCGGCGGCTACCACCTGGCCTGCGATGCCGGCAACGACGCCGCGGTGAGCGAGCTGCGTCGACGAAAGCGACGCGGCGACAAGCCCTTCGCAGTAATGGTGGCCGACCTTGCGACGGCCCGCACCATCGCTGCGGTGGACACGACGTCCGCTCGGGTGCTGTCCGGTCCCCAGCGCCCGATCGTGTTGATGGCCCGGCTGCCGAACGCACCGATCGCCGACGCGATCGCGCCACACAATCCCGACGTCGGCGTCCTGCTGGCCTACAGCCCGCTGCACACGCTGCTGTTCGGACTTCCAGGCGACCAACCGGTACCCAAGGTGCTGGTCATGACGTCGGGAAATCTCGGTGGAGAACCGATCTGCTTCACGGACGACGATGCCGTCGACCGGCTCGCGCTGCTCGCCGATGGCTGGCTGATGCACGACCGGCCGATCTTGGTCCCGTGTGACGACTCGATCGTCCGCGTCGTCACCTTCGGCGGAGCCGAGCATCGGGATACCTTCGGCGGAGCCGAAAATGGGGATGACGACATCGAGTTGCCGATCCGGCGTTCACGTGGCTACGCGCCGCTGCCGGTTTCGCTGCCGGTTGCGGTTCCGCCGACACTGGCCGTGGGCGCCGATCTCAAGAACACGCTGGCGGTCGCCGAGGGCAGGTACGCCTGGCTGAGTCAGCACATCGGCGACATGGACGACCTCGCCACGCTGTCGGCCTTCGACGATGCGCAGCGACACCTGTGCGCGCTGACCGGGGTAGCACCGGACGTCGTTGTTGCCGACGCCCACCCGGGATACCGCTCGACCGCCTGGGCCACCCGCAACTGCGGCACCAGACCCGTCCGCCGCGTGCAGCACCACCACGCGCACATCGCGGCGGTGATGGCCGAGCACGGGCTCGACGGTGCCACTGCGGTGCTCGGGTTCGCGTTCGACGGGACTGGATACGGTCCCGACGGCGCCGTGTGGGGCGGTGAGGTGATGCTCGCCAATTACAAGGAGTACCGCAGGCTGGCGCACCTCAAGTACGTCCCGCTGGCCGGCGGCGACACGAGCGTGCTTCGACCGTACCGGATGGCGTTGGCACACCTGTGGGCCGCCGGAATGGCCTGGGACGCCGACCTTCCGCCGGTGCGAGCATGTCCCGCGGATGAGCGCCGCGTACTGCGCCATCAACTCGAAACCAACCTCGGATGCGCCCCCACGTCCAGCATGGGGAGGCTCTTCGACGCCGTCTCGGCTTTGGTGGGCGTGCGGCAGGTGGTCGCGTATGAAGCGCAGGCGGCAATCGAATTCGAAGGCCTCACCCGGGGTGTCGACGGCGGCTCGAGGCGATACGGCTTCGCGCTCGACACCGATGGACCACCAACCGTGATTGACCCCGCTCCCCTGCTGGCGGCGGTGATCACGGACGTGCGCGCCGGCGTCGCGCCTGGGGCGATCGGAGCGCGGTTCCACGGGGCGGTCGCCGACCTGATCGTCGACCTCGCCACGACTTGCGACGCAGCGCAGACCGTCGCACTGTCCGGCGGCGTCTTCCAAAACGCCGTCTTACTACGACTTGCCGTAAACGGGCTGCGCGCCAAGGGCTTCGACGTGATTACCCACCGCCGAGTACCGCCGAACGATGGTGGCCTCGCGCTCGGTCAGCTACTGGTGGGAAATTCGGTATGAGAGTCGATAGGAGAGAAGGCGAAGCGCGATGTGTCTAGCAGTTCCGGGAAAGATCCTCAGTTTGGAGGACCGCGACGGCACCCTGATGTCGTTGGTCGACTTCGGCGGCATTCAAAAGGACGTCTGCTTGGAGTACATTCCCGACGCGACCGTCGGGGAATACGTCGTCGTACACGTGGGTTTCGCGATCCAACGCCTCGACGAGGAATCGGCGAAACGCACGCTGGCCGAGTTCGAGCACCTCGGCGTGCTCGACGAGGAGTTCGGTGACGGCTTCGAGCTCGCCGCGAAACAGGCCGGACTGGCCGCACCGAGAAACAATCCGACAACCGAGGTGACGTCATGAAGTACTTGGACGAATTCAGTGACCCAGAACTGGCGGGACGGCTCGTCGACCAGATCAAAGCAGTCACGACGCGACGTTGGGCGATCATGGAAGTGTGTGGTGGCCAGACGCATTCGATCATCCGCCATGGAATTGATCAGCTGCTGCCGGACGAGATCGAGATGATCCACGGGCCCGGTTGCCCGGTGTGCGTCACCCCGTTGGAGATGATCGACAAGGCGCTGGAGATCGCGTCGCGGTCCGACGTCATCTTCTGTTCCTTCGGCGACATGTTGCGGGTGCCGGGAAGTGAGAAGGATCTGTTCCGGATTAAGAGTGAGGGCGGCGACGTCCGAGTGGTGTACTCCCCGCTCGATGCGCTGACCATCGCAAGGGCCAACCCGGACCGGCAGGTGGTGTTCTTCGGAATCGGATTCGAGACCACCGCGCCCGCCAACGCCATGACGGTCTACCAAGCCAAACGACTTGGGGTGACGAACTTCTCCCTGCTGGTGTCGCACGTGCTGGTGCCGCCTGCGATCGCCGCGATCATGGAGTCGCCGACCTGTCGGGTGCAGGCGTTCCTCGCGGCGGGCCACGTGTGTTGCGTCATGGGCACCGACGAGTACCCGGAGCTCACCGAGAAGTACCAGATCCCCATCGTGGTCACCGGATTCGAGCCGCTGGACATTCTGGAGGGTATCCGGCGCACGGTGATTCAGTTGGAATCCGGACGGCACGAACTGGAGAATGCCTATCCCCGGGCGGTCCAGGCGGGCGGAAACTTACCTGCCAAGGCGATGCTCGAGGACGTCTTCGAGGTCACGGACCGTGCCTGGCGCGGCATCGGCATGATCCCGCAGAGTGGCTGGAGACTGTCGCCCGCCTACCGGGAATTCGATGCGGAGCACCGCTTCTCGGTGACGGGGATACACACGGCCGAGTCCGACATCTGCCGTTCGGGCGAGGTATTGCAGGGCATGA
Source organism: Mycobacterium sp. (assembly GCA_025966225.1). GTDB lineage: Bacteria > Actinomycetota > Actinomycetes > Mycobacteriales > Mycobacteriaceae > Mycobacterium. Next base: position 3,331 of record JAOPVI010000378.1, on the reverse strand, counting down.
TCAAGCCACACGAGTGCGCCGCCTTCGGCAAGGAGTGCACCCCGCGAAACCCGTTGGGTGCGACGATGGTCTCGTCGGAGGGGGCCTGCGCGGCCTACTACCTGTATCGACGGCTGGAGGTGACACATGCCTGAGCTGTCTTCGGAGCCGAAGCCGAGCATCGATATGGAGGCGTGGGTCTGTCCGATGCCGCTGCGGGATGCGCCGAACATCGTGATGGGGCACGGCGGCGGCGGCGCGATGTCTGGTGAGCTCATCGAGCATCTGTTCCTTCCTGCATTCGGATCCGCCGCGGACGCGGGCATGGGCGATGCGGCCGTCATCGAGGTCAACGGGGCTCGGCTGGCTTTCTCGACCGACTCGTTCGTGGTCAAGCCGCTTGTCTTTCCCGGCGGCTCGATCGGCGACCTCGCCGTCAACGGCACGGTCAACGACCTGGCCATGGCGGGCGCGCGCCCGTTGGTGATGTCGACGGCGTTCATCCTCGAGGAAGGCACCGCACTCAGCGAGATCGCGCACGTGGCACAGGCCGTCGGCACGGCGGCGCTGGCGGCCGGGGTGAAGTTGGTCACCGGGGACACCAAGGTGGTGGACTCGGGCCACGGCGACGGCGTGTTCATCAACACCGCCGGGATCGGCATCGTCGACGAGCGCGCCGACATCCGCCCGCAGCGCGCGACACCGGGCGACGTGGTGATCGTCAGCGGCGACATCGGCGTGCACGGCGTTGCGGTGATGAGCTGCCGTGAGGGGCTGGAGTTCGCGACCACCGTGGCCAGCGATACCGCACCGCTGCACGGGCTGGTGGCGGCGATGCTCGACACCGGCGCAGACCTGCACGTACTGCGTGATCCCACCCGCGGCGGGGTGGCCGCCACCCTGAACGAGATCGCGAAGGCCGCGGGCGTCGGCATCGCACTGGACGAGCGCACGTTCCCGATCCCCGCTGAGGTCCGCGACGCGTGCGGGTTACTGGGCCTCGACCCACTGCAGGTGGCCAACGAGGGCAAGCTGCTTGCGTTCGTGCCTGCGGATGACGCGGATCGGGTACTCGCCGCAATGCACGGACATCCGTTGGGGATTCGCGCTGCGGTCATCGGCCATTGCGTTCCCGAGCATCCGGGCATGGTGGTCGCGCGGACGGCGCTCGGTGGCACCCGGGTGGTGGATCTACCGATCGGTGAACAGCTCCCCCGGATCTGCTGACGTGGGGTCGCCGATCCAACGGCAGGTGTCTGCCGGCTATGAGGTGTTCGCCCGCTACGCGTTTCCGCCCAACGAGCTGGGGTACTGCGGGCCCGCAGACGCCGAAGCACTGCTGAGCGAAGGGAGTGTGGACGAACTAGCGTCGCGCGCCAAGGAGTTCGATGGCGCGTGGCCCTACCTCGTTGCGCTCGCGGACGCGACCGGGGTCGTTGACCCGCTCGACGCTGAGGTGGTCCGCAACTATTGGGTCGGCGGATCGCTGCTGAAGGCGGTCGACTCGGATGCGCTGCTGAGCGCATTGCGAACGTCGTTCGCCGGCCAGGTGACCGGGCTGCTCGATGCGTTGGAGCCCGGGCAGGCGTTGGCGCATCACAGTTTTCACGTGTTCGTCGTGTACCCATGGATCCGCTTCCTCGACCGCAACCCCACAAAGCCCGTCCAGGTGATGCAGGACTGCCGCATCCGCTGGGGCACGGTCCAGTCGGTAGCGGGCGACCACGTGGTGATCGACTCACGGCCACTGACGTTCGCGGACGGCACGCTCGCACTCGGCGATCCCACCCCCGAGCGGGTGCGCTGGAGGAAGGACGGTACCTCCCTGGCACCTGCGCCGGTCCCCGGACAAACGGTGTCAGCCCACTGGGACTGGGCGTGCGGATCCATCCGAGACGATGAGCGCGAAGCACTGGCGACCGCGACTCAGCTGAGCCTGGACATCGTCAACGCCGTCAGAAGTCGGCTCTGAACCATCTACCACTCGTTGCGTGGGACGTCGAAGTCGGCGCACAGCGCCCGCCACACGTCGCGAGGGTCGATTCCGTCCTCGATGGCCTGCGCGGCCGTGCGGCCGCCGAAATTGCTCAATACGTGGTCGACGAGCATCGAGCCACCTCGCACCGCGCCAAACCGGCCCTCGACGAGTACGTGGAATTCGGTCAGCCGCACGAGATCAATTTACGCTGACGCTTCCAACGCTTCATGGCACACCCGTACCGGATCGGCGACGCTGGTGACAGTGGCGCCCGCCCGCCTAGCGGCATCACGGTACCCAGACGACGCAAGCACTTCGCTCGCCGCGGCGATCAACGCGTCTGCGGTCAGTGGTCGGACGAGGACCGCACTGCCCTGCCGCACAACACGATTCGCGATCTCCCATTGGTCTCCCCCGCCGGGCACCACCACCATCGCGACACCCGCCAGCAGCGCCTTGGCCACGATGCCGTGACCACTGCCGCAGATCGCCAGGTCGGCCCGTGCCAGCAGGTCGTCCTGACGGCCAAGACCGACCGTCGCCCACGGCGGGACGGTGACGTCGGCTCCGCCGAGCCGAGACACCACCACACGGGCACCCGCAGGCAGCGTCGAACCCGGCCGCAGCACGTCAAGGGCCAGTTCGGCCAAACCCTGCGTCCCAGTCGTGGCCGTGGACGGCGCCACGACCACCATGGGTCCATCACCGGGCGGAACCTCCAACACCGCCGACGTCGGTTCGAAGTGCAGCGGTCCCACCACGACGGCTTCGGCGGGCCAATCGGGACGCGGTACCTCGAGCGCAGGAAGCGTGGCGATCAGCCGGCGGGCGGGGCCGGGAGGTGTCGCAGGCAATCCGATCTCGACGCGGGCGGTAGCGCGCTCACGATCGCCAAGGCGCACCGACCGGGCGGTCAGCGCGCGCATGACGGCATCGCGCAGCCGCCCCCGCATGCCGACACCCGGCGCGAGCCCGCTGCCCAGCGGCGGCAGTCCCTTCGAGGGTAGATACAGCGGATGCGGATTCAGCTCGACCCACGGCACCCCGAGCAGTTCGGCCGCGAGCCCACCACACGCGGTGATCACGTCGGAGACCACGAGGTCGGGGGCCAGCTGTTTGAGGCGCGGGGCATTGAGTGCGGCCATCCGCGCGGCGCGCTGGTGGAGCTTGGCGCCTGCGTCGGCGGCGTCGTCGTCATCCGTGGCGTCGAGTCCCTCGAGCTCGACCGCGGCCACCCCCGCTTCACGGGCGGTCTCGAGCCACTCGACGCCGGTGAGCAGCGTCGCCGCGTCACCTGCGGACTGGAGCTTCAGGCACAGTGCGAGCGCCGGGAACGCGTGTCCAGGGTCCGGCCCGGCGACCACCGCGACATGC
>JAOPVI010000373.1 GCA_025966225.1 Mycobacterium sp. | reverse complement strand
GGCAACGGCCCAGAGGTCAGCGGCGCCGGCGAAGCGCTGCTAATGGCAATGACCGGCCGGAGTGAAGCAGTCGGCGAACTTGCTGGGCCAGGCCAAACCGCACTGGCCAAACGCATGTAACGGCGCCCGCCAACGACGCGCGGCGGCTGGCCAGCGGGCGGGATTAGACGAGCGAGTCGACCCAGGCGCGGTGCAACGCCGCGTACCTGCCGTCGCTTTGGATCAACTCCGCGGGTGGGCCGTCTTCGACGATTCGCCCGTCTTCGAGCACCAGCACCCGGTCCGCGATCTGGACCGTCGACAGCCGGTGCGCGATGACCACGGCGGTGCGGTCTGCCAGCACCGTCGCCAGCGCCCGCTGGACCATCCGCTCGCTGGGGATGTCGAGCGACGAGGTCGCCTCGTCGAGGATCAGCACCGCGGGGTCGGCGAGAAACGCGCGCGCAAAGGCGATCAACTGACGCTGGCCCGCAGACAAACGGCCGCCACGTTTGGCGACGTCGGTGTCGTAGCCATCCGTCAACGCGTCGATGAAACGGTCGGCGCCAACTGCCGTGGCCGCGGCCCGCACCTCGTCGTCGGTTGCGTCGGGCCTGCCGAACCGGATGTTGTCGGCGACCGTGCCCTCGAACATGAAGTTCTCCTGCGTGACCATCACGACGTGGCGGCGCAGGTCGGCCTGCGCAAGGTCGCGCAGCTCGACTCCATCGAGGGTCACCGCGCCGGAAGTCGGGTCGTAGAACCGAGCGATCAGCTTGGCGATGGTGGTCTTGCCCGCGCCGGTGGTGCCAACCAGTGCGACGGTCTGACCCGCCGGAATTGCGAGGTCCAGCTCGGGCAGCACCGGCCGGCCCGGCGTGTAGGAGAAGTGCACGTCGTGAAATCCGATGTCGCCCTTCACCACATCGAGCTGGACCGGATGCGCCGGATCCTGGATTCCAGGGGCTTCCGCAAGCACCCCGGCGATCTTCTCCAGTGCCGCGGCGGCCGACTGGAAGGTGTTGAAGAACTGCGAGATCTCCTGCATGGGCTCGAAGAAGATTCGCAGATACAACAGGAACGCGGTCAGCGTGCCCAACGTCAACTCGCCCTGCAGTACGCGGTAGCCGCCGTAGATCAGCACCAGCCCGGTGGTGATGTTGCCGACCAGTCGCACCCCCGGCATGAACACCGCCAACAGCTTGAAGGCTCGTTCGTTGATGTTCTTGTACTGGTCGGCGACGTCTTCGAAGATCGCCTGATTGCGCGGCTCGCGCCGGTAGGCCTGCACGGCCTTGATGCCCGTCATCGTCTCGACGAACTGCACGATGACGAGCGCGGCGCTTTCCCGGACCTTCAGGTACGTCTTGGACGATTGCGTGCGGAACCACCACACCAGCACCACCAGGACGGGGAACACCCACAGGCAGGTCAGGCCGAGCCGCACGTCGAGCACGACCAGCAGCACGGCGGTCCCGCACAGCGTCAGAACGGCGGTGATCAGTCCGTCGAACCCGGTCTCCAACATGTCCTGGATGGCCTCGACGTCGTTCGTCGAGCGGGCCACGACGCGGCCGGACGTGTACCGATCGTGGAAGGCCACGTCGAGCCGCTGGAATTGCCGGAAGATCCTGCGGCGCAACTCGAGCAGCACCTCCTGACCAATCCGGCCGGACCGGCGCAGGAAGTACATCCGGCTGACCGCCTGCACCAGCACCACGCCGCAGAGCGTCGCGACGATCAACACCAGTTCGCGAGTCGAGCCGCCGTCCACGATCGGCGGGATGCCGTGGTCGATGCCGCGCTGCACGAGCAGCGGCACGGAAAGCCGGGCGGCGTTCTCCAGCACGACGACGATGGCCAGCAGCGCCACGGTGGTCGCGTACGGCCGCAACAGCGAACCAAGCAGCGAGCGGGCCTCCCTGCGCCGGGAGACCGATTCGTCGATGGGCAGGTCGTCGTCATTGTTGGTGACGGCGCGGCCGCGCCAGTCCGTCGTGCTCATCGCCTGTCCACCTTGGAGGCCACGTAGTCCTCCGCCTCCCGCTCCTGGTACATGTGGTCGAGCCGACTACGGTCCTCGTCCTGTTCCCAATCGCAGTTGCGTTCGGACCCGTCGTCGAGGTCCTCGTCGGCGGCCAGCAGGTAGCGGTATTCCGGTGCGTTGGAAAGTAATTCGGCATGCGTGCCGAGGCGCGTGATGGTGCCGCCCTCGAGCAGCGCCACGCGGTCGGCGAGCAACACCGTCGATGCACGGTTCGCCACGACGATCCCCGTCACCGACCGCAACACCCGGCGCAACGCGGCGGTCACCGTGGCCTCGGTGTGCACGTCCAGCGCAGACAGCGTGTCGTCCAGCACCAGGATCGACGGTGCGGCCAGAAGGGCGCGAGCCAACGAAAGCCGTTGCCGCTGACCGCCGGACAGACTCATGCCCTGCTCGCCGATGCGGGTGTCTAGCCCGAACGGCAAGTCGTACACGAAGTCGGCCGCCGCGACGTCGACGGCCTGCGCCAGTTGCTCGTCAGTAGCGTCGGGACGGCCCAGCCGGAGGTTCTCCGCCACCGACATCGAGAACAACGTCGGATCTTCGAATGCCGTTGCGACGGCCCGTCGAAGCGCGGGCAGCGACAGCTCGCGGACGTCGATGCCGTCGACCAGGATGGCGCCCTCGGTGACGTCGTAGAGCCGCGACAGCAGCGAAGCGAGCACCGACTTGCCCGAACCGGTCGCCCCGACGAGGGCGAGCGTCTCGCCGGGTTCGACGGTGACGTTCACGTGCCGCAGCGCCCACTGTTCGGCTGGAGCCGCCCCGGCGGCGACCGTGCGATCCGCGGGAAAGCGGAAGCCGACGTCGACGAGTTCCAGCCGGCCACCGCGCGGCGTCTGGTCCAGCGGCCCGTCGACGAGTTCGCGTGGGGCATCGAATATCTCGGCGACGCGGTTGGCCGCCGTCATCGACTCTTGCGTCATGGACAGCAGGAAGCCGAGCGACGCGATGGGCCACACCAGCGACAGCATCATGGTGACGAACGCGACGAGCGTGCCCATCGTGACCAGCCCGCTGCCCGCCGCGTATGCGCCGACGCCCAGCACGATGATCAGCGTGACGTTGGGGATGACCTCGAGCAGGGTCCAGAACCGCGCCGAAACCCCGACCTTGCGCACCGCGGTGTCGAAAAGGTCGGTGGCGCGTTGGTCGAACCGTTCGTAGGCGTACTCCTCGCGGCCGAACGCCTTGACCACGCGCAGCCCGAGCGCCTGTTCCTCGACGTGGGTTGCGACGTTGCCGGACTGGTCCTGCGCGGCACGGGACAGCATGGTGAACTGGCGCTGAAAGTGCAGCACCGTCGCGGTGATCGGGACGGTCGACACCACCACCACGACACCGAGCGGCCAGTACATCGCCAGCAGGATGCCCGTCACCACGATGATCTGAATGATGTTGAGCATCAGGAACAGCAGCCCGAACGACAGGAACTGGCGGATGGTGCTGAGGTCGTTCATCACCCGCGAAAGCAGCTGCCCGGACTGCCATTTGCCGTGAAAGGCCATGGGCAGCAGCTGTAGTCGCGCGTACAGGTCCTTGCGGATGTCGGCTTCGACGCCCATGGTGGCGCGGGCCACCAGCCAACGGCGGATGAACCACAGCACGGCCTCGGAGATCAGCACGGCCATGGCCGCCGTGCCGAGCACCCACAATCGCTGCGGGTCCTGGTGCCGTACCGGCCCGTCGATCACGGCCTTCGTCATCAGCGGAATGGTGACCGTGGCTCCGAGGCTGAGCAGCGCCGCGACGAGCATCGCGACCCACCGCACCCGGTACGGCTTCAGGTACGGCAGTAGCCGAAGGATGTCGGACGACGACCTGACCCGACGGGGCGGCGGCGCGATGGCAGGCTCGGACCGCAGTCCCGCTTCCTGCGCGCGCATATCCTCACCCCTCAGCTCTTGTCTATCCCAACCATGTGACACCGGCAACCGAATAACGGCCCGTCAAGCCGCGGCCTGCGGCTCGCGGAACTGCGTCTCGTACAGCTCCGCATAGCGCCCATCGCGGGCGAGCAGCTGGCGATGGGTACCCCGTTCGACGATGCGACCGTCCTCGACGACCAGGATCAGGTCGGCCGCCCGGACGGTCGAGAGCCGGTGGGCGATGACGATCGACGTCCGGCCCGCCAACGCCTCGTTCAGGGCTTGCTGAACGGCCGCCTCCGATTCGGAGTCAAGTGACGCCGTGGCCTCGTCGAGCACCACGACCCGCGAACTGCCGAGCAGAAGCCTAGCGATGGTCAACCGCTGACGCTGGCCACCCGACAACCGGTAACCCCGCTCGCCGACGACGGTGTCCAACCCATCGGCCATGTCGGCCACCACGTCGTCCAGTCGGGCCCGGCGCAGCGCATCCCACAGTTGATCGTCGGTGGCGTCGGGGGCGGCCAACGACAGGTTCGCGCGAATCGATTCGTGGAACAGGTGCCCGTCCTGCGTGACCACGCCAATGGTATCCCGCAACGACTGGAAGGACAGGTCCCGCACGTCGAGCCCCGAGAGTCGCACGCTCCCGTCGTCGACGTCGTACAACCGGGCCAACAACGAGGCGATGGTCGACTTGCCCGCCCCCGACGGGCCGACGAGCGCGACCATCTGCCCGGGTTGCGCGGTGAATGAAATGCCATGCAGCACTTCGGCTCCCCCGCGCTCGTCGAGCACCGCCACCTCTTCAAGGGAGGCCAGCGAGACCTTGTCCGCCGACGGGTAGCCGAAGCGCACGTCGTCGAACTGAACGTCGACCGGACCGTCGGGCACCGCTACGGCGTCGACCTTCTCCTGAATCAGCGGCACCAGATCCAACACCTCGAACACCCGCTCGAAACTGACCAACGCACTGGCGATTTCGACTCTGGCGTTGGCCAGCGCGGTCAGCGGCGCGTACAGCCGCGTGAGCAGCAGGGCCAGCGAGACGATCGCGCCCGCCTGCAGGTGACCGCCGATGGCCAGCACGCCTCCGAGCCCGTACACCAGGGCCAGGGCGAGCGCCGACATCAGCGTCAGCGAGTTCATGAACGTCGACTGCAGCATCGACGACTTCACCCCGACGTCGCGCACGCGGCTTGCGCGGGCGGTGAATTCGGCCGATTCGCTTGCCGGGTTGCCGAACAGCTTGACCAGCGTCGCGCCTGGCGCCGAGAACCGCTCCGTCATCTGGGTTTGCATCGTCGCGTTGTAGATCGCGCTCTCGCGACTCAACGCCGCCATCGTGCGACCGATCCGGCGGGCAGGCAGCAGGAACAGCGGCATCAGCACCAAGGCCAGTGCGGTGATCTGCCACGAGATGCTGACCATCACCGCGAATGTCAGCGTCAGTGTGACCAGGTTGGATACCACCCCGGACAGCGTGTCGGAGAACGCCCGCTGGGCGCCGATGACGTCGGTGCCCAATCGGCTCACCAGGGCGCCCGTCCTGGTTCGGGTGAAGAACGCGATCGGCATGCGCTGGACGTGGTCGAACACCGCGCTGCGCAGATCGAGGATCAGCCCCTCTCCGATGTTCGACGACAGCCAACGGGTCAGCAGGCCCACGCCCGCCTCGGCCACTGCGACGACCGCGATCACCACGGCGATCAGTACGACGGTGCTCGGGGCGCCGCCGTGCACGATGGCGTCGACCACCCGGCCGGCCAGCAGCGGCGTTGCGACGGCCAACAGCGCGCCCACGATGCTGATCGCGACGAATCCGCCGAGGCGCCGATGGTGGCGTTCCGCGAACTGCCAGATGCGCTTCAGCAGGCCACGGTTGACCAGCGCGCGCAGGTCACCGCCCGACGCGCGCGTCTGCAGGCGGAGCGATTGGCGCGCCACTGTCTCGAAGTTCATGTGATCACCGTAAAACCTCAACAATTGATGAGGTCAAATAACTCCCGGTGCGTCCCCAAGCGATTCCGGCGCGCAAACCGTCGCAGCGAACGAAAGCGCGCCGAAGCCGCAATTAGACGATGCCGAAGTACCCGATCACGCCTGCGACGGCCACCACGAACAGCGGATTGAGCGTGGTGCGCACGAAGATCAACGTGCATATCGCGGTCAACGTGTACGCCTTCCAGTCATGGTCGGCGGCGCGGCTCATCACCAGCGACGAGGCCAGGATCAGCCCGACGGTCAACGGAGCGAACCCCTTCTCGACGGCGATCCGCCAGTTGGACTGCTCGGCCTTCTGCCAAAACAACGTGATGGCGTAGACCAGCGACGCAGCGGGGATCACCATCGCGACGGTGGCGATCACACCACCGAGGATGGCGCCTGGGATGCCGCCGGCCTGCAAGCCGGCGGCGTAGCCGATCATCGTGACGATGAGGATGCTCGGGCCGGGCGCGGTCTGGGAGATCGAGAAGACGTCGGCGAACTGACTGTCGCTCAGCCACTGGTGCTGCCGGACGGCCTGCAGGTGCATGTCGGGCAGCACGGCGTTGCCGCCGCCGATCGATAGCAGCGACAGCGTGCCGAACATGACGACCAGTTGGAGATAGGTGCTCATGTGGCGGCCGCGGGGCCGGCCTCGTCACGCTTCCGCGGCCACGCCCAGATGAGGCTCAGCGGCGCCACGATCGCCAGGGTGGCAAGCAGCGGAAGGCGCACCAAACCGTTGAGCACGAAGGCCGCCGCGAACAGCGCGACCGGCACCAATCCGGTCAGGCACTTCTGGCCGGTCTTGATCACCATGGTCAGCGTCAGCGCGACCGCGGCCGCGGATGCACCGTGCAGGATGCCCTTGACCGCAGGCACTTCCTTGAAGCGGAAGTACAGGAAGGCCATCACCAAGACGAACACCATCGGCATGAGGCACAGGCCGATGACCGCCGCGACGGCACCGGGGACGGCCCGCAACTTGGTGCCGGTGAACACGGCCATGTTGACCTGGTTGGCGCCAGGCAGGATCCGGCACATGGTCATGGCGGACAGAAATTCGCCCTCGCCCATCCACTTCTTCTCGACGACGATCACCTCGCGCGACCACGCGGACAGCCCACCGCCGAACGACGCCAGCGCGATGTGGTTGAACGTCCACGCAAGCTCGAACAGGGAGGGCCGCTCGGCATGCGCGGTCGGGGCGAGCTCCCCTTCACTCATGGATGAGTTCGGGGTCGTGCGGGAAGTCGTCCTCGTGATGGGTCGAGGGGTCGAGCGGATCCGGTGCATCGTACTGATGCGATGTCGCCCAATCACTGTCGAAGACGGCTTTGAGCCGCGCGACGGCGGGCGGGTCGGTCACCATGACGCCGAGCTCCCGGCGCAGGTCGAATGCGCTGCGGTCGATGTTCATCGACCCGACCAGAGCACGCTCGTCGTCGACGATCAGCAGCTTGGCGTGCACCCTGAGGTTCTTCTGCTTGTGCACCTTGACGCCGAACCTGCGCAGCGTGCGCAACGACGCGAAGGTGTCGAGCACGTCCCCCTCGCTGATGCCGTGCCTGCCACCGCACAGTACGTGCACCTTCACGCCTCGGCCGACGGCGGCGGCAAGGTGGTCGAGGATGACCGCGTCCACGAACTTGGGGTGCTGCACGTCGATGCGGTGGGTCGCGGTGTCGATGAAGCGGGCCATGTGGAATCGCGAGTTCGAGTTGCTCCACAGCAGACCCCGGTACACCGTCGGCACCCAGTCGTCGTGATTCCAGTCGGCGTTGAAGACCTCGACGATCTGTGTCACCTGCACCGGATCGTCGATGATCACGCCGTAGTCCCTGGTCGCCGTGAAGTACTTCAGGCACATGTTGAACGTCGCGACCAGCGCCGTCTTCTCGTCGACCACCATCGACTTCTCGTGCGTGACGTAGAACTTCGGATTGGCCCATTGCACGGCGATGCCTGCGTTCTGGAATTGCTCGAACGTCTCGTCGTTCGCGCGATCGCCGCCGGATCGCGCGGCGTTGAGCATGACCCGCACGTCGACGCCCGCCTTCTTGCGGTCGATGACGGCCTGGATCAGGCTTTCATCGGTGAACGTGAATTGCTTCACGAGAAGTGAATTCTGCGCTGATTCGATGAATTGGAGGACCGGTCCAAGACCGTCATCCGGTTCCACGATCAATTGGGGACCATTCGGCTGCACGAATGTCGAAGCTAGCAGTGACCGGGGCGTTTCGGACTCTCGCGAGTGAATTCACAAGTTTCGCGTCGTATGCGGTCACGCGCCTAACGCGCCGCAGGATGGTCATCGGGCAAGATGACCCTATGGACAGCGTTGCCTCCCCCCGGGTGCTCGTCGTAGACGACGATCCCGACGTGCTTGCGTCGCTCGAGCGGGGTCTGAGACTGTCGGGTTTCGACGTCTCCACGGCCGTCGACGGCGCCGAGGCCTTGCGCAGCGCGACGGAGACCCGGCCCGACGCCATCGTGCTCGACATCAACATGCCGGTGCTCGACGGCGTCAGCGTGGTCACGGCGCTGCGCGCCATGGACAACGACGTTCCGGTGTGCGTGCTGTCGGCGCGTAGTTCGGTCGACGACCGGGTGGCCGGACTCGAGGCGGGCGCCGATGACTACCTGGTCAAGCCGTTCCAGCTCACCGAACTGGTCGCGCGGATCAAGGCGCTGTTGCGGCGGCGCGGTGCGACGGCGACGTTCTCGTCGGAGACCATCGTCGTGGGACCGCTCGAGGTCGACATTCCTGGTCGACGGGCACGGGTCAACGGCGTCGACGTCGACCTGACCAAGCGCGAGTTCGACCTGCTCGCGGTGCTGGCCGAGCACA
>JAOPVI010000356.1 GCA_025966225.1 Mycobacterium sp. | reverse complement strand
CATCACTATCCGCATGCTCGGGGAGTCTGAACGCCTTGTGCGCGACTGAAATTCTGGGTCGGATCACTCGACAGAACTTGCCGATATTGACGCCGAATTGGTCGACAGGGCGAGCCTGGTGGGCACGCCAGCATTTCGCCAGGGGACACACCGCAGCGCGCCGAGTTGGACCGACGTATAGCCGCGCTGGCCCCAAGACAGGCCGAATTGTCCGCACTGGCCATCAAGCCGTCAGGCTGGACATGGAAGCCGACCGGAGAGAAGTTCTCCGTGTGGTGGGAACGCCAGGATATCGAGGGGCGAAACATCTGGTTGCGCTCGATGAATATCCAGGCCGAATACGACCGCGAACAGATCCGGTTGGACCTTGGAGACGTGTATCAACTCACAGAGCAGATGGACCCAAGCGGGTCTGTAGCCGAGTGGCAGCAAGTCCTAGCGGGTATGGCAGACAACGACATTTAAGGAATGACCATCGGCCCTGATGGTCCTGTGTTTACCCGAAGCGATCAGCACCGCCCGTAACGGAGTAGCTCCAGTTCCCAGCACACTAGGTCTATCGCCTCTTGGGGGGGTCGAGCCCTTCGGCTCGGATTGCTTCGCGTTCATCGTCGTCCATGTGTAGTTGGACGGCTGGGAGGCGTCGTTGGTTCCGTACGAAGTCGAGTGTCCGGCACTGATCAGAACGCAAAACCGCATGTCGCGATTGCGTCCATCACCAAAGTAGCGCGAACGAACGTCCGCGTTTGCCCATATAATTCAGATGACACGAAGAGGGGGCGCGATGGCGCTAATGAATACCGACTCTGCCGTCCTGTCCAAGGAGGCCAGCAGCTTCGAGAGGATCGCGTCGGAACTCAAAGGCGTCATCGCTCAGGTCGAGTCCACAGCGGGTGCGCTGTCGGGCCAATGGCGCGGGCAAGCTGCCACAGCTGCACAGGCTGCAATTCAACGGTTTCACGAGGCCGCAACCCGACAGGTCCAAGCGCTCAACGACATCTCCAACAGCGTCCACACTGCGGCTGCGCAATATGCGTCGACCGACGAGGAACAAGGTCATTCGCTTTCGACGGCGATGGGCAGCTCCCTCGGCGGGCCGGTGTCCGCCGATTCAGCAGGTCCGTCAGTGGCTCCGCAAGCCGTCGCGGCACCGCAAGCGACACAAGCGCTCAGCGGGGCCGGCGCACCGGTCATGCAAGCCGCGTCCCTAGGCGGCGGCTCCGGTAGTACCCCCACGATTCAAGCTGCATCGTTCAGTCCGACGGGCTTCAAGCAGGACACTCCGACCCCGATGCCAGCGCCGCCACCGGCTCCGCAAACGGGAGAGCCGATCAAGGTGCCCCAGCGCCCGTACCCGCCCACGGTCATCAACACCAACGCGACCCCCGGGGCCGCCGAGGCGTCAGGTACCGGGACGTCGAGCGGGGGTGTCGCACCGCCCAAGTGCGACGCTGGCGATTTGATCCAGCACGGGCTGGAGGTGGTGGGCGGCAGTCTAGCGGCGGGGGCGGCAGTGCCCGCGGAGATTCCGTCCATGGGAAGCTCGACGGCGATTCTCATCGGCGGCGCGGCAGGCGTCACTGCCGGTGTAAACGGTTTCAAGGATTGCGCGCAGTGACGAACTGGGTTCTGCTGTCCGCGGGAGCGTTGCTAGCCGGACTTGTGATCGGCCGTAGCCTCCTCACGCTTGTGAAGCGCCGCGCGAGCTCGCCGGAGCAGCGAGTTCGCCGAGTCAGCGACTTCCACGGCTGGGTGCTGCTAGGGCTTGGCGCCTGTATGACGCTTGCCGCTGTGATCGGCAAACAAGCCTGGTATCTGGACGTTGTTGTCGCGGCGTTCTGCGTCCCGGTTGGGATTGCCATCTTGATCAACAACAAGAGGTCTCGCGTCGATCGGTGACGGCGGTCCTCCATTGTCCGCCTTGGGTTTCAGACCCAAGCTGAGCCAACTTGTTCACCACGACCGAGCCGTCGAGCCCGGCGTTGGTGGCGATCCAGTACAGCGGCGAGGAAAGCGCGTCGGCGAACACGTCGACACCGATCGCCTCGTCACCCTTGAGCGATTCCTTCAGCGCCTTGAGCACCGCGCCGGCCTGCAGAGCCGAACCGCCACCGGTGACACGGTAAGGATCCGCCGTCGCGCCGGTGAGAATCAGCACGACCGACTGGGCGGCGACCCGTGGTTCGACGTCTGAAGAATGAACGCCGTTCGTTGTTCATGCGCCGTTATACCCAGCCTCAGCCGCCCGCGGGAATATCACCCAAGACGCCTGAACAGATACGAGGTAAGCGATGACTGACCCATCGAACGTGCCGGTCGCTGTCACACGTGGCCGAAGCAGCAATCGGCGCCCATGCAAGCGGGAAGGTTGTCCTCGTCCGGGAAGGAGCGACGACTACTGCTGCCGGATCTGTCGTGACCTCGACACCGAGTTCGACCGACTCCACGAGCTCTATGACAGCGCAGGTGATCCGTCGCTGTCACGCGAAGCGTGGCTAGCGCTGTCCAGCGTCTCGGATCAATGGACCGAATTCGTCAAAGCGAGATTCGCGCTTCACCAACACATCCGGGAAGCCGGCCTACCGCTGCCCCAGCTTTCTCGGGGTGGGCCGACCTAGACGTCGATGAGATCGCCCCACGCGAGGTGGGCGACCGCAAGCGCGTCGCGATCCGAATCCGTCTCATCAGACGTCTCGGTCGCCATCGTCACCAAGGCGGAGGCGACGGCAGACACCGACACCGAGTGCTTGTGGGCGACCGTAACCAATTCATCGAAAGCGGCCTCGGTCGTGCACCGACGAAGCCCGATCAGAATTCCTTGGGCGAGGTCGAGTGATCGCCGCGCTTGCAACGTCGGGTCCCTACCAAGACCCGCCCTGTAGCGGACTACCAGTCGATCGGACATCACATCAGCTTGTATCTCCGACACCGGACCGATCAAGCGAACATTGCGTGTCAATACGACTTCCGTCGATGTTGCACTGCCAGGTTTACTGGCGGATCGTGGTGTCATGGCGTGGACGCCGCTTTTGGCTACGGCAGCGCTGGTTGTGGGTGGCGCCGTCGTCTCCGCTCTGACTGGTGCGCCGATGGCGGCCGCTAGTGGTGCCGATGCGGCCATCGCCGATCTGCAGGCCCAGGGCTACCTCGTTCAGATCAACTGGGTCAATGGCGCCACCAAGTCCTTGGCGCAGTGCACCGTGACTGGTGTCAACAACCCCTCCAGCGCGCCGCCCAAGCCCGGTGACAACGTGTACGTCGATGTCAGGTGCCCCAACCACGAAGACGACTACGGCGACGTCGGCCTCGGAATTGGCATTGGCATTGGCTGACGGCGTCCGGGACTGACTGAGCACTCGCAGACCCCGGAATGCGAAACACCCCCGGCCCATCGGACCGAGGGTGCTTTCGTACCGACTACCTAGTGCGCGAGGCCGTGGTTGCCATGGCCAGCGTCGGCGGCCTCGTCGATCGGCTTGTCCACGATTGCGGTCGAGGTGGCAGGAGACCTGCATCAAAAGTTCAGGCCCGAGAACATGATCCGACCCGGGTCATACTTCTGCCGTGTGGCGGCCAACCGGGAGAGGTTGGTGCCGAAATACCGCGACGCAGGTTGGTTCGCCTCGAGATAGTTCACATATCCGCCGACCGAATACGGCGCCACCGCTTGGTGTGCAGTGTTGAGCCACTGGGTGGCCCCCGCGGGAGAGCCGGCGGTTTCCACATACCACTGCACCAAAGCGGACTGCTGCCGCCACGGAAAGGCGGTGGCCCCTGGCGCCACGGTGGCGAGCGCGCCGTCGAGCGCATGCATGATCACCAACGGACGACCGGCCCCATTGGGGAAGGCGTCGAACGCCGCGGCGATCCCCTGGGCGGTGGCCGGTGTGATCGACGGGAAAACGTCGGATCCGCCGACATAGCCGAGCGGCGACGGGTTGAGGTTGTTGACGGCCAGGAACTTCACCAGGTCCAAGTAATTGAACGTGTGGTTCTCCACCTGCATCGCTTGCAGTCCCACCGCTTTGACGACGGCGCCCGCGACGCTGTCACCGGACCCGGCCGGGCAGGTCGCAAGAATGCGACAGTGCGCGCCCTGCGGGTCGGTGATGGTGTCGGCCAATGCCCAGTTGTTGCGATCGGCGGTACGCAGCCAGTTCTGCCACCCGACCAGAACCTGCGCGAAAGACTGCAGCGGGAAATTGAGGCTCACGACATCCACGTCGCTGGTGGGGAAGGTGGCGAAGGTCAGAGCGGTCGTTACCCCGAAGTTACCGCCACCCCCGCCCTGCAACGCCCAGTAGAGATCGGCGTGCTCGTTGGCCGACGCGGTGACCGCCGCGCCACCGGGCAGCACTACCGTCGCCGACACCAATTGATCAGACATCAGGCCCGCGTGCCGCGATTGGGCGCCCAACCCGCCACCCAAGGCGTGCCCGGCCGCACCCACTGTCGGGCAGGTACCTGTCGGGATTCCCCTGCTGGCTCCCGCGAGCACCTGGTGGATCGCATACAGACCGGTCGCTGGCGTCACCGTGACATGCCCGGTGGCGGCGTCGTAGTTGATGTCGCCGGGCAGCTCCCGAAGATCCAGGACCATGGTCCCGGTCGCCGTCGACGCACCCACATAAGAGTGCCCACCGCCGCGCGGAGCGACCTTGAGGTTATGGGCAGCAGCGAATTCCATCGCCTTTTGCACGTCCACTGCCGATGCCGGGATGACGATCCCCGCCGGCGCCAGCTCGTTGAAGTTGGTGTTGAAAACCATCTTGGCCGAAGCGAATTGCCCGCCGCTGTCCGGCAGAATCACTCGCCCCCCGATAGCGGCAGAGAGGTCGCCCCAGCCGGAGGTTCTCGGATCGGCACTTGCCCGGTTTGATCCGAAAACCGCTCCGGCGGCCAACGCCCCGACGGCGCCCCGCAGAAACGCCTGACGCGAGACCCCACGCGGCGACTCCCGCGCTACCGTCATGTCCGCATTGTGGGCTACGCGGCGTCAAAAACCGCTCCGCCGCACGAAGTGTCGCGATAACACTCCGATTACCAATTTGCCGATAGGGACATATCAGCCAGCACGCTAACGCCGAAAGCGGAGACCGGGACCTCGGCATGATGCCTCACTCAGCAGTTGAACGCCAGCGGCCCTGCGGCCCGATGGCAGGAGGTGTTCGAGGCTCTGGGAGAGAACGGCATACGGGCATGGAGAGGCTCGATCTGCGATCGGCCCGATCCACATGATCGTTCGCGACTCCGTGCAGATCGGCCCGTGTGCGACACTCCCGCCAGAGCCGGAAACACCCCCGACCGAGGTGGCCGAGGGTGTCCCTGAACTGCAGATCTAGCTAGTGCGAGTGGCCGTGGCCGTGGCCATGGCCGACGTCGGCGGCCTCCTCGGCCGGCTTGTCCACGATCGCGGTCTCGGTGGACAGCACCATGCGTGCCACCGAAGCAGCATTGAGCACGGCGGACCGGGTGACCTTGACGGGGTCGACGATGCCGTCGGCGAGCAGATCGCCATAGGTCAACGTCGCCGCGTTGAAGCCCTGGCCGGCAGGCAGCTGAGCCACCTTGTTCACCACGACCGAGCCGTCGAGCCCGGCGTTGGTGGCGATCCAGTACAGCGGCGAGGAAAGCGCGGCGGCGAACACGTCGACACCGACCGCCTCGTCGCCCTTCAGCGACTCCTTCAGCGCCTTGAGCACCGCGCCGGCCTGCAGCAAGGCCGCACCGCCACCGGTGACGATGCCCTCTTCGACGGCCGCCTTGGCCGCCGAAACGGCGTCCTCGACTGCTTCCTTGCGCTTCTTGAGATCCGTCTCGGTGGCCGCGCCGACCTTGATGACGGCCACGCCACCGGACAGCTTGGCCAACCGCTCCTCGAGCTTTTCGCGATCCCAGTCGGAATCGCTGGCCTCGATCTCGGCCCGCAGCTGTGCCTTCCGTCCGTCGATGGCGTCCTGGGTGCCGCCACCGTCGACGAGCACGGTGCTGTCCTTGCTGACCACGACGCGACGGGCGGAGCCCAGCACGTCGAGCTCGATGTCACGGAGCACCAACCCGACGTCGGGGTTGACGACCTGGCCGCCCGTGACGACCGCGAGGTCGTCGAGGAAGGCCTTGCGCCGGTCACCGAAGAACGGCGCCTTGACCGCTACGGCCTTGAGCGTCTTGCGAATCGCGTTGACCACCAGTGTCGAAAGTGCTTCACCCTCAACGTCTTCGGCGATGATCAGCAGCGGCTTGCCGGACTGGGCCACCTTCTCCAGCAGCGGCAGCAGGTCGGGCAGCGAGCTGATCTTCTCGCGATGCAGCAACACCAGCGCGTCTTCGAGCACCGCTTCCTGGGCGTCGAAATCGGTGATGAAGTACGCGGAGACGAAGCCCTTGTCGAAGCCGACCCCCTCGGTGATCTCCAGTTCGGTGTTCAGCGTCGAGGACTCCTCGACGGTGACGACGCCGTCATGACCCACCTTGGTCATCGCTTCGCCGACCAGCTCGCCGATCTCGGCGTCGCGCGAGGACACGGTGGCGACCTGGGCGATCGAGGTCTTGTCGCTCACCGGCGTCGCAGCGGCCAGCAGAGCCTCCGAAACGGCATCGGCAGCCTTGCTGATGCCTATACCGAGCGCGATGGAGTTGGCGCCTGCCGCGACATTGCGCAGCCCGGCCTTGATGATTGCCTGTGCCAGCACCGTCGCAGTGGTGGTGCCGTCGCCTGCTACGTCGTTGGTCTTGGTCGCCACGGACTTGACCAGCTGGGCACCCAAGTTCTCGAACGGGTCTTCCAGGTCGATCTCGCGAGCGATGGTGACACCGTCATTGGTCACCACCGGGCCGCCGTACGCCTTGGCCAGCACCACGTGGCGGCCGCGCGGCCCCAGCGTTACCCGCACGGCGTCGGCAAGCTTGTCGACCCCGGCTTCCATTGCCCGGCGCGCAGTTTCGTTGTATTCGATCTGCTTGCTCATAGATAGGCTTTCTCTTCAAAAAATCATGGATGAAACGATCGCCGCCCCTGAAATCACCCGTCGAAACGGTGATCTCCGGGGCGGAACACGAGTACTTA
>JAOPVI010000335.1 GCA_025966225.1 Mycobacterium sp. | reverse complement strand
ACCTTCCCGATCGAGATCATTGCCGCCTTGACCGCCTTCTCGGAGTCCGCGCCCGACCGCACATAGTCGTGATAGCGGCTGATGAGAAAGACCGCGTAATCCGTTCCCGCGCCGGCCATGATCGCGCTCAGGAATACGATGGACTGGTTCGAGACGCCCGACCCGGTCAACTGGGAGAAGCCCGCCACCGCTGCCTGTGCGATCACCAGGGACGACCCGATCGTCACCAACGGCAGCAGCATCGTGACCGCGCTGCGGTAGACCAGCAACAGCACGGCGAGCACCAGGACGGCGATCGCGAGCTCGATCGGCAGGCGATCCCGTTCACCCGCGACGGTGAGGTCCGCGACGGTGGCCGCGGGACCTGTGAGGTGCACGGTCATGGGGCTGCCGGCGACGTTGCGTTCGACGATGTCGGCGACCCGGTTGTAGGAGTCGAGGGAGCGCGGCGTGCCCAACTCACCCGCGAGGCCCACTGGCAACACCCAGGTCTTCTTGTCCTCACTCGTCAGGAACTGTCGCAGTTGTGGCGTATTGACGAAATCCTGCACCGACACGACGTCTGCCACGTCGTCGTGCAGCGCGCCCACGAGCTTGCGGTAGGTGGCCTCGTCGGCGGGACCCAGCCCGTTTTCGTTGATCAACGCCACCAACAGGAGATCGTCGTTGCCCGGTTCGTGAAACGCCTCGTTCATCTTCAAAGCGGTGACACTCGACGGTGCACCGCTGGGCAAGATGGCGAGCGGATGCTTCTGAGCCATCTCGCCGAGCGAGGGGAACGACAGCGGCAGGACGACCACCATGGCGATCCAGATGCCTATCACCGCCCAGGGCCATCGCACCACCAGATCGGCTAGCCGTCGCATATCGCCCTCCCTCTCGCCATCGCTTTGCTCATCGCTAGGCGACGCGTCCCCAGTGCCCGCTGTCAGCAACCCGCCCGGACACGGACTTCATCGCCTCCATGTAACGGGTAACCGACTTCTCGGCAACCGGATTCTCGGGATGCATGATCGCCATGACCGTGCCCTCCCCGTACCGGAATATGTAGATCGTCAATTGATATGAGAATCGATCGTCCGGATACATTCCGATATTGTTCGCAAGGCCCAAATCGCCTGCCGCGAGGATGGCATTGAGCGGAGCGGCGCCCCCGTGCAAGAAGTTCGACACCGGAAAGTTCGGTCGCGGCCAGTTCAACCACGGCGCCAACTCCAATACGCGGTAATACGGCACTTTCGCCATGTCCAGACCCGAATCGAAAGAGGCCTGCGCCGCGTATGCGGCGTCGTTGAAAGAGGTCGCCGCGACCGGGACGATGATCGGAATCAAGCCGGTGAACCAACCCTGCGTCATGAAATTATCGCCGGCTTTGCGCGAATCTCTCGGCGTCAGCCCGTAATATGTAAGCGCACCGGTGAACTCGTGCTCCACCAGGCCGAGACAGGCAAACACGCCGCCGACGAAGCGCGCGCCGGCCGCAGTGCAGGCCGACTCGAAGCGTTCGGTCTGCGCCGTGTCCAGCAGAACCTGAGAGGCCCAGGCACTGCTGGTCGAGGAGTTCGGGTTACCCAGCGGCAGCGGGAATTCCGGAAAACCGTCACCGTTGTTCTCGGCGAAGTCCATCCACGCGCGCACTCCAGGCGAATCCAAAGTCAATGCTGACGTGTACTCACGCTCGCGAACGCAGAAGGCGTCGAAGCTACCGGCGTCGGGCAGCGTGAGGGCCTGACCGCTTCCGCTCATCGCCGAATACATGGCGTTGGCTTCCATCATCGTCGTGCCGATCAACGTCGCGTCCCCGTGCACGTGATCCATGGCGGCGAAGAAGGTGAAGTGGCTCTCGTACTGGATTACTCCGAATCTGAAGCAACCCCATTCCAAGGGATTCGGTATGCCCACGACGTGAGCGCGTATCTCGTCGACCGTCGAGTGACCTTGGTCGACCGGCACGAACTCAATATTTGCTGGATCCTCGATGGCATGCCGGACGAACTCCTGATCGCCGACATGTTCGAACCAACTGCGGAACGTGTCGTGCCGACGTAGGTATGCGTTGACGGCGTGATCCATGGCAGAGACATCGCACCGACCGACCACGTCACAGCTCGCGATGATTTGGCGGGAGAAGTTCAATCCCGCGGCCGTTCGTTCGCAGTAGTTCCGAAGATGTTGGAGCTGCATGTAGCTAACTGGCACCGAACTGACAGGCGCCCGTCGCGCAGTTTCCTGGGCCGCATCCGTCGGATGCCATGAGGTGACTGTCCCCGGACTCAACGCCCATTCATCAAGTGCGCCAACAGTTATCTTCCCGATGCGCAAAACTTGGTCCTTTCCCGTAACTTCCCCGCCACAGCCGGCTCCGGTCCTGCACTACCCGTTGCTGGATCAACATACCCTCGGTTCGTCCGCGTTCGCCCAAAGCCGACCCCAGCCAGACGGCGACGCCGCGCATGCGACAGGTATTACGTGCAATAGTGTCCTTGGGGAGTGTCCGTCGGGGGAAGTCGGACTTGAGGCACGACGGGGATCTCTCAGAGTCACTTTCTGACCGCCGATGCAAGGAGAACACGGCATGCGATCCGCCGAACATCCGAACGACTCGGCCCCCCGTTTTGCCATCGTTGGCTATGCGGCGCGTTTTCCCGGTGCCCCGGATGCCGACGGGTTCTGGGACGTGCTGCGCGACGGCCGGGACGCGATATCCGAGGTGCCAAAGGACCGCTGGGACGTCGACGAATTCTTCGACGCGGAACCCGGTGTGCCCGGTAAGGTCGTGACCCGTCGCGCGGGTTTCGTCGATGACGTGACGGGGTTCGACGCCCCCTTCTTCGGTATGTCGACGCGCGAGGTCAGGATGATGGACCCGCAGCATCGGCTCTTGTTGGAGCTGGCGTGGAGTGCTGTAGAGCATTCGGGCACCGCGCCAACGGCGCTGGCAAACACCAACACCGGCGTGTTCGTGGGTCTGGCCACCCACGACTACCTGGGAATGGCATCCGACAAGTTGAATTACCCCGAGATCGAGGCCTACATGGCCATCGGGACGTCGAATGCCGCAGCGGCCGGCCGGATCAGCTATCGGTTGGGCCTACAGGGTCCCGCGGTCGCCGTCGACACGGCGTGCAGCTCATCGCTGGTGGCAATCCATCAGGCGTGCCAGGCGCTGCGCTTGGGAGAATGCGACCTTGCGCTGGCCGGCGGCGCGAACGTATTGCTCACCCCGGCGACCATGATCACGTTCTCTCATGCGCACATGCTCGCGCCCGACGGCCGGTGCAAGACATTCGACGCGGCCGCGGACGGCTACGTTCGCGGCGAGGGTTGCGGCGTCATCGTCATCAAGCGGCTCGAGGACGCGATTGCAGACGGGGACCGGATTCGGGCCGTGATCCGCGGCAGCGCGATCAACCAGGACGGCGCATCGGGTGGATTGACGGTGCCGAACGGCATTGCCCAACAACGGGTCATCGCCGATGCGCTGAAACGCGCCGACCTCGAACCCAGCGACGTCGGATACCTGGAGGCACACGGCACCGGAACATCGCTGGGCGACCCGATCGAGGCTCAGGCCGCAGGTGCGGCGTACGGCATTGGCCGCGAGGCGAGCCGGCCGCTGTTGATCGGATCGGCGAAGACGAATATCGGGCATCTGGAAGCCGCCGCCGGAATCGCGGGTGTCATCAAGGTCATCCTCTCGCTCGAGCACGAGATCTTGCCAAAACACCTGCACTTCGACAACCCGTCGCCGCACATTCCCTGGGACCGGCTCGCAGTGGAGGTGTTGAAGGAGACCGTCCCCTGGGAGCGCAACGATCGGCCGCGCATCGCGGGAGTCAGCTCGTTTGGGTTCGCCGGAACCAACGCTCACGTGCTCCTCGAAGAGGCTCCAGTATCGCCACCACGTACGGTCGAGCAGCCAGCGGACAGTCGGTTCAGCGTTCTTCCGCTCTCGGCGCGGACGCCCGCCGCGTTGGGCGAGGTAGCCGATCAGTACCGCAGCTGGTTGAGCGCGCACCCGGAGGCCACCTTGGCGGACGTGTGTTTCACCGCCGGGGCGGGACGGGCACACCTCGAGCACCGCGCCGCATTGGTGGTCAATTCGAGAGAATCCGCCATCGAGCTACTCGGCGCGCTCGCGGACGACCGCCCGGCGCTCGGATTGGTGCGCGGAGAATCCCATGACACACCGAAGACGGCGTGGCTGTTCACCGGTCAGGGCAGTCAGTACCCCGGCATGGCCAAGGAGTTGTTCGACACCGAGCCGGTGTTCGCCGAGACGCTGAAGCGGTGCGCCGCTGCGGTCGCTGACGTTCTCGAAAAGCCATTACTGGACGTCATTTTCGATGTCGGGGCGAGCGAAGCGACGGGACAAGGTTCCGACAGCCCGAACAGCGAAGAAACGCTGCGGCAGACCTCCTATGCACAGCCCGCCTTGTTCGCGGTGGAGCTGGGCCTGGCCCGGCTCTGGCAGTCGTGGGGCTTCGAGCCAGACGTAGTGCTGGGCCACAGCGTCGGCCAGTATTCTGCGGCCTGTGTCGCGGGCGTGTTCAGTCTCGAGGACGGCGCGCTGCTGATGGCCGAACGCGGTCGCCTCTTCGGCAGTTTGGCTGCGGGTGGCCGGATGGTCGCGGTGTTCGCCGCCGCCGAGCGTGTCGAGGGCCTGACCGACGAGTTCCCGAGTCTCTCGGTCGCCGCCTACAACGGTGTCAACACCGTATTGTCCGGACCCGCAGAGGAGCTGGAGAAGGCGTTGGCCCCACTGGCGGCCGATGGTGTCCGGTGTGACTGGCTGGACACCAGCCACGCGTTCCACTCCGCGCTGCTGGACCCGATTCTCGACGAGTTCGAGGAGTATGCGCAGCGGTTCGACTTCAATACGCCACAACGGATTCTGATCGACAACCGCACCGGCACCGCGCTCGGCAGGAGCATGAAGCTCGATGGCGCCTATTGGCGCCGTCACGCGCGCCAACCGGTGGAGTTCGCCAAGAGCGTGCGCACCCTTGCCGAGCTGAATTGCAAACTGTTGCTCGAGATCGGCCCCCGGCCGGTGCTCACCGCGGCAGCGCTCGGGGCATGGCCAGACCCGGCGACCGCACCGAAGGTGGTCGCTTCCCTACGCCGGAATGTCGCCGACCACCGACAGATCACCGAAGCCGTGGCCGACGCGTATGTCTTGGGCGCTCAGCCCGAATTCGCCGCTCTTCGTCAGGCGCACGCGCGAAAGCTCGACCTGCCCACCTACCCGTTCGAGCACCGCCAGTACTGGTTCTCGGACAATTGGGATGCCAATCGAGATACCGCCAAGCCACAACAGCACGTGGGCGCGAGTACCCGGGCCGTCCGCCTTCTCGAGGACGGCCGGATCGAGGAACTCGCGACCCTGCTCGGTGGTGCGAGTGGCGACCAACAGACCCTCAATGTGTTGACCAAGCTTGCGGCACAACACAACCAACAACGGACAACCCAGTCCATCGCGGACGACCGCTACGAGATCCGCTGGGAGAAATCCACTGCATCAAGTTCCGGCACGGAAGCCGGCGAGGCATCCGCCTGGATCCTCATCGGCGACGACACCGGTGCAGTTCAGCCTCTGGTCGACGTGCTCACCGCACGTGGACACCGACACCGGTTCTTCGGGTTACCGGTGTCCGACGCGGACGAGGAACAGCTCGCAGACGCGTTGCGCACTGCGGCAGCAGACGATCCGACGACACGCATCGTGCATGTCGCCGCGCTTGACTCTGGCGGTGCACCCTCGACCCGGTCACTGTTGCGGATGCAACACAAAATCCTGGGCGGAACACGGCGGCTCTTCCGTGCTGCGATCGCCGCCGAGTTGCGCAGACCCATCTGGGTGGTGACCCGCGGCGCGCAACGAGTCACCGACGCGGACACCGTGTCACCGGATCAGAGTTGCCTATGGGGATTCGGTCGCGCCGCCGCGCTGGAGCTTCCGCAAGTTTGGGGCGGACTGGCCGATCTATCAGGAGGCACTACTGGGGCGAGCGAAGCGACGGGAGATGTCACCGACGAATGGTCGCGGTTCGTCCACCAGGTGTCGGTGACGCCCCCCGAGTCGGCCTCCAGGGAAGACCAAATCGCGCTGCGCGATCAAGCAGTCTACGTTCCCCGGCTGGTCCGGCGGGATGAGCAGCCAAGCGCTACGCCGCTGGAATTGCGCGATCACGCAACGTATTTGGTGACCGGTGGGCTCGGGTCGATCGGTCTGGAAATCGCCGGACACCTGGCCGCCCACGGCGCCAAGCACCTGGTGCTGACCAGCCGACGCGAGCCCAGCGAGGCAGCGCGACAGCGGATCGACGCACTGAGCGAACAACACGGCTGCACATTCCGGGTAATCGCTGGCGACGTCGCGGATGCGCACGACATCGCACGCCTGCTGGCCACCGTGCAGGCCGAGCTGCCGCCGTTGGCCGGCATCGTTCATGCCGCGGGGGAGCTTGGCACCACTGCGTTGAGCAACCTGGATGACGCCGAAGTGGATCGCGTCTTCGCGGGGAAGGTCTGGGGTGCTTGGCATTTGAGCGAAGCGGCCGCCGACCTGCAGCTGGACTTCTTCGTCAGCACCTCGTCGATCGCCTCGGTATGGGGCGGATTCGGTCAGACCGCCTACGGCGCGGCCAACGCCTTCCTCGATGGGCTGGCCTGGCGCCTGCGCGAACAGGGCATCCCCGGGGTCAGCGTCAACTTCGGGCCCTGGTCGGCTGGCATGGCGGACGCGGAGTCGCGTGCCCGACTGGAGAAGCGCGGCGTCCGGACACTGTCGCCTTCCGACGCGCTGGCAGGCCTGGCCGACGTCGTGGCGACTGCTGGTGCGCAGGGCCCGGCACAGGGGGTGGTAGCCCGGATCGACTGGGCCCGTTTCCTGCCGCTCTACCAGCAGGCGGGGAAGCGAGCCTTCCTGGCCGAGTTCGAGCGCGAGGTGCCCGATACGGCGCCGGTCGTAACGCCTTCTGGGAAGACCCAACTGGTGGAGCGGCTCACCAATGCCCCCGTGCAGCAGCGCAAGAAGCTTCTGACGGATTACCTGCGCGACGCGGTAGCAGAGGTGACCCGCGTCGATACCGCGGAGATCCGTGAAGACGCGGGGTTCTTCGACCTCGGTATGGATTCGCTGATGGCCGTCGAATTGCGGCAGCGCATCGAACAAGGGGTGGGCAAGGACATCCCGATCACCTTGGTGATGGACCACCCCCGGCTGTCCGACGTGGCTGACTACCTACTCGGCGAAGTGCTCGGGCTCAAGGAGCAGGCCGCCACCAAACCGGGGCCTCAGCTCGCGTCAGTGGCGCCGATGCGCACGGACGAACCGATCGCGATCGTCGCGGTGTCGTGCCGGTTCCCCGGCGCGCCCGACCCGGAAGCCTTCTGGGAGGTGCTGTCCGGCGGTGTCGATGCGATCCGGGAAGTCCCGGAGGACCGATTCGACATCGACGAGTTCTACGACCCGGATCCAGAGACTCCAGGCAAGACCTACACGCGGTTCGGCGGATTCCTCGACGGCATCGATGGTTTCGATCCCGAATTCTTCGGCATTTCCCCGCGCGAGGCGGTCTGGATCGAGCCGCAGCAGCGACTGACGCTCGAAACGGCATGGGAGGGTTTGGAACGCGCCGGGTACGCGCCGTCAGCCATGCGCGGAAGCAAAACCGGCATCTTCATGGGGGTGGCCGCCAACGAGTATGCGCATCTGCTGTCGTCGGAATCGATCGACAAGATCGAGCCCTACTTCATCACCGGCAACGCGCTCAACGCCATTTCCGGTCGGGTTGCCTTCGCGCTGGGCCTCGAAGGACCGGCAATGGCAGTCGATACCGCATGCAGCTCGGCGTTGGTGGCCGTTCATCAGGCCTGCCAGGCTCTGCGCTTCGGTGACTGCGACGTCGCGTTGGCCGGCGGTGTGAACGTCTTGCTGAGCCCGGTGACGGTCATCGCCGCCTCGCGCGCGAGGATGCTTTCCCCCGTCGGGCGATGCAAGACGTTCGACGCCTCCGCCGACGGCTACGTGCGCAGTGAAGGCTGCGGAATTCTGGTGCTCAAGAGACTGAGCGACGCGGTGCGCGACGGCGATCGGGTCTGCGCGGTCATTTCCAGCAGCGCGGTCAACCAGGACGGCGCGTCCAGTGGTCTGACCGTGCCCAATGGTGGTGCACAGCAACGGCTCATCGGGACGGCGCTGACTCGTGCCGGTTTGACCGGCGGGGATGTCGACTACCTCGAGGCGCACGGGACCGGCACTCCGCTGGGTGATCCGATCGAGGTGCAGGCGGCCGCAGCCGCCTACGGCGGCTCGCGCGACGAGGACCGACCATTGCTGATGGGATCGGTGAAGACCCACATCGGTCACACCGAATCGGCATCGGGGGCAGCGGGTCTGATCAAGGTCGTGCTGTCGCTTCAGCACGAAGTGCTGCCGCAGAGCCTGCACTTCGACAAGCCATCGCCGCACATTCCGTGGGACTCGCTGCCGGTACGGGTCGTGGGCGAATCGATCCCCTGGCACGCCGACGGCAGGCCGCGGCGTGCCGGCGTGAGTTCCTTCGGGTTCACCGGCACGAACGCGCACGTGCTGATCGAGGAGGCGCCGGCGCAAGCGGCCGAGGAGTCGGACACCGACGAGCAGCCCTTCAACGTGCTGGCACTGTCAGCGCGGTCACCGGAAGCACTGGTAGCGGTTGCGCAGCGTTACGAGTCCTGGTTGAAAGCCCGCCCGGACGTCGACCTCGCCGACGTCTGCTTCACCGCCGGCACGGGCCGTTCTCATTTCGAACATCGGGCCGCGCTGGTCGTGGATTCGGTCGAGGGTGCGCGCGAAAGCCTGGCCGAGCTGGCCGAAAACCGCCTGCGGCCCGGTGTCGTCCGCGGCGAGCACACGAACCGTCCGACGACGGCGTGGTTGTTCACCGGGCAGGGCAGCCAGTACCCGGGCATGGCGCGCGAGTTGTTCGACGCCGAGCCGGTTTTCGCCGAAACCGTGACACGTTGCGCAGACGCGGTCAAAGACATCCTGCCGCTCCCGTTGCTGGATGTGCTGCTCGCCACCGATCGTGAAACCGGAGAAAGGTTGCGGCACACGTCGTTTGCGCAGCCAGCAATCTTCGCCGTCGAGCTGGGTCTGGCCCGGATGTGGCAGTCGTGGGGCATCGAGCCCGACGTGGTGCTGGGGCACAGCGTGGGCCAGTACGCAGCGGCATGTGTGGCCGGAGTCTTCAGCCTCGAGGACGGCGCACGGCTGATGGCCGAGCGCGGCAGGATGTTCGGCAGCCTTCCCGAAGGTGGGCGAATGGTGGCGGTGTTCACCGACGCCAAGCACGTCGAGGAGATCGCCGGCGAATTCCCGCGAGTGTCGGTCGGCGCCTACAACGGACCCAACACCGTGCTCTCGGGTCCGGGTGAGGATTTGGAACACGTCGTCGCCAGATTCGACGGGGAGGGGATTCGCTGCACCTGGCTGGAGACCAGCCACGCCTTCCACTCGGAATTGCTTGATCCGGTGCTCGACGAATTCGAGTCGTATGCAGCGCAGTTGCAGTTCGCTGTCCCCACTCTGCCGCTGGTGTGCAACCGCACAGGCGCGGTGCTGGCGAC
Source organism: Mycobacterium sp. (assembly GCA_025966225.1). Classification (GTDB taxonomy): domain Bacteria; phylum Actinomycetota; class Actinomycetes; order Mycobacteriales; family Mycobacteriaceae; genus Mycobacterium. The sequence continues at coordinate 6,147 of JAOPVI010000335.1, read as the reverse complement.
CCAAACCCCACTCGACGCGCAATACTGGCGGCGGCATTCCCGCCAGCCGGTGCAATTCGCCGAAAGCGTGCGCACCGTGGCGGCGCTGGGCTGCTCGGTGTTGATGGAACTCGGTCCGCAACCCGTGTTGACCGGGGCTGCGGTTCAGGTCTGGCCGGAGCACCTGGCCGCGCCGCGGGCGATCGTGTCGCTGCGCAAGGGGGTCGGCGACCGGCGCCAGATCGCCGACGCGCTGGCCGCGGCCTACGTCGGCGGCCACCGACCGAATTTCGCTGCGCTGCATCGCCAACCCCGTCGCAGACTCGAATTGCCCACCTATCCGTTCCAGCACCGCCGCTTCTGGCCCAAGACGTCCGGAATCGCCGGCTCCGGTGTCCACGGAGCCGCGGTATCGGGAATCCTGGGCAGTGCAAAAGACCTCGCCTCCGGCGACACCGTCTACACCAGCAGGTTGTCCGTCAAATCGCAGCCATGGCTTTCCGACCACGTCATCTATGGCACCGTCGTCGTCCCCGGGGCGACGTATGCGGCGATGGCACTGGCCGCAGTGGGTACGCCGGCGCAGGCCAAGGATGTCTTCTTCTACGAGCCGATCATTCTGCCCGAGAAGAGCTCTCGCGAGGTACAGCTGACATTGCACCCGCTGGACGACGGCAGTGGGTCGAAATTCCAAGTGCACAGCCGCGCGTACGGCGTCACTGATGCCGATTGGTCGTTGAATGCCGAAGGCACCGTGGTTGCCGGCGTCGCCGACGACACTGACGAGCCGGCATCCGAGAATGATCCGGTCGACGAAGCGATCGAGCGCTTGAATCGCATGCGTCCACAGGAGCTGTTCGAGACCTTCGCCGACCTGGAGTTGGCATGGGGCCCGACGTGGTCCGGTTCCCTGAAGTCGCTGTGGCTCGGTGAGGGTGAAGCGATCGGCGACATCATCGTCGGCGAAGAACTCGCCGAACAACTTGGAACCGAACCGATGCACCCGGTGCTGATGGACCTGTGCACCGGAGTCGCCTTCCCGGCGTTCCCTGCACTTCTCGCGGCCGAACAGGGCGTCAACGATCTGTTCCTGCCGCTGCGCTACGGGCAGGTGACGCTCCGGGAGAAGATGCCTCGACGGTTCTACTGCCGCGCCAGGTGGCACACCAGCGCCCTGGACAACGAAACCCAGGTCTTCGATCTCGACTACATCGATCGGGATGGCCGTCAGCTCGGGGGGATTCGCGACTTCACCGTCAAACGAGCACCCCGTGAGGCGTTGCTGCGGGGCCTCGGCGGCGATGCCACGCGGCTGCTGTACACCGTTGGCTGGCACGAGGTGCCGCCGCCAGCACCGATCAGTGATGCTGAGGGCGTCGGGAATGCCAACGGCACCTGGCTGATTGCCGATTTCGACGAACTGGCCGCCAAGGTGCCGGGCTGCATCCCGTTCCACCGGATGACCGATCCGGAGCTTTTGGGGCAGCTGTTGACCCAGGCTCACGAGCGCGGTCTGCCGTTCTCCGGCGTCGTCTGGCACGCTACGGGCCGGAGCCCAGAGAATTCGGGCACAGAAGAGTCGAGCGCCGACGTCGCCGCGCGGCTCGAGTCCGAGCTCGCCAACCTGCTCAGCGCCGTGCACACCGTGCAGGGTGGCTCACAAAATGGCGGAGTGAAACTTCCGCATGGTCTCTGGATCGTCACCGACCGGGCGGTGGCATGCGAATCGGGCGAGCCGGTCGACCCGGTGCAGGCGGCACTGTGGGGATTCGGGCGCACCACGATCAACGAGGAACCGGCGCTGCACTGCAAACTCGTCGACTCCGACGGATCGCCGGAGGCCGTGCGCACGCTGGCCGATCTGCTCGCCACCCCCACCGACGAGCCGGAAATCGCGCTGCGGCAAGGAAAGCTGCTGGCCTCCCGGTTGTTGCCGTGGGCGCGCAGCGGCCATCTCACGGTGCCGCGCGGAGGCGACTACGCGCTGGCGCCCACCGAACGCGGTGCGATCGACAACCTGCGGCTGACCGAGGTGGATGTGCCGCCGCCTGCCGATGGCTATGTCCAGGTCCGGGTCGAGGCCGCGGGACTCAACTTCCGAGACGTGCTCAACGTCCTTGGCCTCTACCCTGGTGATCCGGGCCCGATCGGCGGCGACTTCGCCGGCGTAGTCACCCAATTGGGTAGTGGCGCTACCAGAGTCGAAGTCGGTCAACGCGTCTACGGCTTCATGCAGGGCGCGTTCGCCAGCCGGTTCAACGTGCCGGAACAGTTGCTGGCGCCGATCCCCGACGGGGTGAGCGCGGTCGAGGCGGCCACCATTCCCGCGGCGGCGCTGACGGTCCGGCTCGCGTTCGACTGGGCGCAGCTGAAGCCCGGTGAACGGGTGCTCATTCACGCCGCCAGTGGTGGTGTCGGCCTGGCTGCGATCCAAATGGCACAGCAGTGCGGTGCCACGGTCTTCGCCACGGCCAGCACCTTCAAACGCGCGACGCTGCGCAAGATGGGCGTGAAGTACGTCTACGATTCGCGCACCACGGACTTTGCCGACCAGATCTTGGCGGATACCGGCGGCTCGGGTGTGGATGTGGTGCTCAACAGCCTGACCAGCGAAGGTTTCCTCGAGGCGACCGTGCGGGCCACCGCCCAGAATGGCCGCTTCCTCGAGATCGCCAAGCGCGACATCTGGACGCCGGAGCAGATGGCGGAGGCCCGTCCCGACATCGCGTACGAGATCGTGGCGCTGGACACGGTGACCATCCAAGAGCCAGAGCGCATTCGGGCCTTGTTGACCGAGGTGTCGGAAGGGTTGGCCAAGGGCGAATGGACGCCACTGCCCGCCGAGATCTACCCGCTGACCGAGGCGAGGGCCGCGTTCCGCCGCATGCAGCAGGCGCGGCACATCGGAAAGATCGTGTGCCAGATACCGAACCCGCTGCAGCCGCGAGCCGATCGGAGCTATCTGATCACCGGCGGCCTCGGTGCGATCGGCCTGCACACCGCGTCGTATCTGGCTCAGCTCGGAGCCGGTGACATCGTGTTGACCAGTCGGCGCGCGCCCGATGCGGACGCGCAACGGGTGATCGATGACATCACCGAGCGGTACAAGAGCCGCATCCACGTCTTCGCGGCCGATGTCGGCGAGGAGTCCGAGGTCGAGAAGCTGTTGCAGCGGATCCGCGCCGAGTTGCCGCCGCTCGCCGGGGTGGCACATTTGGCCGGCGTGCTCGACGATGCGCTGCTGGGTCAACAGAGTGTGGAGCGATTCCGGACGACGTTGGCGGCCAAGGCCTTCGGCGCCTGCCACCTGGACCGTTTGACGAAGGACGACGAGCTGGACTTCTTCATCGTGTCTTCTTCGGTGTCCGCCTTGTTCGGTTCACCCGGTCAGGCCAATTACGCGACCGCCAATGCGTTGCTCGACGGCCTGATCGCGCAGCGAAGAGCGCAAGGCTTGCCCGCCACCGGTGTCAACTTCGGCCCCTGGGCCCAAGGCGGCATGGCCTCTTCAGAGGCGGCGAGCGCGAATATCGGCGCGCAGGGCCTGATTCCGCTGGAGCCGTCAGCCGCATTGAGCGCACTCGCCGAGGTCGTCGCCAACGGAACCGGCCAGGCCACCGTCATCAAGGCCAACTGGCAACGGGCTGCGAAGGTGCTTGGCAGCTCGCGTCCACCGATCCTCGACCTGGTATTGCCGAGTGCCGTCGGAGAGGTGACCGGTGACAGTGAGTTGCTCAAGCAGCTGCAGGAGATACCGGTGCCGCAGCGCGCCGGCTTCGTGACCGAATTCCTTCAGCGCGAGGTGCAGAACTTCCTGCGGCTGGCGCAACCGCCCGCCGCATCCAGTCGGTTCCTGGACCTGGGCACGGATTCACTGATGGCGATCGAACTCCGCAACCGGTTGCACAGTCAGTTCGGCGGCGCGTTCACGATCAACGCGACCGCGGTATTCGACTATCCGTCCATCGGCGGGCTCGCCGAGTATCTGGTGAGTCAGATGCCCGACGCGGAATCGCCGAAGGAGGAGCCGCAGCCGGTCGCACCGGCGGAGGGGGCTTCAGAAGAGGCTTCGGAAAAGGCTTCGGAAGAGGCTGAGGTCTCCTAGGCCCAGCGGGTGGCTTCGACCTCGTCGGGCAACTGGGTGTGCAGGGGCACGTCGAGCCCGTCGTAGATGCCCGGCTTCTGGGTCGCCAGCCACTCGATGGCCCCGAGCAGCCGGTTGGCCGCCGTGGTGTTGCCGCCGTCGGCACGGTTACCGCCTGGCAGGTCGGCGCGGCTGACGATGGTCAGCTGCGGGTCGCCGTCGACGACGACACGGTGGTCGCCTGCCCCCTCGTCGGGTTGTGGCCACTGCGGCGCGCAGGAGGGGTGGATGCGGGTGATGTGGTGGACGACGATGCGCTTCTTGCCGCCGGACCAGCCGATGATCTTCAGCCAGAAGGCGCCCTGGGTACCCTTCTCGAAGGGACCCATGACGGTGTCGACCGACTCCTCGAGCGGCAGCCGCTCCAACTCTTCGGTGATCTCGTCGATGTCCAGTCCCAACCCGCGCCCGATGAGCCGGATGTTGCCGCCCCAAACCATGGTCGGGATGGACGGCAGCAGCATCATCGGCACCTCGTCCATGGACCCACCGAATCCGCACGACACCTTCACCGCGTACGGCTGGTCGTAGGTCGAGTAGTCGAAGATCTCCTGGCAGTAGATGGTCTTGATGCGCGTGCACAAGCCAGCGGCCATGACCGCGAGTGCGTCGTTGGCCCAGCCCGGGTCGACGCCGCTGACCAACATGGTGGCGCCGCCCTCCTCGGCGGCTGCGGTCAGTCGGTCGACCCACTCCTTGGGCGCCGAACGCGGGTCGTATAGCGAGTACAGCGACGGCGTCACGACGTGGACGCCTGCGCGGAGGCACCGCTCGATGTCGTCGATCGCTTCCTCGGGACGGATGTCGCCCGACGCCATGTAGGCCACGGCGTCGCACGCTGCCAACGCCGCGTCGACGTCGGTGGTGGCCGAGACGCCGGTCGGCTCGGCAAGCCCAGCGAACTCGGCGGCGTCCTTACCAGATTTGGCTGCCGACGAGGTGATTACGCCCGCGAGGCGCAGGCCGGGAAAGGCCACCGTCGACCGGATCGCCGTCGACCCCATATTGCCTGTTCCCCAGACCGCTACACGCCTCATTCGAGCTACCCTAATGGCCGTGCTGAGGCCGCTCGTGGCGGATCTCACATCCATGAGAAAGTCCTGTTCACGGCGCCCAACCAACCGTTTGGGCAGGTGCGATCAACCACTTGGTTAGGTAGCTGGCAGAAATTTGCTCAGACTGCTTTGCGTTGAAGTTACCTGCCGGTATAGTTAACCGCAGTTACTGGTGGGTAACTTATTGTGAGTACCCAACCGCAGGTGGCATTCTCATCGAGGAGGAACAGTGAGCCACTACAAGAGCAACGTCCGTGACCAGGCCTTCAACCTGTTCGAGGTGTTCGGCGTCGACAAGGCGCTCGGCCAGGGCGCGTATGTAGACCTGGACGAGGATTCGGCCCGCGAAATGCTTGCAGAGATCAGCAGGCTGGCCGAGGGACCGATCGCCGATTCGTTCGCCGAGGGCGACCGCAATCCCCCCGTCTTCGATCCCGACAACCACACCGTCGCGCTGCCAGAGGCCTTCAAGAAGTCCGTCCGCGCGCTGCTCGACGGCGGCTGGGACAAGATCGGCCTCGACGAAGAACTCGGCGGCATGCCGATGCCTCGCGCGCTGCAGTGGGCCCTGATCGAGCACATCCTCGGCGCCAACCCCGCCGTCTACATGTATGCGATGGGGGCCGGCTTCGCCCAGATCATGCACCACCTCGGCACCGAAGAGCAGAAGAAGTGGGCCGTGCTCGCCGCCGAGCGCGGCTGGACCTCGACCATGGTGCTGACCGAGCCGGACGCCGGTTCCGACGTCGGCGCGGGCCGCACCAAGGCCGTCCAGCAGCCCGACGGCACCTGGCACATCGACGGCGTGAAGCGCTTCATCACCTCCGGTGACGCGGACGACCTCGGTGAGAACATCCTGCACCTCGTGCTGGCCCGCCCCGAGGGTGCCGGACCGGGCACCAAGGGGCTTTCGCTGTTCTTCGTGCCGAAGTACCACTTCGATCCCGAGACCGGCGAGCCCGGCGAGCG
>JAOPVI010000277.1 GCA_025966225.1 Mycobacterium sp. | reverse complement strand
TCCCATCGGCACCCTCGAAGCCAGTGAGACGCCGCTCGTCGAGGTGGTCAAGGCCGGGGCGCCAGGCCTCCCGATCGAGCAGATCTTGCCGTTCATCTCGATGTTCGCGGTGGCCAACACGGCGCTGATCAACATGCTGATGGCCAGCCGCCTGATCTATGGAATGGCCAAACAGCACGTGCTGCCGCCGGTGCTGGGGACGGTCCATCCGAGTCGACGGACCCCCTGGGTGGCGATCCTCTTCACCACGTCCATCGCATTCGGGCTGATCCTCTACGTCACTGCGTTCGCGAACGAGAAGGCCATCTCGGTGTTGGGCGGCACGACGTCGCTGCTGCTGCTCGCGGTGTTCGCGGTCGTCAACGTCGCGGTGCTGGTGCTGCGAAAGGACGTGCAGGCCGAAGGAGCGCACTTCAAGACGCCGACCTGGCTACCGGTCGTCGGGTTCGTCGCGTCGCTGTATCTGGTGCTGCCACTGTCCGGTCGGCCGCTGCAGCAGTACGTGCTTGCCGGCGCGCTGGTGATCCTCGGCATCGTGCTGTTCGGAGTCACGATCGCCATCAACCGCGCGCTCGGAATCAAGACGACGCGGATCACCGACGTCGAGCGCCTGGACTCGGGCCCTAATTAACTCTCCCCGGGTCGCTCCGCTCCTGCCCGCCGAACTAACTCCCGGGTCGCTCCGCTCCTGCCCGCCGAACTAACTCCCCGGGTCGCTCCTGCCCGTCTAACCAGCGGCGTTCAGCTTCTCCAGCCGCGCCGCCAGTTGACCGATCCGGTGCGCGTTGCCCGTCAAGGCCACGTACCGCTCGCCGAATCGGGCCAGCAGTGCGTCATCTAGCCGACGGACCGCGCCTGCGGGATAGCGGTACCCCATCTTCTCGTTGACCGCATCGGTGTCGACGCTGCTGAGCAACTCATCGAGTTCGTCCGGCGAATCGACGCCGAGTTCCAGCAGTAGTCCCGAGATCCACGCGTAGTGCTCGGTTCGCGACCACCCTGCGTCGGGGAAGCGGTTGGCCAGGTACGTGGCGAGCACCGGGGTGGCGATGCGCGGGTCGCTGGACTGTTCGGACTGCTGCGCCGGCGGCGAGGACTTCAGCCGCTCGCGGATCGACGAGAACTCGCGGTCGGCCAATTCCAACAGCCCGGCGGCCAGCGTGAACCGGCGGTCGAGATCGGGCGCGTCCTCTTCCGGGATCGAGCCCTTGTAGCGGATGTCGTGCTCGAACTCCGCCCACGCGTGCTGAAGGACGGTCCTGACCTGAATGGACGCCGGCTGCTGTTCGCCTTCGACCGCGACGAGCAGGTGGCGGCTCGCGTAGCCCCACCGGCCTTCCCGCGCCGTCTCCTGCCCCATGTCCCGGTCGTCGAGCAGTCGCATTTCCTCGGAGAGCAGGTTGGCCACCGTGGTGACGTCGTCGCGCAGGAACGTGATGATGCGCAGCCCAACCTGATCGGTGATCTCCGACAGCGGGTTGGTGTAGAGCCTGCGGCCGTCGACACTGCGATCCGCCTTCTCGGCGAACGACGTGACGCTCTTCGTCCGCGCGGTGACGCTGAGGTAGTTGATCCCCGCGTCGTCCAACAGCGTCGTGACGAGGGTGAGGTAGCGGTCAGTCGCACCCAGTAACCCGGGACGTCGCTCGGCGAACTGCGCGATCGCGTCCCGGACAGCGCCGGGCGTCGGCTCCGGCGGTGCCGGGATCAAATCGGGCGGCAGCGTAGGAGTGATGGTGGCGCCGGTCTCGGCGTCACCGTAGGTCGTCACGTCTTCAGGCCGACGCGTGGCGAACAACGCGACGTAGGCGCAGATGACGGCATCGACCGGATCCTCCGCACGGCGCAGTTCGCTCTTTTTTTCGGCGCCCTCCACCGAGTGCCTCAGGTCTGCCCAGCCGTCGTGGTCGCCGACTCGAAGCGGCGGGGTCGCCTGTGCCAACGACTCGATGAGGTCCATCAACCGCAGTAGCTCCCACCGAAGCTGTACGAACGTCCGCCCCGGCTTCGACTTGTACTTCAAGGTCCGGCCCAACCGGAACAACGCCACCGTCGCGGGGTGTGGGTACACCTCGATGGCTCGTCGCGACGACTGCGACTCCGGGTCGATGTCGAGGTCGAGGGCCTTGGCCAGCCGGGCGGCGCGCGGCGTGCCCGCGAACTCGGGCTTGCCGGTGTTGGTGGGGTGCGCGCCTGCTTCGAACTTCGCGAAATCACGATTGAGTGCGGTTTCGCTCGGACGCTGACCCGTCGAGTTGGTCACCACCAGCGGCGCGTCGAATGCGACGAGACAGTCACCTTCGACGTACGGCGCGACGGCGGCTCTGATGCTGGTGTCATCCGACGCGGCGCCGAGAAAGACCAGGCTGCCCGCGTCGTCGACGACGGCGACGCCGGAGGGCTTGCGCTCACCCCACGCGAGGTCCACGCCGACGAAGAACATGGGCCTACTGTGCTTCATCGCGCGCGTCGAGTCGTCGGCGGATGTCCGAGAGCTCTTGGGCTAGTTCGGCAAGCCGCGTCTCGGCATCTTCCAGCCGGGTCGCGATGTCCGGTCCCTCCAGTGGTGCAGGCGTCAGACATTCCGCCAACGTCGGAGTCACGATGTAGCCGCTCGTGAAGTCGCCGTAGATCGTCACGTCCTCCGGGCGGTCATACCAGTACAACGCGACGTAGGCACAGAGCATCGCATCGACGGGCCCGTCGTCCCGGTCGAGCTGTCCGGGTCGGGTGGCGGCCTCGACCCGCCTCCGCAGCTCGACCCACGCGACACTGCGGTTGGCCCGCAATCTGGGCGTCGCCGCGTCGAGGTCCTCGATGCTCGTCATCAGCTTCAGTAGCTCGCGCTGGCGGACGTCGAACGGACCGCGCTTGTACTTCAAGGTCTTGTCGAGCTCGAACAGCACGACGGACGCCGGGTCGGGAAGCACCTCGACGGCCCGTCGGTTCGAACTCGAGGACGGGTCGGTGTCGAGACCGAGGGCGGCGGCCAGTCGGGCGCCGCGCGGATTCTTGAACTCGGGCTTGTCGTTGGACGCGGGGCGGGCGGCGGCGTCGAATTTCTGGAAGTGATGGTTCAGGTCCCGTTCGCATGGCCGCGACCCGGTCGGATTGGGCACGATCAGCGGCGCATCGATGGCGACGAGGCAGTCGCCTGCGACGTACTGCGCGATCGCGGACGCGATGCTCTCGTCGTCGTACGCCACCCCGACGTGTTGGAGTCGCCCGTCGGAGTCGATGGCCGCGACGCCGGTCTGGTTGTTCTCGCCCGACGCGAGGTCAAGCCCGACGAAGTACATGCGCCTACTGTGTCATGTAAAAGAGGGCGCCTACCGGCTTAGTAAGCTGTGTGCTCGTGAGCATTCCGAATGTCCTGGCCAACCGCTACGCCAGCGACGAGATGGTGGCGATCTGGTCACCGGAGGCCAAGATCGTCGCCGAACGCAGGCTGTGGCTGGCCGTGCTCCGCGCGCAGGCGGAACTCGGGGTGCCGGTCCCCGACGGCGTCGTCGCCGACTACGAGCGGGTGCTCGAGACCGTCGAGCTGGCCTCCATCGCGGCACGCGAACGGGTCACGCGCCACGACGTCAAGGCGCGCATCGAGGAGTTCAACGCGCTGGCCGGGCACGAGCACGTGCACAAGGGCATGACCAGTCGCGACCTCACCGAGAACGTCGAACAACTGCAGATCCGGCGCTCGCTGGAACTCGTGCATGCGCACGGCGTCGCGGTCGTCGCACGGTTGGCCGAACGGGCGGTGCGCTACCGGGACCTGGCGATGGTGGGCCGCAGCCACAACGTCGCGGCGCAGGCCACCACGCTCGGCAAGCGGTTCGCTTCGGCGGCCGAGGAGACGATGCTCGGACTGATTCGATTGGCGGAGTTGATCAACCGCTATCCGTTGCGCGGTATCAAGGGCCCCATGGGGACCGCGCAGGACATGCTTGACCTGTTCGACGGCGACGACTCCAAGTTGGACGAGCTCGAACGCCGCATCGCCGAATTCCTGGGCTTCAACGTGGTTTTCACCAGTGTCGGGCAGGTGTACCCGCGCTCCCTGGACCACGACGTCGTCTCCGCGCTGGTGCAACTGGGCGCCGGTCCGTCGTCGCTGGCGCACACCATTCGCTTGATGGCGGGGCACGAGCTCGTCACCGAGGGTTTCGCGCAGGGCCAGGTCGGCTCGTCGGCGATGCCGCACAAGATGAACACGCGGTCGTGTGAACGGGTGAACGGCCTGCAGGTGGTACTACGCGGGTATGGATCAATGGCCGCGGAACTCGCTGGGGCGCAATGGAATGAAGGCGACGTCTTCTGCTCGGTGGTGCGCCGGGTGGCGCTGCCCGACGCATTCTTCGCCGTCGACGGCCAGCTCGAAACCTTCTTGACGGTGCTGGAGGAATTCGGCGCCTACCCCGCGATCATCCAGCGCGAGTTGGACCGCTACCTGCCGTTCCTGGCGACCACGCGGATCCTGATCGCCGCGGTCCGGGCAGGCGTCGGGCGGGAGACCGCGCACGAAGTGATCAAGGAGCACGCCGTTGCCGTCGCATTGGCGATGCGGGAACGGGGTTCGGAGCCCGACCTGTTGGACCGATTGGCGGCTGACCCCCGATTGCCTTTGGACCGGGCGGCTTTGGACGCCGCGTTGGCCGACAGACAGGCGTTCACGGGTGCGGCGGAGGCGCAGATCGACGCGGTGGTGGGCGCCGTCGACGCGCTGGTGGACCGGTATCCGGAGGCGGCCAAGTACACCTCGGGCGAGATCCTTTGAGCCTGGCGGGCCCGGCCCTGGCGGGAATCGACTTCACCAACCTGGACAACTTTGCGTCGGGGTTCCCGCACGACCTGTTCGCGGTGCATCGCCACGACGCGCCCGTCTACTGGCACGAACCCACCGAGCACACCCCCGACGGCGAGGGTTTCTGGTCCGTGGCCACCTACGCGGAAACCCTTGCGGTGTTTCGTGATCCGGAGACATACTCGTCGGTGACGGGTGGCACGCGGCCTTTCGGTGGAACGCTGTTGCAGGACCTTTCCATCGCGGGTCAGGTGCTCAACATGATGGACGATCCGCGGCACTCGTACGTTCGCCGGCTGGTCAGTTCCGGACTCACGCCGCGGATGATCCGCCGTGTCGAAGACGACCTGCGGGCCAGGACCGGGGCGCTGCTCGACGGCATCGAGCCAGGTGTCCCGTTCGACTTCCTGGTGGACATCGCCGCGGAACTGCCCATGCAGATGATCTGCATCCTGCTGGGAGTGCCTGAATCCGAGCGACATTGGCTGTTCGAGGCGATCGAGCCGCAATTCGACTTCGGCGGCGCTCGCACGGCGGCGGTCTCCAGGCTGTCCGTCGAAGAAGCCGGTTCGCGGATGTACACCTTCGGGCAGGAGTTGATTGCCGCGAAACGCCTGGATCCGACTGACGACATGCTGTCCGTCGTCGCCAACGCCACCAGTGATGCGCGTCCTGCGCTCTCCGATGTCGAGCTGTACCTCTTCTTCAGCCTATTGTTCAGTGCGGGCGCGGAGACCACCCGCAACTCGGTGGCCGGCGGGCTGCTGGCGTTGATCGAGCACCCCGGCCAGATGTCCTTGCTGCGTGACGATTTGGATGCGCTGCCGACGGCGGTCGAGGAGATGGTGCGCTGGACGTCGCCATCGCCGTCGAAACGACGGACCGCCACCAGGGACGTCACGCTCGCCGGATGCGACATCGGGGCGGGGCAGAAGGTACAGATCTGGGAGGGTTCGGCGAACCGCGATGCGGCGGCCTTCATCGATGCCGACGTGTTCGACGTGACGCGTAAACCCAATCCGCACTTGGGTTTCGGTCAGGGTGTGCACTACTGCCTCGGGGCCAACCTCGCGCGGCTGGAACTGAAGGTGCTCTACGAGGAACTGCTCGCCCGATTCTCATCGGCCCGACTGGTCAAGCCCGTCGAATGGACCCGCAGCAATCGGCACACCGGCATCCGTCACCTGGTGGTTGAAGTACGGCCATGAGGCCCGACGCGTTCGCCGCGGTGATGGCGACGGGCATCGTGTCCGTTGCTGCCGCCGATCACGGCGTCGCGGTTGGCCGTGATGGTGTTGGGCGGGCTGGCGCTGCAGGGGTGGGTGTTGTTGGTACCCGTGGTGATTCGGAACGGGTTGCGGGTCCGCTGGATCGGCCTGCGCGACCGGGCCCACGGCGGATGGGAGTCGGCGAGCGTCGCGACGTCGGGGCTGGCGATCGTGTGCGCCGAGCTGAAGATTCTGTTCCTGGCGGTGATCTTCTGGATCGCCTTTGTCCTGTGGCTGCTCACTGCCCTGGCGGCCCATGTCGCTACTGAATCGCTCGCCGGATTTCGGCGATCACGCGGTCGGGGTGCACCGTGAGATCAAGCCACGTGAAGCGCAATATCTGCCATCCATTCAGTGCGATCGTGTTCTGACGCACCCGGTCACGCTGGAACGTCGCATGGTCGCTGTGGAACGCCCAACCGTCGACCTCGATCGCGACGCGCTTCCTCACGAATGCGACATCGACGACGTAGCCAGCGACGGGATGGTTGGCTCGCCACCCCGTGATGCCCGCATTCCTGAGCAGTCGGATGAGCAGTCGCTCGGCGTGAGACCTGGATCCGTCACCTGCCGCCGCTAGCAGTTGAGCTGCGGCGGTGGCCCCGTGTCGGCGGGCATTGCGCACGTGCGCCTGACGCAACTGGGCCAGCCCTACTCGACGCTGTAGGGCCGAATCCATGATCGTGGAGCGACCGGGCTGCATGGCGGACTCGAGCACTGTCAGAGGCACGGCCGTAACTAGCATGCTGCGGCGCATGACGATGTCCTCCGACGCAAGATCGCGTCGTCGGGCGTAGCTTCCAGTGTGAAGGCGCCCGCTCTTCGACATCGGGATCGTGACCTCGACGTCCGAAGGAGCTTCTGCCACCAGGCCGTGCCACCATGCTGCCGCCAAACCGCTTGCGACTGCCCTTTGGCCGTAACCCCATACCCCAGCGCGGATGCGAGCGGAGTCCGTAAACGGTCTGTCGGTAGCGAAGTAGATTCCTCGTGAACACCTCCGCCATCGTCCCGACTGAACGAGTCGTTCGACTGCGTCCTGGCTGAGCCCGACCGAGCGCGCCTGATCCGCCGTGACGATGCCGTCGTGGCGACGAAGCAAGTCTGCGATCACGAACGGTTTGACGCGCGGACCCTCCGGCGCGGTTCCGTTGCCGAAGTTCTGTGCACCAACCCGCGGTCAGCGCGGGTTAGCGCACAGAAGCGCTAGGTTTTGCGGCGGACGCCTGCTGAGCGCAACTCGAGGTTCGCGAGGCCGCTGATCGCGATCGCATCTTCGCGCCGCCACGCGCCCACCGGGTCCATGCTGACTGCCGCGAGCTTGGCCAGCGGCCGGTTCGCCAGTGCACGCAGGGCCAACAGTTGCTCGCCAGCCGGGGTGGCCGCCAAGGCAAGCACTGTCCACTTCCGCCGGAAGAACCTGACCCGCAGAAACAGCCACGGCATCGCGACGGCCAGGATCGGCGTCGCCGCCACTGCCAGCGCCAACACCCATGCCAGCCACGTCGCCGTCGTGTCGAGGCTGTGCCCAGCCCCCGCGATGCCCAGCGCGGCCTCGCTTGCCGCGCGTAGTGGCTTGGCCAAGGTGTTGCCGATCAGCGGCACGCCATCGGTGCTGTCGCCCGCCGAGTTCAGGTTGCCCGCGACGCCGTTGGCTCCGTCGTGCACCTGCCTGCCGACCTCGGCGATGGTCGAGACGGCGGAGTGGACCGCCATGCCCACCAACACCCACACGGTCGTCCACCCCGCGACGGCGAGGTCGCTGACCAGTTGCGCCAACAGGCGAACGGGAGTGGTGGCATATGGGACGTAGCGAGAACTCATGTCGTAGATCCCAGCAGATAGTCTTGCGCGATGCGTCCCGCTTTGACCGACTACCAACATCTGGCCAGCGGCAAGGTACGCGAGCTCTTCCGCATCGACGACGATCATCTGCTGTTCGTCGCGAGCGACCGGATCTCCGCATTCGACTACGTGCTCGACAGCGACATCCCCGACAAGGGCCGCATCCTCACGGCGATGAGCGTCTTCTTCTTCGACTACCTCGAGCGGACCATGGGCGCCGCCAACCACCTCGCTGGCGCGGCTGACGACGAACGCATCCCAGAAGCGGTGCTTGGTCGGGCGCTGGTCGTGAGGCGGCTGGAGATGATGCCGGTGGAGTGCGTGGCCCGTGGCTACCTCACCGGCTCCGGCATCATCGACTACCGCAAGACCGGCGCAGTGTGCGGCATCCAGCTACCCGAAGGCCTGACGGAGGCCAGCAAGTTCGCCGAACCGCTGTTCACCCCGGCGACGAAAGCCGACCTGGGCGAACACGACGAGAACGTATCGTTCGACGCGGTGGTCGACGTCGTCGGCGCCGACCTTGCCAACCAACTGAGGGACCGCACCCTTAAGATCTACTCGGCGGCGGCCGCGCACGCGCTCACCAAGGGGATCATCATCGCCGATACGAAGTTCGAGTTCGGGGTCGACGAGCACGGTGAAGTCGTGTTGGCCGACGAGGTGTTCACCCCGGACTCCTCACGGTACTGGCCCGCTGACACCTATCAGGAAGGCGTCGTGCAGCCCAGCTTCGACAAGCAGTTCGTGCGCAACTGGCTGACCGGGCCGGAATCCGGCTGGGACCGCGGCGGCGAGCCCCCGCCCCCTCCGCTCCCGCCCGACATCGTCGCCGCCACCCGAGCGCGCTACATCGAAGCCTACGAACGCATTTCGGGGCTCCGCTTCGACGATTGGATCGGCGCCGCATGACCGAAACCCCCCCCATCGCCAAACGTGTCGACCATCGTCGGGAGCACCACGGCGACGTGTTCGTCGACCCGTACGAGTGGTTGCGCGACAAGTCCGACCCCGAGGTCATCGCCTACCTCGAGGCGGAGAACGTGTACACCGAACAGCAGACGGAACAGTTGGCGCCGTTGCGGCAGAAGATCTTCGACGAGATCAAGGCCCGCACCAAGGAGACCGATCTCTCCATTGCGACCCGCCGCGGCGAGTGGTGGTACTACGGCCGCAGCTTCGAGGGCAAGCAATATGGTGTGCAATGCCGTTGTCCCGTAGCAGATCCCGATGACTGGTCGCCGCCTGAGTTCGACGAGCACACCGAGATTCCCGGTGAGCAGATCCTGCTCGATGAGAACGTCGAGGCCGAGGGGCACGACTTCTTCTCGCTGGGAGCGGCGTCGATCAGTCTCGACGGCCACACGTTGGCGTACTCCACCGACGTGCTCGGCGACGAGCGATACACGTTGAAGTTCAAGGACTTGCGCACCGGCGAGCTCTACGACGACACGATCGTCGGCATCGGGGCCGGGGTCACCTGGGCCGCCGACAACCGGACCGTCTACTACGTCACGGTGGACGACGCGTGGCGGCCCGACACCGTGTGGCGGCACCGGATCGGCGCGGGACTTCCCGCCCAGAAGGTCCACCACGAGGTCGACGAGCGGTTCTGGGTCTCCGTCGGTCGGACGCGCAGCAACAAGTACGTGTTCATCGCGGCCGGCAGCTCCGTGACCAGCGAGGTGTTCTACGGCGACGCCGCCGACCAAGAGGCCACGTTCAAGCCGATCCTGCCGCGCCGTGAGCTCGTCGAGTACGACGCGGATCACGTGGTCGTCGGTGGCGAGGACCGCTTCCTCATCCTCCACAACGATGGCGCCGAGAACTTCACTCTGGTCGAGGCACCCGTCAGCGACCCCACTGCATTCCGCACGTTGATCGAGCACCGCGACGACGTCCGACTCGACGCCGTCGACACGTTCGAGAATCACGTCGTCGTGAGCTACCGCAGCGAGGCGTTGCCGCGCATCCAGTTGTGGCCGATCTACGCCGATGGCAGCTACGGCCATCCAGAGGACATCACGTTCGAAACGGAGTTGACGTCCTCTGGCCTGTCGGGCAATCCCAACTGGTCTTCGCCGCGACTGCGGGTCGGCACGACGTCGTTCGTGGTCCCGGTGCGCATCTACGACATCGACCTGGCGACCGGCGAACGCATCTTGCTCCGCGAACAGCCGGTGCTCGGGGACTATCGGCCCGAGGAGTACGTGGAACGACGGGATTGGGCCGTCGCACCCGACGGCGCGCGTGTGCCCATCTCAATCATTCACCGTGCGGGACTACAGTTTCCGGCGCCTACGCTGATCTACGGATACGGCGCCTATGAGTCCTGCGAAGATCCGCGGTTCTCGATCGCTCGTCTTTCGCTGCTCGATCGTGGCATGGCCTTCGTGATCGCCCACGTGCGCGGCGGCGGCGAGTTGGGCAGGCCGTGGTACGAGCACGGCAAGTTGCTAGAGAAGAAGAACACCTTCACCGACTTCATCGCGGTAGCACGCCATCTCATCGCGACCGACGTCACGCGGCCGGCTAATCTCGTAGCCCTTGGCGGCAGCGCAGGTGGCCTGCTGGTGGGTGCGGTGGCCAACATGGCGCCGGAGCTCTTCGCCGGGATTCTGGCTCAGGTGCCGTTCGTCGACGCGCTGACCACGATCCTGGACCCGTCGCTGCCGCTGACCGTCACCGAGTGGGACGAGTGGGGCAACCCGCTGGCCGACGAGCAGGTGTACGAGTACATGAAGTCCTACACGCCGTACGAGAACGTCGCAGCCAAGGACTACCCCGAGATCCTCGCCATGACGTCACTCAACGACACCAGGGTGTACTACGTCGAGCCGGCGAAATGGGTTGCCGCCCTGCGGCATACCGCAACCGGTGACTCCAAGGTCATGTTGAAGACGGAGCTGGTCGCCGGCCATGGAGGCATCAGCGGACGCTACGAGCGCTGGAAGGAAGCCGCATTCCAGTACGCGTGGGTGCTAGCCACCGCCGACCGCGACCACCACGGCAGCGGCGAGGTAGACCACCTCTTCCCCACTCCGGACGCCTAGCCGAGTGGTCATCGACTTCGGGGGGTTCGGCAGTCGGGGCGGCACGATCGCGATCATGTCGCGCCGCAGCCTGGCGCGAAGTGCGCGCCGCCCGTCATCGCGAACATCACCGCGAGGCCGACGGCGATCGCCTTCGGCCAGCTGTCCACGTAGTCGACTCCGAGCCATCCGACCAGGGGGGCAGTGAGGCTCCCGAGGATGAGGGCAAGAAATACGGCCATGTCGAATCCTGTCATTCTAGGCACTGACAAGATGACGTTGTCAACAATCTGGTCACTGTCAAGATTCCTGGTTATGCTTGGCGGATGAGCAAGGAGACCTACCACCACGGCGACCTCAAGGCGGCGGTCCTGAGTCAGGCCGCGACGTTGGTGGCCGAACGTGGCGCGGACGGGATCTCGCTACGCGAACTGGCCAGGGTGGCCGGCGTCTCGCACGCGGCGCCTGCCCACCACTTCACCGATCGGCGTGGGCTGTTCACGGCGCTGGCGACCGAGGGCTTTCAGCTGCTGGCGAGGGCGCTCACCGACGCGCGCCCGAAGTTCGTCGACGCCGCACGCGCCTACGTGCGCTTCGCCCTCGACCATCCGGGGCACTACGAGGTGATGTGGGACAGGTCGCTGTATGACGCGGCCGATCCGACGCTCGTCGCCGCCGAAGCCGCCGCTGGTGCGGAGCTCAACCGCGGCGTAGGGACGCTCGTCGATCCGAAGGCGACGGCCGCGCCCGACGACGCCGCACTCGCGGCATGGGCTCTGGTGCACGGCTTTTCGCTGTTATGGCTCAACGGCGCCATTGCGGGCCGCGACGCCTCCGAAGACCCGATCGACACCGCCGAGCGCATCGCCAGGATGCTCTTCGACGACGCCCGGTAGCGTCACCCTCATGACCGTGACCGACATCGCCCTGACCACCCTCGACGGCACGCCGACCACGCTGGCGCAATACGCCGACGGAGCCGTACTGGTCGTCAACGTCGCCAGCAAGTGCGGACTCACGCCGCAGTACACGGCGCTGGAGAAGCTGGCTCAGGATTACGGCGACCGCGGATTGACCGTCATCGGGGTCCCGTGCAACCAGTTCATGGGCCAGGAACCGGGCACCGCCGAAGAGATCCAGGCCTTCTGCTCCAACAACTACGGCGTGACGTTCCCGCTCATGGCCAAGACGGACGTGAATGGGGCGGACCGGCACCCGCTGTACGCCGAACTGACGAAGACGGCCGACGCCGAAGGCGAAGCAGGCGACATCCAGTGGAACTTCGAGAAGTTCCTGCTGGCGCCCGGTGGCGACGTGGTCAAACGCTTCCGTCCGCGCACCGAACCCGACGCGCCCGAAGTGGTCAGCGCCATTGAAGCGGTACTGCCGCGCTAAAACCGGCACCGGATCGTCAACTCCCGCCCACGTGTCCGAAACCGTTGGGACACCTTGCGTTGCCATACTTCGGGTGTGGCTGGACGACTGATCGTCTCGATCTCCGGGATCAGGGACCGCACCCTCGACGAGGTCGCCGACTTCCGTGCCGAACTCGACGCCCGCAACGTGCCCGCATCCCTGATGGTTGCACCCCGGCTCAAGGGTGGCTACCGACTCGATCAGGACCCGACGACCGTGGATTGGCTACTGCGGCAGCGCAACGCCGGTGATGCGGTCGTGCTGCACGGATACGACGAGGCCGCAACCAAGAAACTCCGCAGCGAGTTCGCGACGTTGCAGGCTCACGAGGCCAACCTGCGGTTGATGGGCGCCGACCGGGTGCTCGAACACCTTGGATTGCGCACCAGACTGTTCGCCGCACCCGGCTGGACAGTCTCCCAGGGCACCGTCACGGCGTTGCCGCGCAATGGGTTCCGACTGCTCGCCGGACTCAGCGGCATCACCGACCTGGTGCGTGCGATGACCGTGCGGGCCCGCGTGCTCGGCATCGGCGAAGGCTTCCTGACCGAGCCATGGTGGTGCCGCACGCTCGTCTTGTCGGCCGAGCGCTCTGCGCGGCGGGCTGGCACCGTGCGCGTCGCTGTGTCGGCGGCTCAGCTGCGCCGACCCGGACCGCATCAGGCGGTGCTCGACGCCATCGACCTCGCGCTGATGCATCAGTGCACCCCCGTGGTGTACCGCTGGGCGCCGAACCCGGCGTTGACGGACGCGGCCTAAGCTTCAAGCGCTAACGTGGCGTCCATGAGCGATGCTGACGTCATCGTGGTCGGTGCGGGGCTGGCCGGACTGGTCGCCGCGTGCGAGGTGATCGACCGGGGTCGCTCGGTGCTGATCGTCGACCAGGAGAACGCCGCCAACCTGGGTGGTCAGGCCTTCTGGTCGTTCGGTGGGCTATTCCTGGTCGACAGTCCCGAACAGCGCAGGCTCGGCATTCACGACAGCCACGAGCTGGCGCTGCAGGACTGGCTCGGCACCGCGGGCTTCGACCGCCCAGAGGATCACTGGCCCCGACAGTGGGCACACGCGTACGTCGACTTCGCCGCGGGGGAGAAGCGCAGCTGGCTGCGCGAGCGCGGGCTGCAGACCTTCGCCCTCGTCGGCTGGGCCGAACGCGGCGGATACGACGCGCGCGGGCACGGCAATTCGGTGCCACGATTCCACATCACCTGGGGGACCGGACCGGCCATCGTCGACGTCTTCGCACGCAGACTGCTGAACCATCCGAAGGTGCGCTTCGCCCATCGACACCGCGTCGACGAGCTAGTGGTCGAGGGCGGCGCGGTGACGGGCGTGCGCGGCGCGGTGCTCGAGCCGTCGTCGGCCGGGCGGGGAGTGGCCTCGTCGCGAACCACCTTGGGTGAGTTCGACTTCCGCGCTCAGGCCGTGATCGTGGCTAGCGGCGGCATCGGCGGCAATCACGACCTGGTGCGCAAGAACTGGCCTGCCAGGATCGGCCGCGTGCCAGGCCAACTGCTCAGCGGCGTGCCAGCACACGTCGACGGCCGCATGCTCGGCATCACCGAGGCCGCTGGTGCCCGTCTGATCAACGGCGACCGGATGTGGCACTACACCGAGGGAATCACCAACTACGATCCGATCTGGCCCAAGCACGGCATCCGCATCCTGCCCGGCCCGTCGTCGCTGTGGCTCGACGCAACCGGAAAGCGTTTGCCCGCCCCGCTTTATCCGGGTTTCGACACGCTCGGCACGCTGGAGTACATCGCCAAGACCGGTCACGACTACACCTGGTTCGTGCTCAACGCCCGCATCATCTCCAAGGAGTTCGGACTGTCCGGCCAGGAGCAGAACCCCGACCTGACCGGCCGCAGCGTGCGCCAGGTCTTGGCCCGAGTCAGGCCAGGCGCCCCCGCGCCGGTGCAGCGGTTCGTGGACCGCGGCGTCGACTTCGTCACCGCGGACTCGTTGCGGGAGTTGGTGTCCAAGATGAACGGGGTGCCCGACGTCGAACCGCTCGACTACGACGTCGTCGAGGCCGAGGTCACCGCCCGCGAACGCGAGGTGGTCAACAAGTTCACCAAGGACAGCCAGATCAACGCCATCCGCGCGGCCCGCGAATACCTGGCCGACCGCGTCAGCCGCGTCGTCGCGCCGCACCCCATCACCGATCCCAAGGCCGGTCCGCTCATCGCGGTGAAGCTGCACATCCTTACTCGAAAGTCGTTGGGCGGGTTGGAGACCGATCTGGATTCCCGGGCGCTACGCCCCGACGGGGAAGTGTTCCCCGGGCTGTATGCGGCCGGCGAGGCCGCCGGATTCGGCGGCGGCGGCGTCCACGGGTATCGCTCGCTGGAGGGCACTTTCCTTGGCGGTTGTGTCTTCTCCGGCCGGGCGGCGGGCCGCGCAGCGGCGCGCGACACCCTCTAGACCTTGGAATCTGACTGAGCGGAAGTCGGCCGATTTGGCGTCGACGTCAGTCGGGTGGGAAGCGCTTGTTAATGGCGTCGAGTAGCCGACGCGCCTCCTTGACACGTTCACGGAGCCGCAGTACGGCGTGGGGTACGACGATCGGAGCGTCCGTCCCCTCCTCACGTTGACGCTTCCACCGACGCTCGGCCGCCGCGACGAGGTCCTCCAACTCGTCTAGCTCGTCCAGCAGAATCGCCTGGAACAGCCGCGATTGTGCGACGTCGGAGGGGTGAGCGGGCCGCTCGCTCGGCCGCGTGGACAAGCTCGGAGCGCCGGGCGGTCTGGCCGTGCCGCCGTGAAGGGAGTAGCGGGTCGCGTGGATCGAGTGCAGCAGGCTGACTGGACTCCAGTCGGTTTCCGCTTGGGAGGATTGAGGTGGCATGCCGGAATCCTTTCGCGTTCCAGCGATCACAGCGACCTCTCGGGATTCACCCGACGGCTGCGCCCCGGTCTCCGGTTGGACATCTGGTGTTCATCCCGGCTCGCCGCTCAGAATTCGGTACCGCGCTCGGGATCCAGCACCTGGAAGTCGGTATCCGTCATTTCCGTGAACCGCCCGTAGTAGATGCCACGGGCTTCCTCGGCCACCACCGCCTGGTGGATCGGCACCGCACGCGTCGGCGCCACCGCCCGCAGGTAGTCGATGGCCTCGGAGATCTTCATCCACGGCGCTGCCGTCGGGGCCGCCAGCACGTCGACCGGTTCTCCGGGGTTGAACAGGGCGTC
>JAOPVI010000229.1 GCA_025966225.1 Mycobacterium sp. | reverse complement strand
GCTCCTCCCGCTTCGGCGCCGCCCTTCCCCGGCGCACTCTGGCTGCAGGTGCGCGATGTCCACGCCACCCAGGCCGAACTCGAAGGCCGCGGCGTCGAGATCGCGCGCGGGGCCAAACAGGAGCCATGGGGCCTGCACGAAATGCACGTGACGGATCCCGACGGGGTGACGCTCATCTTCGTCCAGGTCCCGGAGACGCACCCACTTCGTCGCGACACCAGGCGCTGACGGCGGCATCCAAATGGGTTCGGCCCGCACTCCGTCGCTGAACGACGGATGCGGGCCGAAACTTCGGAAGGGGCTAGCGGGCCGGGGCAGCCAGCGGCCAACCGACGGAAGCCAGCCGCGATGCGACCTGGTGGATCTCGTCGGGGTTGGGTTCCTTGTCGATCACGTCCTGCACGGCCTTGCGGACCTCAGCCTCGGTCACCTCGTCGCCGGAAGCGTTGGCCCTCAAGACCGACTGGGCGGCCTTGACGACCTCGTCTTCAGTCAGCGAGCGCTTCAGTAGCGCGAGCAATGCGAAGTAATCCTTCGGCGGGACGCCTTGGGGGTAGCCCTGGTGGAGCCAGCCCAGAACGTTGTCGAGAATGCCTGTGTTTTCAGTCATGGAAGTTCGCTCGCTCACTTGGGGAGGAAGGGGACGGGGTTGAACCCGAAGTGGTGGATGATCGTCGTCTTGGTGATGTACAGGATGGCAATCACGACCACCGCTGCGACAGCAGCGAACAGCACCAGTCCCAACGCCTTGAGCGCCGGGTTCGGCGCCACGGCCGTGCCGTCTTCGTGCGTCCCGCCCGACCCGTCCGAGAATGCGACGAGCCCGACCGCGAAGACTGCGGGCAGTCCGGCGCCGAGCACGAGGCCGATGGCAAGCACCTTCAGGATGGCTTCCACGTATGTCATTTGAAATCCCTTATGTCAGTGGAGAAGAGGGGCGGACTCAGACCTCGGCCTTGGCGGCATCGACTTTGTCTTTGCGCTCCGCAGCGGGCACCACGGAGTTGGTCGTGTCGTCCCAGTCGGCGTTGACGTTGGTGCTGTCGACCTTCTGCTGCTGCGCACGCCAGTACATGTAGCCCGACAGCCCGACGAGGATCACGAAGATCAGGCCGTCGCCGACCAGCTGCGTCGTGGCGCCCGCAACGAAGTGCGAGATCCAGAAGGCGATCGCACCGACCAGCGCCGCGGCGGGCAGCGTGACGATCCAGGCCACTGCCATCCGACCCGCGACCGCCCAGCGGACGGTCGCGCCCGGCTTGCCGACACCGGAGCCCAGGATCGAGCCCGTCGCCACCTGCGTGGTGGACAGGGCCATGCCGGCCGCACTCGAGCTCAGGATGATCACGGCCGAGGACGCCTCGGCGGCGAAGCCCTGCGGCGACTCGATCTCGACGAGGCCCTTGCCCAGCGTGCGGATGACCCGCCATCCGCCGATGTACGTGCCGAGGCCAATCGCCAGGGCGCAGCTGAAGATGATCCAGAACGGCAGGCCATTTTGCTTGACGTCCCCGGTCAGGTGGCCGGTGGTGATGAGCGCGAGCGCAATGACGCCCATGGTCTTCTGCGCGTCGCCGGTGCCGTGCGCGAGTGCGACGAGCGAGGCCGTGACGATCTGGCCCCAGCGGAAGCCCTCCTCGCGGCGACTCTTCATGACATTGCGCGTGATGCGGTAGACGATCCAGGTGCCCACTGCGGCGACGAGGCCTGCGATCAAAGGAGAAGCGAGCGCGGGGATCAGCACCTTGCCGATGACGCCGGGCCAGTTGACGCCCGCCAGGCCCGCGGCGGCCAGGCCGGAGCCGATCAGACCGCCGAACAGTGCGTGCGACGAGCTCGACGGAATGCCGAACAACCAGGTGAGCAGGTTCCAGAGGATGCCGCCGATGAGGCCGGCGAAGATGATGGTCAAGCCGACTGAGGGAGTGATCGAAGGAAGGAGGTGGCCCGTCTTGCTGTCCTGGATCTTCAGCACCGACGTAGTGACGGTGACGGCGACCTCGACGGACAGGAAGGCACCGACGAGGTTGAGGATGCCTGCGAGGAGGACTGCGGTCTTCGGCTTGAGGGCGCCGGTGGCGATGGACGTCGCCATGGCGTTGCCGGTGTCGTGGAACCCGTTGGTGAAGTCAAATGCCAGTGCCGTTGCTATCAACAGCACGAGAATGATCAGCTCTGCGCTCATGGCGCTAATTCTGGGGGTACGCCGGTCCGTTTGAAAAGGCGCAGCTGGCGTCGACTGTGGCATCTGACCTGGGAGTTTGCCCCGTTCGCTGAGCTGTTCATCGACTGTTCACCTGCCCGCCCACCAGAGGACGTACAGCACTTCCACAGGTTCGCTCGAGCGCGCTTCGGGTAACGACGACCACTAGCATCTATTTCGAATCCAGGCGAGCGGCGACCAAGCCGCGCCCAGAAGGAGACTGAGGCAGTGAACGGATTTCTCTCCAAGATCGTGGCGTGGCTGAATGCCGGTTACCCGGAGGGGGTTCCGGGCCCGGACCGGGTACCGCTGCTGGCCCTGCTCACGCGCAGGCTGTCCAATGACGAAGTGAAGGCCGTCGCGCAGGATCTGATGGACCGCGGCGAATTCGACCACATCGACATCGGCGTGCTCATTACCCAGATCACCGACGGACTGCCCAGTGAAGGGGACGTCGAACGCGTCCGAGCGCGGTTGGCAGCCAAGGGCTGGCCACTCGACGATCCCCGCGACGTCCAGGACAACACGGAGGATTCGGCATAGCGGTCCTCCGCGCCCGCCCGGTCGGGGCCGCCGAGGCAGCCCTGACGATGCTGCCCGACCTCGAATCCGCACTCGCGGGAACGGGGCCTGCCGTCCTTCCGGTGCCCGTGGACGACGAGCCGGCGGCTCGGCTTCTGACGACGACGTTGCGGGCCGGCGAGGAGATCGACGACGACGTCGCCGTGGTCGTGTCGACCTCCGGCACGACGGGCGTCCCGAAGGGCGCGCTGCTGTCGGCCTCCGCGCTTGCGGCGAGCGCGTCGGCCACTCACGACCGACTCGGCGGCCCAGGTCGGTGGCTGCTGGCGCTACCGGCCCATCACATCGCAGGCGTGCAGGTGCTGGTGCGCAGCGCACTCGCGGGCACCACCCCCGTCGCGATCTCGGCCAGTTTCGACGTGGCCGAATTGCCCTCTGCCATCAAAGCTCTCGGCACCGGACGGCGCTACGCAGCGCTGGTGGCAGTGCAACTGGACAAGGCGCTGCACGATGCGGCCGCCACCACCGCGCTCGCCGACCTCGACGCCGTGTTGATCGGCGGCGGCCCCATGCCCCCGTCCGTCGGCGAACGAGCCTCGGCCGCAGGCATTTCGGTGATTCGAACGTACGGCATGAGCGAGACCGCGGGCGGCTGCGTCTACGACGGGGTGGCTCTGGACGGAGTACGTGTTCGCATCGAGGGCGGCCGCGTCGCGCTCGGCGGCCCGACCCTGGCCAAGGGTTATCGCAACCCCGTCACACCGGACCCATTCGCAGAACCGGGGTGGTTTCACACCGATGACATTGGCGCCGTCGATGATTCGGGCATCTTGCGCATCATGGGCAGGGTCGACGACGCGATCAGCACCGGCGGGCTCAAGGTGTTCCCACAGCTCGTGGAGGCCGCGCTGACCACTCATCCGGCCGTGGCGGACTGCGCGGTCTTCGGCGTCGCAGACGAGCGGCTGGGCCAGCGCGTCGTCGCCGCCATCGTCATGACCGAGGGGCACCAGGCGCCCACGGTGGCCGAGCTACGCAGCCACGTCACGCAGACGTTGGCAGCCACCGCCGCCCCACGCGAGCTCCACGTCGTCGAAGCCCTTCCCCGCCGCGGCATCGGCAAGCTCGACCGAAAAGCGCTCGCCACCCGGTTCCGCTCCGGAGGATGATGGCGTCATGCGCCACGAAGTGACCACCGTCGACCAACTCCGGGCCATCGTCGGCCAGCCCAACGACTACGTCGCGAACAAGGTGAAGACCCGGCTCTCCGACGCGCAAAAGGTCTGGCTGACGCACTCGCCGTTGGGATTCGTGGCCACCACCGATGCCGACGGTCGGGTCGACGTCTCCCCCAAGGGCGACCCGCCGGGCTTCGTTCACATCATCGACGACACCACCATCGCGATTCCCGAGCGACCCGGCAACAATCGGGTCGACGGCTACCTCAACGTGCTGCAGCGTCCCCACGTCGGGACCGTCTTCCTCATTCCGGGCCGTGGCGACACGCTGCGCATCAACGGCACCGCGACCATCCTGTCGGACGCCGACTACTTCGACGCGATGATCGTCGACCGCAAGCGCCCGATCCTGGCTTTGGAACTCGCTGTCGAAGAAGTGTTCTTCCACTGCGCCAAGGCATTTCTGCGCTCGGATGCGTGGAAGCCGGAGACGTGGGACCCCAAGGCGGTGCCGAGCGTCGCACGGCTGGCCAAGGCCATCAAGCCGGACATGAGCGATGAGGAGCTCGACAGGTACTACGAGGAAGCCAACCTCCGCAAGATGCTCTACTAGCCCGGCGAGCGTGCGCAAAATGCCGCTGGCCAGCGGCGTGTCGTGTACAGACACGCACGCTCGGGAGAAAAAACAGGTTTCAAACTGACGGAATCGGAAATTCCAGAGCTCAGGGAACCATCCCTTGAGAGATCGGAACACCAATGATCGTCCTCGGCATCATCCTGCTGCTGATCGGTTACTTCGTTGCCACCCCCATCAGCGGCCTGCTCACCACCGTCGGTGCAATCCTCCTGATCGTCGGCATCGTGCTATGGATCCTCGGCGCCGTCGGACGGCCCGTCGGAGGCCGTAAAGTCTGGTTCTAGATGCCCGACACCGACCAGGAGTCGGTGACTCCTCGGGTACGGAGGGCCGCGGCGTGGTCATGGCGTTTACTCGTCATCCTCGCCGCGGCCTTCGTCGTATGGAAGTTACTCGAACGGCTCGGCGTCGTCGTCGTCCCGATCGCGCTGGCCCTGATCCTCACCTCACTGTTGCTACCCGCGGTCGACGCCCTTGACCGATACGGCGCCGCCCGCGGCGGCGCGGTCGCATTCGTGCTCGTGCTCGGCCTGACCATCCTGGCCGGTATCCTGGCCTTCGTCGTCAACCAATTCGTCGACGGCGCACCACAACTCGTCGACCAGGTGACCCGTAGCATCGATGGCACCCGGGACTGGTTGACCCGCGGACCGTTGCACCTGAGCGGGGACCAGCTCAAACAGGCCGGCGATTCACTGACCGACGCCCTGCGGACCCACCAAGCACAACTCACCAGCGGGGCCCTGTCGACGGCGGGCACCATCGCCGAAATCGTCACCGGCGCACTGCTCACGTTGTTCACCGTGATCTTCTTCCTGCTCGGCGGCCGCAGCATCTGGCATTTCGTCACCCGGGCAGTGCCGCCGACCCAACGCTCACGCGTCCGGGAAGCCGGTGCGGCCGGGTTCCATTCGCTGGCGGGCTATGCCCGCGCCACGTCGTTGGTCGCGCTGGTGGACGCGATCACCATCGGCAGCGGCCTCGCCATCATGGGGATTCCGCTGGCTCTGCCACTGGCGTCGCTGATCTTCCTTGGCGCCTTCGTCCCGGTCGTGGGCGCGCTCGTCACCGGGTTCCTGGCGGTCATCGTCGCGCTACTCACCAAGGGCCTCGTCTTCGCCCTCATCACGCTTGCGCTCATCATCGCCGTCATGCAGTTGGAGGCGCACGTGCTGCAGCCCCTCGTCATGGGCCGCGCGGTGTCGATCCACCCGCTGGCCGTCGTCCTGGGCATCACCACCGGAGGGGTGCTGGCCGGAATCGCCGGGGCCCTGCTCGCCGTGCCTGCGATCGCCTTTCTCAACAGCTTCGTCCGCGTGCTCGTCGCCGAGGATCCCGACGCTGAGGGCGAAGCCCTAGCGGACGACCGCGGACCGCTCGTCGAGGCGACCTCCGACGACGAAGGTTGAGCGGAGTTCTACTCCGGCTGAGTGCCCCGCGCGTCAAGTCGGCGCAGCACCGCGTCGACGACCGTCGGGTCGATCCCGGACTCCTCACGTGCGCAGACGATCTCGTCGCGCGCCGCGGCGAGTAACTCGTCCTTGACGGCGTTCGCGGTCAGTGCATGACGGGTGTTCTGCGCGGTCTCCTGCGCGGAGTGGCCCTCGGGTTCGAACCCGAGGGAATGCCACATCCTTTCGGCGTTCTCCTCGGCGTGATCCATCGCCTCGACGTCGACGTCGCCGCGCTCCCGCAACTGCTCGAGTCGATGGGCACCGGCCTCCCGCGCACGTCGGATCAATTCGCGCACGGCGTCGTCACGTTCGCCCTGCGACGCCACGACGCCAAGTGTCCTCACCACCAACGGCAACGTGAGCCCCTGGACGAGCATCGTCACCACGATCACCACGAACGCGATGAAGATCAGCCGGTCACGCTCCGGAAAGCTCGCAGGCACCACGGGGAGCGCGAGCACCGCAGCAAGCGTGACCACCCCGCGCATGCCCGCCCACGACGCGACCGTCAGCTCACGCCAACCCACCGGTTCGGCGTCGTTCCCTCGCCTGCGCCGAAGTCGCTCGTCGAGTGAGGCCACCGGAAAGATCCACGCGAACCTGATCACGATCACCACGACGGCGACGGCGAGCGCCTGGCCGATCGCAACGCCGAGGGAGCCGGGCACGTGGGTCGCGACATTGCGGAGTTCGAGCCCGACGAAGGCGAAAGCCGTTCCGGTCAAGAGTAATTCGACCATTTCCCACGCGGTGCCGGTCACCAGTCGGGTCTGCGCAGATTCGGTGTCACCGTATCGGCTCAGACCCAACGCCACCGTGACGACGGCCAGCACTCCGCTGCCATGGGCCGCATCGGCCGCTGCGTAGGCGACGAAGGGCATCAGCAACACCAGGGCGCTCCCGGAGGGATGCGCAGGCAACTTGTTCAGTAGCCAGCGCACGGCGAAGGCGATCACCAGCCCCACCGCGATACCGATCACGACGGCGAAGCCAAGTGCAGTGGCGGCCCGCGCCGGCGAGAAGGCACCGGTAAGCGTGGACGCGACGGCGACGTCGTAGAGCACCAGCGCGGTGGCGTCGTTGGACAGTCCCTCCCCCTCCAGGATCGTGCGCAGTCGACGGGGCAGACCCAATTTGCGCGCGACCGCCGTGGCCGCGACGGGGTCGGGCGGAGCCACCGCGGCGCCGAGGGCCACGGCTGCGGCCAGCGGCAGCCCCGGTACCAACGCACTCACGACGAAGCCCACAGCGAACGCGGTCACGGCCACCAGGGCAACCGCAAGCAGGCCAATGGCGCGTCGGTTGTCCAGGAACTGTCGCCACGACGTCCGGCGCGCGGCCGCAAACAGCAACGGAGGCAGCACCACGGGCAGAATCCACTCCGGATCGACCTCGGGAACCGGTAGCCCGGGCACGAGGGCGAGCACCAACCCGCAGCCAAGCAGCACGGCGGGGTAGGGCACCAGCAGTCGCTCCGCGAGGGGCGCAAGCACCACCGTCGCCAGCACCAGCAACAGCACCAGAGTCAAATGATTCGAACCTCTCCGCGCGAATGGGAATGAGCGAGTGTTCCCCGTCGCGGAGAACCCGAAGCGCGCGGCCACGAACTGGGCCCGTCCTACCGGCGCTTTCCACGAAGGCGGGGCAGGCCACTGCGCTACTTCATCCCTTGCACCGCCATCGCCGGAAAGGCAAAGCACAGCAATGTCAGCGTCAACAGGAACCAGCCCGCCCCGTGCCAGATGGGCCAGGTGCGACGCGCCCGCCAGTCTCGGTACGTCTTGATGAACGCACCCAGTGCGCCGAGAAACAGTACTCCGGGAACTGCTGCAGCCCAAAGGATCTGTGCACTTCCCGCCAACGCATACCAGGCAAATGGGGCGGCCGCCAGGATGACGACGGCGAAGTCGTACGCAACCGCAGCGCGCAGCGCACGCGGGTCGTGCCAGCGCTTCTCCACGTCGTTCGTCACGTTCGATCCGATCCTTCCCATGCCGTCTGATTCAACTCACGGTCGTTCCCAATGCGCCGCGCATTAAACCTCTTCGGGCGTCCCGATCTTGCGCCACGCGCGAGGGCGCTGAGTACAGTCGTCAGCGCGTATTGGGCGTTGCCACTTTCCGGAAAGTGGGTACCCGGCGCCCGTGAGATTGGGGCTTCCGGCTGAAATTCGCGCGTGTCTGTTCGATCTCGACGGTGTTCTGACCGATACGGCCAG
>JAOPVI010000173.1 GCA_025966225.1 Mycobacterium sp. | reverse complement strand
CGAGCCTGCGGCGACCAAGGCCGTGTTCTTCAGGACCGTCGAAGAGGCGGACATGTTGGCAGCCTACTGCGTGATCAGCGCACGGACCGCGTCTGTAAGCGGCCCGTTATCAAGCCCACACCTTCCGATCAGGGGGGTGGCGGTCCCAACACCGGCACCGTGATCGGGGGCAGTCCGGGAATCTGGATGACCGTCGACCCGAATTCCGGTGGCGGCGCATTCGGATCGAACGGCATCCCCGGCGGCGGCGGTGGCAGCGGAGGCGGAATCCCGTTGCTGACCTGCATGGTGATGATCGAACCGGGCACCGTCTGCCCAGCGGGAGAACTGCCGACGACGGCGCCTGCCGGAGCACTGCTGTTGATCGGGGTGGCTTGGTCGGCGACCTGGAACCCGGCGTCCTTGAGCCGCTGGCGGGCCAGGTCCTGGGTCATTCCGGAGATGCTCGGCACCTTGGAGCCTGGCGCCCCGTCGACGTATCGAGGATCGGTCGGGGGCAGCTGAACGTCGTTAGGGGTGATCGGCTTCATTGCGGTGTACCACGTGCGAGCAGGCTCGTTGCCGCCGAAGAGGTCGCCGCTCCCGCACTGGCGAAGCGGGAACGAGCACAGATCCCCTGGTGTCGTCGAGTCGTCGTAGATATAGTTGGCCGCGGCGAAGTCGGCGGTGAAGCCAAGGAAGCCCGACGACCGGTGGGCCTCGGTGGTGCCGGTCTTGCCCGACACCGGCAGGTTCCACCCCACCGCGCCGGCGGATCCGGCCGACGTGCCTGGGCTGGTGTCGTCCTTGCTCATCGCGTTGGCCAGCGTGTTGGCCAACCCCTCCGGTACGACCTGCTCGCACGTCTCGGTGGTCACCGCGACGTCCTTGCCCGTGCGGTCGAAGACCTTGTCGATGGGATTCGGCGGGCACCACGTGCCGCCTGATGCCAGCGTCGCCGCTACGTTGGACAGTTCGAGCGGATTCACCTCGATCGGACCCAGCGTGAAGGAACCTAGATTCTGCCGTTTGACGAAGTCGGCCAGGCTCTCGTTGCTTTCCGGGTCGTAATCGCGGGCGGTGCCGGGCAAGGCGTAGGACCGCAGCCCCAGCTTGACGGCCATGTCGACCGTGCGCTGGACGCCGACCTGTGAGATCAGCTTCGCGAACGCCGTGTTCGGCGAGGTCGCCAATGCGTCGGTGACACTCATCGAGCCGCGGTAGTTGCCTGCGTTGAGCACGCACCAGGTGGCCTGCGGGCAGCCCTTGGCCCCGCCGCTGCCCAGTCCCTTGGCCTCGAACCGGGCAGGTGCATCCAATGTCGCACTGATGCCCATGCCCATGTCGAGCGCCGCCGAGGTGGTGAAGATCTTGAATATGGACCCCGCTCCGTCGCCGACCAGCGAGAACGGCTGCGGCTGCATGGTCTCGCCAGCGTCGAGGTTGAGCCCGTAGGTGCGGTTGCTGGACATGGCCAGGACGGGATGGGAGTCCTTGCCGGGCTTGATCACGCTCATCACGCTGGCGACGCCAGGAAGGTCGGGCGCGGCGATGCTGTCGATGGACGACTTCACGGTGTTCTGGATGTCGGGGTCGAGCGTGGTCTTGATGAGGTAGCCGCCCTTGGCGACCTGCTCCTTGCTGATGCCCGCGCGCGCCAGGTAGTCGAGCACGTAGTCGCAGAAGAACGCGCGGTCGCCCGCGGCGATGCATCCGCGCGGCAACTCGTTGGGCTGGGGGAGCACGCCCAGCGGCTGTTCCTTCGCGGCCCGCAGGGCGTCGGCCTCCTGCGGAACGTTCTGAATCATGGTGTCCAGCACGACGTTTCGCCGGGCGAGCGCACCATCGGGGTTGGTGTAGGGGTTCAGCGTGCTGGTCGACTGGACCATGCCGGCCAGGAGCGCGGACTGCTGCCAGTTCAACTCGGAGGCGTTGATGCCGAAATACGTCTGAGCGGCGTCCTGTACCCCGAATGCACCGTTGCCGAACGACACCAGGTTCAGATAGCGGGTGAGGATCTCCTCCTTGGTGAAGGTCTTGTCCAGCGTGAGCGCCATCCGGATCTCACGGAGCTTGCGCGCAGGCGTGGTCTCGATGGCCGCCCGCTTCTCGGCGTCGGTCTGCGCGATGACCAGCAATTGGTAGTTCTTGACGTACTGCTGCTCGATGGTGGAACCACCGCGGGTGTCGCTCGCACCGGACACGTAACCGGACAGGCCCGTCAGGGTGCCCTTCCAGTCGACGCCGTTGTGCTCGGTGAACCGCTTGTCCTCGATCGACACGAGGGCAAGCTTCATCGTGTTGGCAATCTGGTCGCTGGGCACTTCGAACCTGCGCTGGCTATATAGCCAGGCGATCGTGTTGCCCTTGGCGTCGACCATCGTCGACACGGCGGGCACCTCACCCTCGACCAATTGCGCCGAACCGTTGGCAACGACATCGGAGGCTCGATTGGACATCAGACCGAACCCGCCGACGAGCGGAAACATCAGTGCCGCGGCAACCACGCTGGCCAATAAGACGCACCAACCGAGCTTGATCACCGTCACCGTCGTCGGGGGACGCGGTGACGTCGGCTCAGACATGGACTACAGAGTAGCGAGGTCCCTTGTCGGCGGCCTCGTGACGGTTGGAATGGGCTATATCTACGTGCTGCTCTGCGCCTGATCATGCGCAATGATGGGTCACGGCACGGTCGTCCCAAAAAAACGAGTTTTGACTGTTGCGCAAAACCCCCCTGACCACCTAGCTTGAACACACAGTGCGATCTAGGTAACACTGAGGGTCGCAATGTGGCGTAGATCGCATCATGCTTCTACACCGTGGTTTGGACCGTCGAATGGGGCGGCTGGACGAAGGGATCGCTGGTGTCAGGTACACGGCCCGCGGCGCGCAGGACAATGACCATCTCTCCAGTCAACGGTGTAGTCCAAGGTGCGGAGGCTGAGGCCCGCATCGCGTGGGTTTCCCAGGCCCGTTGCCGCCAGGCCGATCCCGACGAGCTATTCGTCCGTGGAGCGGCACAGCGCAAGGCCGCAGTCATCTGTAGGCATTGCCCAGTGATCTCCGAGTGCGGCGCTGATGCGCTGGACAACCGCGTCGAATTCGGCGTCTGGGGTGGAATGACCGAGCGTCAACGCCGCGCGCTGCTCAAGCAACATCCCGAAGTGGTTTCCTGGTCCGAGTTCTTCGCCGCCCAGCGCAAACACCGCAGCGCGGTCTGATCGAACCGCCTACTTCGCCGTCGCGGCCGTTTCCGCCTCGCCGGTGATCTGATCGGCGATGGCCCGCAGCGCGTCCATGTCCGAAACGTCGAACGGCAGCGACGGAACGCCGACGATCGCCACCGCAGGGTTGGCACCGGTGAACCGAGACAGCAGCCGAACCTCCCGTTTGGCGGTCATCGCCCGGTCGGCGTGAATCCGCAGAATCGCTGCCGTCAGCCCCTCGGGCCCGTCTTCGCCACCTAGCTGATCGGCGGCCTCGTTGGCCTTGTCGGCCTTGAGGTCGCACAACATCGGGTGGGTGCGGTTGAGGATGAGGCCCGCGAGCGGCATCTTCTCCTGGGACAGCCGGTCGACGAAGAACGTCGCCTCCCTCAACGCGTCCGGTTCGGCCGCGGAGACGACGACGAACTGAGTCCCGCGTCGCTTGAGCAATTCGTAGGTGCGGTCCGCCTTCTCGCGGAATCCGCCGAACGTCGCGTCCAGTGACTGCACGAAACCGGCCGCATCGGAAAGCATCTGCGAACCCAGCACTGTCGAGAGCGCCTTCATCGCGAGCCCGACCGCACCCGTGACGATTCGCCCGATGCCACGGCCAGGGGCGAGCAGCATCCGCCACAGGCGACTGTCCATGAAGCTGCCCAACCGCTTGGGGGCGTCCAGGAAGTCCAACGCGTTGCGGGACGGCGGGGTGTCGACGACGACGAGATCCCACTTGTCCTCGCCGAGCAATTGGCCCAGCTTCTCCATCGCCATGTACTCCTGCGTGCCGGCAAGAGACGTCGCGACGGTCTGATAGAACTGGTTCTCCAGAATTGCGTCGGCCTTACCGGCCCCCGAGTACTGGACCACCATTTCGTCGAACGTCCGGCGCATGTCCAGCATCATCGCGTGGAGCTCACCCTTGACCTCGGGCGCGAGCGGCACCCGCTGCGGGGAGTTGCCGAGATCCTCGATACCGAGCGCCTGCGCAAGTCGTTTCGCCGGGTCGATCGTCAACACGACGACCGTGCGCCCGTACTCGGCGGCCCGCAGTGCCATGGCCGCCGCGGTGGTTGTCTTGCCCACTCCGCCTGCGCCGCAACACACTACGACCCGATTGGACGTGTCGGCCAGGATGGCGGCCATGTCGAGAACGCGTGGTGTCGTGCTCACT
Organism: Mycobacterium sp.; assembly: GCA_025966225.1. Classification (GTDB taxonomy): domain Bacteria; phylum Actinomycetota; class Actinomycetes; order Mycobacteriales; family Mycobacteriaceae; genus Mycobacterium. The sequence continues at coordinate 2,663 of JAOPVI010000173.1, read as the reverse complement.
TACCTAACCCCCTGAGCGCCAAGCTCTTCCGCGAGTTCGTACAGACTGCCCAGATCTACGCCGTCGCGTATCGCGGGCAGTTCGAGCCGCGACAGTTCGAGCTCGTCGAGTTGTTCGGCGCTCTCGGCGCGGGCGGTGATGCGCGTCGCGTGCTGGATGGATTCGGTCAGCAGGCCGGCGAAATCGTGGGCGTCCAACGTGATTCCAGCCTTGGTGAGGCCTGCGCGGACCGCGTCGGCATCAACGTCGCCTTCTGCGGCCTTGGCTAGGTCCGCGGGCGTGAGGTAGGCCGGGATGTTCCGGTTGACGATCACGCTGCCGATGGGCAACCCGATCCCCTTGAGCTCGTCGATCGCCTCGACGGTCTCCTGGATGGGCAGCGCCTCCAAGAGGGTGACGAGATGGATGGCAGTCAGGTCGGAGTGCAGCAGCTTCACCACGCCGTCGGCCTGTGAATGGACCGGACCGCCCTTGGACAGCTCCGAAACGGCCTGTGTGACGTCGAGGAAGCGCGCGATGCGCCCGGTCGGCGGCGCGTCCACGACGACCGCGTCGTACGCGTCCTGCTTGCCCTTCTCGTTGCGGACCACGATCTCCTTGATCTTGCCGGTGAGCAGCACGTCACGTAGCCCAGGCGCGATCGTCGTCGCGAACTCGACCGCCCCGATCCGTCGCATCGCCCGCCCGGCGATGCCGAGGTTGTAGAACATGTCGAGGTACTCGAGGAACGCCGCCTCGGTGTCGATGGCCAGCGCGTTGACGTGGCCGCCACCCTCGGCCGTCGCGATCTTGACTTCCTTGTAGGGCAGCGGGGGTACGTCGAAGAGCTGCGCGATGCCCTGGCGTCCTTCGACTTCGACCAGCAGCACCTTGCGGCCGCCCGCCGCCAACGCGAGCGCCAACGCCGCGGCGATGGTCGACTTGCCGGTGCCGCCCTTGCCTGTCACGAAGTGCAGGCGCACCTTGTTCAGGCGGGACGGCCACCCGGCCGGGTGAGCAGAAGTCTGTGAAGCCACCCCAGCATGCTAGCGGTGGGGTGGCGGCCGCCCGTTAAGCTCAGCCACATGAGCGAACTGATCAAGTGGGAGTACGTCACCGTCCCGTTGCTGGTGCATGCCACCAAGCAGATCCTCGATCAGTGGGGCGAGCAGGGCTATGAGCTGGTGTCAGTGCTGGCCGGCCCAACGGGCGAACAGCACATTGCGTACATGAAGCGGCCTGTATGACCGTCTCCGCCCGGCTGGCGGAGTTGGGCATCGAGCTCCCCGAGGTGGTCACCCCGCTGGCGTCCTATGTGCCTGCGGTGCGAACCGGAAACCTGGTCTACACGTCGGGCCAGCTGCCGATGGTCGCGGGCGAGCTGCTCGCGTCTGGCAAGGTCGGTGGCGCCGTGAGCCCGGATGACGCCAAGGCCTTGGCCAGGGTGTGCGCGCTCAACGCCCTCGCCGCCGTCCACGCGCTCGTGGGCGTCGACGCCGTGGTCAAGGTGGTCAAGGTCGTCGGGTTCGTGGCGTCCGCACCGGGTTTCAACGGCCAACCGGGGGTGATCAACGGCGCGTCTGCGCTGCTCGGCGAGGTCTTCGGTGACGCAGGGGCACACGCTCGTTCGGCGGTCGGGGTATCGGAGTTGCCACTCGACGCGCCGGTCGAGGTGGAGCTCGTCGTCGAGGTCGCGTGACGGCTCTCGAGCACCCGGCCTACGGCAAGCTGCGCCACGTGACCGACACGGCGTCGGTGCTGCTGTGCGACAACCCCGGCTTGATGACGCTCGACGGCACCAACACCTGGGTGCTGCAAGGCCGCGGCAGCGACGAGCGGGTGATCGTCGACCCCGGTCCGGACGACGATGCGCACATCGAGCGCATCGCGAGCCTCGGCAAGATTCCGCTGGTGCTGATCAGTCACAAGCACGGCGATCACACCGACGCCATCGACAAGCTGGTCGAGCGCACCGGGGCGGTGGTCCGAGCGGTGGGCAGCGGCTTCCTCCGTGGCCTCGGTGGGCCGTTGACCGACGGCGAGGTCATCGACGCCGCGGGCCTGAGTATCAAGGTGATGGCGACGCCTGGTCACACGGCGGATTCCTTGTCGTTCCTGATCGACATCCGGGGCGAGCGCAGCGACGGGAAAGGTGGTGCCGTATTGACCGCGGACACGGTGCTGGGCCGCGGCACCACCGTCATCGACAACGAGGACGGAAGCCTGCGGGAGTACATGGAGTCGCTGCGGCGGCTCAACGGACTGGGCGGGCGCGCGGTGCTACCTGGTCACGGACCCGAGCTCGCCAACCTCGAAGCGGTCACGGCGATGTACGTCGCGCACCGCGAGGAACGCCTCGCGCAGGTGCGCGAAGCCCTCGTGACGCTCGGCGACGAGGCCACCGCGCGCCAGGTCGTGGAGCACGTCTACACCGACGTCGACGAGCAGCTGTGGGACCACGCGGAGTGGAGCGTCCAAGCCCAACTCGACTACCTCAAAGCGTGATTTCGGCGCGAAACCGTCGGTGAGCGAACGAAAACGCGCCGAAAACGCGCTCTCAGCGCGCTCGGCGGGCCAGCCGCTCGTTGTCTCTGATCAGCACGCTCTTTCCCTCCAGGCGGATCCATCCGCGGTGGGGGAAGTCGGCGAGCGCCTTGTTTACCGTCTCGCGGGAGGGGCCGACC
>JAOPVI010000192.1 GCA_025966225.1 Mycobacterium sp. | reverse complement strand
GTGTTCCCGTTGTTGTCCAGCCTGACCTTCTTCGCGGCCATCTGGCTGAACATCCATCCCTGGCCCGCAGCCCCGCTGGCCTACTTCCCCGGCATCATCGTCGCCGTCGTGGTGGCCGCGGCGATCGCAGCGGTAGTCCTCAAGCGCCGCAATTCGCAGGCACTGGATCGGCTCGGTTCGGTCCTGTTCATGGAGGCCGAATCCGTCCCGCAGCTCGAGGACGTCGCCGGCATAACCAAGGAGGCACGGCCAGCGTGACCAACGTGTCAGAGCGCAGGGTCTACTTGAGACAAACAACCGAGGAGGAGACGTGGTGAGCAGACTGGACGGCAAGAGGGCGTTGGTGACGGGGGGTGCATCGGGCATCGGCAAGGCCATCGCCCAACTGTTCCTCGAGAGCGGCGCCAGGACCGTCATCAGCGACCTCGACGCGGCAAAGCTCGCGAGCGCCAAAGAAGAGCTTGCGCCGTATGGGACCGTGAGCACGGTGGCGGGTGACGTACGCGACATGGCCGACGCCGGACGCATGGTGCAGGCCGCCGTGGACGAGTTCGGCGGTCTCGACACCGTGGTCTGTAATGCAGGCATCACCAGCGTCATGCCCATCGAAGAACTCGACGAAGCGGAGTGGGACGCGGTCCTGACGACGAACGTCAAGGGCATGTTCACCGTCATCAAGCAGGCGATACCGCACCTCAAGGCCGCCGGCGGGGGCACGATCGTCAACCTTGGCTCCGAGATGGGGATCGTGGCGGTGCCCGAATCGCCCGCGTACAACGCCAGCAAGGGCGCAGTCATCATGTTCACCAAATCCATTGCGCTGGACCTGATTCGGTACAACATTCGAGTCAACGCCCTATGCCCGGGCATCACCCGCACCCCACTTCTGCAGGCCGAGGTCGACAACAGCCTGGACCCGGCCAAGACGGCGGCGGAACAGGCGGCGTGGGCACCCGTTCTGCGAGTGGCGGATCCGCGCGAAATCGCCCAAGGGGCGCTCTTCCTCGCCTCCGATGACAGCTCTTTCGCCGTGGGCAGTTGCCTCGTGCTCGATGGTGGGTTCACCGCAAAGTGAGCCCGCACCAACAAGAAATGGAGTCAACCATGCAGCTGGGCGCCATCGTCAACGGCGACCGCATCGTCACGCCCGCCGAAGTGGAAGTGTTGGATCCGGCCACCGGGGGGGTCATCACCACCACCGCGGATTGTGGAGTCGAAGAGGTCGACCAAGCAGTCCGGGCAGCTGGGGAAGCCCTGCGGACGTGGCGGCGCACTGCGCCGGCAGCGCGGGCCGAGCGGCTGCGCAACCTGTCCCGGCTCATTCTGCGTGACCTCGACTCGCTTGGATCGCTCGAATCGCAACAAACCGGGAAACCGATCAGCCAGGGCCGGCGCGACACCGAACTCTGCGCGCGATACTTCGACTTCTACGCGAGCGCGATCGAGACCTTCTACGGCACGACCATCCCCCTCGGGGAGAACGTCCACGTCTACACCACGTGGGAGCCGCACGGGGTGACCGCGCACGTCATCCCGTGGAACTACCCGCTCCAGATTTTCGGGCGGACCGCCGCCGCCGCGCTGGCGATGGGGAACTGCTGTGTGGTGAAGCCGGCCGAGGAGGCTCCGCTCACAGTTCTTCGGGTTGCCGATCTGGCCATCGAGGCCGGGTTCCCGCCCGGCGCGCTCAACGTCGTCACCGGCTACGGCGAGACCACCGGTGCGGCCCTGACCAACCACGCTGGCGTCGATCACATTTCGTTCACCGGATCGGTCGAGGTCGGCAAGATCATCAGCCACGCCGCGGCGGAACACGTCATTCCGGTCACGATGGAACTGGGCGGCAAGTCACCGAACATCGTGTTCGCCGACGCCGATCTGGAGCGAACCATCCCCGCGGTCGTCAACGCCATCCTGCAGAACGGCGGCCAAACCTGCTCGGCCGGCTCGCGGTTGCTGGTGCAGGAACCCGTGCACCGGGCGGTCGTCGACCTGGTGCGGGAACGGTTCGCGGCCACCACCATTGGGTCGCCCGTCGAGGACCCCGACCTCGGACCGCTCATCTCCGCGGTCCAGCGTGAACGTGTCCTGGGGTTCACCGGGTGGGCACGCGAGCACGCAAGGGTCGAGTTCGGGGGAAGCGCGCTGACCGGTGGCCGGTTCGGGGACGGCTTCTTCGTCGAGCCCACCCTCGTCGACGACGTTGACCCGGCAAGCTCGTTCGCGCAGCAGGAGATCTTCGGGCCGGTGTTGGCGGTCACCCCGTTCTCCACCGTCGACGAGGCGATCGAACTGGCCAACGGCACTGACTACGGTCTGGTTGCCGGGGTCTGGACGACGGATGTGTCGACCGCGCTGCGCATGTCCCGCGATGTCGTCGCGGGGCAGGTGTTCGTCAACACCTACGGCGCCTCGGGCGGTGTCGAGCTGCCCTTCGGTGGTTTCAAGCAGTCGGGGCACGGCCGGGAGAAAGGCGCCGAGGGACTGCGGGGATTTGGCCAAGTCAAGACCTCGGTGATCGCACTGTGACGCCGGAGGCGCTGCCGAAAGCCCTACCCGACGAGATCGTCCTGCCGATCGCGATCGGCGACGAGCGACTCGACACTCCGGCACTGCTCGTCGATCTCGACATCGTCGAGGCGAACATCGACCGGATGGCGGCGTTCGCGCGGCGCACCGGCGTCGCGCTTCGCCCCCACATCAAGACCCACAAGAGTCTTGCCATGGCCCGGCGCCAACTCGCCGCAGGCGCCGCAGGCCTCGCCGTCGCCACCACGGCCGAAGCGCTGGTGATGAGCCGCAGCGGCGTCAAGGACTTGCTGCTGGCCTACCCCACCATCGGCCACCGCAAGCTCGAGCGGATCGCACCGCTGGTGAAGGCCGGTGGTCTGACGCTCGTCAGTGACTCACCCGAGGTCGCGGAGGGCTACCACCGGCTGGCCGAGCATCTGGGGTGCACGATTCCCGTTCTGGTCGAGGTCGACACGGGTATGGACCGGGTGGGCGTCGAGCCGCCGGCCGTGCTCAAGGCGGCTCGGGAGATCGCGCAGACGCCTGGGCTGGAACTGCGGGGTGTCATGACCCATGCGGGTCACGCACACAACGCAACTGACGTACGCGGGATTGAGGAGGTCGCCCGGCACGAGGCGGCGGTCATGGGCGCGGTCCGCGAGGAGCTCGAAGCGGCGGGTCTGGACATCGAGGTCGTCTCCGCGGGGTCGACCCTCACGGCGCCCTATCTGATGGCCGACGACGGCATCACCGAGATCCGGCCCGGCACCTACATCTACAACGACCTTCGGACACTCGCGTGCCACGCCTGCACAGCTGACGCCCTTGCCATGACGGCGTTGGCCACCGTGGTCAGCCGCAACGGCGAGCGCATCACGCTCAATGCCGGCAGCAAGACGCTGACCGCGACGACCGACCCGATGTTCGGCCACGGACAGCTCCGCGGGCTTCCGATGACCGAGTTCATCCATGTCTCCGAGGAACACGCGACCCTGCGCCTGCCCGGTGACGCGCCGCACTTCGGCATCGGCGAACGGGTCCAAGTGGTGCCGATTCATGCGTGCGTCTGGAGCGACCTGCAGCCGGAGATCTACGGCCATCGCAATGGCCGCATCGAGGAGCGGATCACGGTCGACGCGATGCGCCACAGTCTGTGAACCCCGGTGTTTAGCCGACGTCGTCGAGGTCGATCCAGCTGCCCACCGCCTGCTCGGCTGCGCCCTCGACGAGGAGCGCCACCGTGGCAGCGTCCACGACCGACGACCCCACCGAGTCGAAGACCACGCGACCACCGAGACTCTGCGAGCCCTTCGCGGCCGGCCGCGAAGCGAGACGTGAGCCCAGTGAACTGACCCGGCTGGCGTCAGCCACCGGCAGATACGCGGATTCGCCGACCTGCAGTGCGTCCGCAGGGACGTCGGCGTAGACCTCGGTGGCGGTCTCCAGTACGTCCGGACCGAGTTCTCGCTTGCCCGGCGTATCGGCTCCCATGGCGAGAACCAAGACGTCGGCTTCGAGATGGCCCATCCACAGGATCGGCTCGCGCGCCGGGGTGCACGTGATGACGAGCGCAGCCCCGGCGACCGCGGCCTCGACGGTGTCGCAGGCGACGTGTCGCACGCCCGCTGGCGACTGCGCGACAGCTGCCGACGCGTGATCTTTGGAACGGCTCCACCATCGGACTTCGGATGCGATTCCCAGATGCGCCAGTGCTTCGTCGATGCGCCTGCCGACAGGACCGGCCCCGAGGATGGCCACCCCGACGGGCCCGGTAGCCGTGAGCAGTTCCTCGGCCGCGACCGCGGCGATCGCGGCGGTGCGCATGGCGGTGACGTCGGCACCGGCCACGATGGCCTGCAGGCGCTGCTGGGCGAGGTCGAAGACCAGTATGGCGCCGGAGGAGTCGCCGAGGTGGGGACGGAGGTTGGCCTTCACGGACAACACCGGCGGCACTGACTGGATCCCTGCCTTGAGGTGTAGCGAACCTCCGGGATATGCGACCTGCGTGGAGGCGCCTGAGTCTGCGGATCCGTCGAGTGTCGACGCGTGCGCCACCTCGACCAGCCCGCGGCGCGCCGCGTCGATGAGGGCCGGCCACGTCAATAGACTGAGCACATCGGCCCGGCTCAGCAGCAGAATGGGTCCCCCTGGACGACGTGCGGTGTTCTGCATGCAATGTAGTATGCTGGACGGTATGCGTAGCGTCAATCGAGTTTGGGCTTGCATGGGAGGTCGAGGCGATGCCACTCAGTCGAGATGAGCGCGCGACCGTGCCGTCCACCAATTTGGCGAGTGAGGTCTACGAGGAGCTGCGCAAGTCGATCGTCGAAGGCTCGATCCGGCCCAATGAGCGTCTGATTGAGGCCGACCTCGCCGCCATGCTTCAGGTCAGTCGCACGCCGATCAGGGAGAGCATGTTGCGGCTTGCCGGCGACGGCCTCATCGTGCCCCACAAGCGTGGCTGGATCGTCCGGGAACACTCGCAGCAGGAGATCCGCGAGGTCTACGAAATACGTGCCGCACTCGAAGGGTTCGCCGCCGGCCTGGCCGCCCAGCGGGCGACGGACGAGGAACTCGCAGGGATCAAGGCGATCCACCAGGCGTACATCGACACGGTCAGCGATGAGAGTCGCGGACTGCTCGTCGAACACAACGACGCCTTTCACAACGCCGTCATCGCCGCCGCCAAGAACAACCTGCTGGCCGAACAGATCCACCGCAACAGCCAGTACTACTTAATCCATCGGATCTCCGGTTTCCTCACAGACGAAGAGGTCAGGGGATCGATCGCTGGGCACGAATCCGTCGTCCAGGCGTTGGTGGCCCGCGATGCCGATCTCGCCGAGAGCACGGCGCGGGCCCTCGTCCTCGAAGGACTCGCCAAGGTTCTCGCCCACGTGCGTTGATACCCGTTGCCTCCATGCCGCCCTGAAACGGACCCGTCGGAATAGCCGCGCCGGCAACCGTGTTGCCGATTCGGTGACCGAACATGCAGAGTTGAGCCCCACCGAATGGGTGCGCGAACAGACCGAAGCGATCTTGAAGAACGGGACCACCGACGGGGTCGAGGTGCTCGACCGACCGATCGTCCTGTTCACGACCACCGGAGCAAGGTCCGGTAAGAAGCGCTACGTGCCGCTGATGCGGGTAGAAGAGAATGGCCGCTACGCCATGGTCGCGTCGAAGGGCGGCGCCCCCGAGCACCCGTTGTGGTACTTCAACGTCAAGGCCAATCCCACGGTGACGGCGCAGGACGGCGACAAGGTGGCCACGCTGACCGCGCGCGAACTGAGCGGCGACGAGCGTGCTCACTGGTGGGAGCTGGCGGTCGCCGCCTACCCGCCCTATGCGGAGTACCAGACCAAGACCGAGCGGTTGATTCCGGTCTTCGTCGTCGAGTAGCGACGAGCAGTAGGTCAGGCCCACAGACTTCCCTGCAGCCATGCCGGAGGGCGATGGTTCACGTGCGGAATCTGCCGTCACGTGCCGATGTCGGCGTTGGGGATACTGAGCACATGATGCGTGCGGCGGTTCGGTCGGGCTCGGTGGCGATGTTCGTCGGGATTGCGGTGGCGTGTGCCAGCCCCCCGGCGCCGTCGCACAGTGCGCCGCCCACTGGTCAGCCCTTCCCCGGCGATCAGATCGACCACCTTCCGGTGTCGATGGAGCAGGTGCCCCTAGTCGGCGACACCATCAACCGCGACTATCCCCCGGCGACCGCGCAGGCCCCCAAGGCCTATCCGGCGGAAGCCGGCGGCCTTTGCGGCCAACTCAACGGTGCCAACGACGACGTCGCCGTCTTCGGGCCGGACACGCTGGCCTTTCGGTCGACGCGCTACAGCGGGTTCAGCAACGTCCACGTCGATCAGGCCATCGGGGTCTATCCCGACGTGGCCCACGCCCAGGCCAGGTTCGCGAAGTTGGTGGATGCCGCGAACGCCTGCAAGGCCGCTGGCGGCCCTACCGCCGTCGCGACCGCGGACCCGACGGTGTTGGTGTGGCAGACCCCCTCGGGCAGCGCGGATGCCGGCCCGACGCTGCACGCCGAACAGGCACGGTTGGTGCAGAACGTGGTCGTGCGCGTGAACGTCGCGCAGTTCGACCGCTCGCCCGAGATCGCGGCGAACATCGCCGATCAAATCGCCGCAAAGATCAACAATCCGACGTGATCAGGACGGGCCGCCGGGCCCGGACCAGTTCGCCGGAATCCGTCACGGCGCTACATGCCCATGGCCTCGGCGATCCGGACGACGGACTCCGAGGCGCTCGTATCGGCGTTCGTGTACGCGGCCGCCCCATCGGACATGTGTTGGCTCAACTCCGTGACCGCAGTGCAGTAGGCGGCGTGCTTGGCCGACAACGCGGACGTCAACTCGCGCAACGCTTCTCGCGACGCCCCCACCCAGCCGGATTCAGCCTCGGCAAGTTGGTCTTCGTGGTTGGCGAAGGCCGTTGCGGCGGTGTGGGCGGCGACCGACAGGCGGCTACCTGCTAGGTGGACGTCGATCGGGTCGACGTGCAGTGGCTCGAGCATGGTTTGAGTTTATTGAGTCGAATGGGGGTGGGTTCGCACCAATCTCGGTGACGCGCAGCCGGGAAGCGTTGTCAGACTGACGCTTTCAGCGGATTGACATCACTCCCGAAGGATATACACGGGAAGCGTAGGTGTTATTTCAGCACCACGCGTGTCAGTGCGCTCCCCCGTGCCCTGATGACGCTTCACGCACGCTCGCGCCGCGCCGCGTAGCCGCCAACGCCGCTAACCACGCCCAGGTCGCGCCGATCACCAGCCACATCGACGCCTGGTTCACCAACGAATAGACCCGGAATTCGGCCAGCACCTCGGCGGGGAAGCCGTCGAGCAGCAGCCCGTTGGACCCTGCCAGCGGACCGGGCACCTCGTGGAAGCTGGGCAGCAGCACCATCGCGATCAGGACTACGACGGCGTAGCCACCGACCGCAGCCGCTGTGG
>JAOPVI010000183.1 GCA_025966225.1 Mycobacterium sp. | reverse complement strand
GCCTACAACGACTGGCACGTCGACGAATGGTGCGGCGCATACCCGGGACGGTTCATCCCATGCGGAATCCTTCCGCTGTTCGACGTCGACGAGGCAGCCAAGGAGCTCAAGCGCTTGGCGGACAAGGGTTGTCACGCGGTGACCTTCTCCGAAAACCCCGAAGCGCTGAACATGCCCAGCATCCACACCAAACACTGGTACCCGTTGTTCGAAGCGGCGTGCGAGCGAAAGACGGTGCTGTGCACGCACGTCGGATCATCGTCGCGGGCTCCGATGTTCTCGTTGGATGCGCCGCCGAGCGTCAACATGACCGGATCGTCGATGATGAGCATGTACACGCTGATCGAACTGATCTGGGCCGAGTTCTACGAAGACTTTCCCGACCTCAAGTTCTCGTTGACCGAGGGTGACGTCGGGTGGATCCCGTACTTCCTCTGGCGCGCAGAGCACGTGCTCGACCGCCACTCCGGTTGGACCGCAGCCAAATTCCCGAAGGGGTACGACGGCCCGACCGACGTGTTCAAGAGGCACCTGTACACCTGCTTCATCAGCGACAAGGTCGGTGTCCAGAACATGGACTGGTTCAACGAGGACATGCTGTGCTGGGAGTCGGACTTCCCTCATTCGGACAGCAACTGGCCGTTCGCCCCAGAGGACGTCGTTGACACGATGGGCCACCTCGACGACGCCGTCATCAACAAGATCACCCATGAAAACGCCATGGCCGCATACTCGTTCGACCCGTTCCAGCACATCCCCAAGGAGCACGCGCGCGCCGGATACCTCAGGGCCCAGGCGGTCGACGTCGACGTCGTGACACACGTCGGCCGCGAGGCCAGCCAACGTGACCGCGACGCGTGGGCACGCATGACGGCGTTCGGTCAAGCCAGGATGGTGGAGGCCGCCGGAATCGCGGGCCGGGCAACGACCCTGGGCAGCTAGAGTGGCGCAGTTGCCCTACACGAAACTGCGGGTACTCGAACTCGCCACCGGAATCCCAACTGCCTACTGCGGCAAGATGTTCACGGACGCGGGTGCCACGGTGGTCAAGGTCGAGCCACCAAGCGGTGACCCGATGCGACGCTGGCGCGCGCGACCGGATACGGGTGAGGGTGCGCTGTTCGGCTACCTCGCGGCGGGTAAGCGGTCGGTGGTCGGCGACTCGACCTCTTCGGAGGTCGCTGACCTGCTCGCCACCGCGGACGTCGTCATCACCGACCTGGCCGCGGGTTGGGCGCTGGCCGACGTGACCGCCGCCGCGCGCCCGTCCGCGGTGGTGGTCGCGATCACGCCGTTCGGAACGACGGGCCCGTACGTCGACAGCGGTCTCCAGGTGAACGAGTTTCTGCTGCAAGCACTTTGCGGCTCCATCGGAGGACGCGGCTGGCCAGGCTCGGAGCCGATGCAGGCCGGCGGCCGGATCGGCGAATGGTTCGCGGGCGCCTACGCCGCCGTGGCCGCCGCGGCGGCGGTGCGCACCGGCGTTGGAGAGACCATCGACCTCTCGCTGTACGAGGCCATGGTGATCGCAATGGGTTCGCTTGGCGCGGTGTCGGCGAGTGTGCTCGGCGACGACCAGGCCTTGTGGCGGCGCAGTCTCGAACTGCCGTCCATCGTGCCGACCGCCGACGGGATGGTGGGCTTCTGCACCATCACCGCGCAGCAGTTCCAGGACTTCCTGGTGCTCATCGACCGGGCGGACCTGCTCGACGACGGCGAACTGGCGTCGATGCCAGGGCGGATCCGGCGCCGCGACGAGTTCCTGACCATGGTGCACGGGTGGGCGGCCACCAGGACGACCGACGAAGTCATCGAACTGGCAACGGCTTTCCGCATTCCAGTGGCCCCGATCGCCGACCCGCAGACCATCACCAAGGTCGACCACTACGTCGAGCGCGGCGTGTTCCTCACCTCGGAGAGCGGCGCCGTCGCTCCGCGGGTGCCCTACCGCAGCGCGGCCATTCCCACCCGTCCGCCGGCCGCCGCCCCTGCACTCGGCGCGGACAACGGTCGGGTGCCATGGCAGCGGGACCCAGATGTGCAGGCGCCGACAGGGCAAGCGAAGACAACGCGGGACGCAACCGCGTTGCCGCTGTCCGGGATACGCGTCGTGGACTTCACCGCGTTCTGGGCCGGTCCGTTCGCAACCCAGGTGCTGGCCGCGTTGGGCGCCGACGTGATCAAGATCGAAGGGGTACGTCGTCCTGACGGCATGCGCTTCGCGGGCGGGCGGGCACCGGGCCGTGACCAGTGGTGGGAATGGGGGCCGGTCTTCCAGTGCAGCAATACCAACAAACGCGGTATCAGCCTCGAACTCGGCTCGCCTCAGGGGCGCGCGTCCGCGCTGGAACTCATCGCCTGGGCCGACCTGGTCGTCGAGAACTTCTCCCCGCGGGTGATGGCCAACTTCCAGCTCGAATGGGACGTGGTGCACGCCACCAATCCAACGGCGACGATGGTCCGGATGCCCGCGTTCGGGTTGGACGGTCCATGGCGCGACCGGGTCGGATTCGCGCAGACGATGGAACAGGCCAGCGGAATGGCCTGGATGACCGGACCGGCCGACGGGCCACCAGTGATCCCACGTGGCGCGTGCGATCCCCTCGCTGGCCTGCATGCGGCCTTCGCCGCGATTGCCGCGCTGAGCATCCGGGACCGCACCGGCACCGGTGTTCACGTCGAATCGACGATGGTGGAAGCGGCGTTGAACGTCGCCGCCGAGGCCGTGCTCGAGTATTCACTGAACGGCATCGAGTTGCGCCGCAACGGAAACCGCGGACCGGGTGCCTGCCCCCAGGGCGTCTACCGGTGCGCGGGCGACGACGAGTGGGTCGCCATCGCGGTACTGAATGACGGGGCCTGGGCTGCGCTGGCCACGCTGATCGGGCCCGCGGCGCTCGCGACCGACGCCACCCTGCACGGCGAAGCGGGTCGGCGCCGACAAGCCGACGAGCTCGACAAGTTGATCGGCGAATGGACTTCGCAGCGGACCGTCGGCGACGCGGCCAAGCGGCTGCGGGCGCACGGAATTGCCGCCGCTCCGGTGGTGCCCGCGGCCGAGCTACTCCGCGACGAACAACTGGCCGCACGCGGGTTCTGGGAGGTCGTCGACCATCCGGTCGCGGGAAGCTTCAAGACCACCGGCCTGCCATTCACCTTTGCGAGTCGCCCACGCAGCTGGATCTCCACCCCAGCGCCGTTGTACGGCCAGCACACCGTCGAAGTACTGACCGAGGTTCTGGGCAAGTCGACCGCGGAGCTCGCCGAACTCGAGGAGGTCGGGGCGACCAGCCGCCGACCTGCGGGCCTATGACGGGCCGCCCCTCGGCGCGCACGCTGCGTGCAGAGTCCTACGCCACCCGCTACGCGAGGCTGGTGGCGACAGCAAAAAGGCACGGCGTCGATCCGACGGGCCTCGTCCTGCCCGCCGAGGGCATCATCTGCAGCGCAGACCTCGACGTTCACTATCTCGAATGGCCTGGTACCACAGTCGATCCCGCGTTGATCTTGCTGCACGGTGGCGGACTGCACGCCCACACGTTCGACGTCGTGGGGAATCTGTTGCGCGACCGTGGCCGTTGCATCGCCCTCGACCTTCGCGGACACGGGGATAGCGAATGGGCGCCAGGCCGCTATGGAGCGGAAGAGACGGCCGACGATCTCTCGGCGACCGTCGCGCAACTCGGCCTCAAACGAGTTGTGGTGGTTGGCCATTCGATGGGCGGGATCGGTGCGATCGCGTGGGCTGCTCGTCGCCCACCCGAACTCGCCGGCCTGGTGATCGTCGACGTCGGCCCAGAACTCACCAATCCGGCGACCGCGTCGATCAATGACTTCATCACGTCCCAGCCGTCGTTCGCCGCGCTGGAGGAGGTCGAAGGAGACAGCCTGGCGGCCAACCTGCGCTGGCGCGACGACGGGCGACTGGTCTTCAAGTACGACGACTCCCAGTTCCACCCGGGCGGTAGCCGATTGCCCGTCGGCGATGACATTCGGAAGTTGGCCCACCGCATCGCCTGTCCGACCACGATCCTGCGCGGACAGCGCAGCAAGGTGCTGTCCGACGATGCCGCCGCGGAATTCGCCGGCCTGATCACTGGGGCCGACTGGCGGCGGATCGACGACGCCGGGCATACGATCCAGTCGAGCAATCCGCGCGGATTGGCCACGGCCGTCGGCGAATTCCTCGCCGGAGCGGGATTCTGACTGTGGCGATCACCTTGTGCGTCCCGCCGAGGGCAGGCGAATTGTGCGCGCCGATCCGGTTCCTGCTGAGGCACGATTCGACGGTGCTCGAACTGACCTCCCGCCACCGCATCACCGCCGTGGACTGGGATCCCACCGAGCGCGCGGTGGCAGTCGTCGTCGAGATCACCGACCCCGCGACGTCCCGGCCGGTGGACGTCCGATTCGACATCCTCACCTCGGACGACGAAACGGGACCACCGCGAAGCCAATACCTCGGCAGCGTGTCCCGCGACGGTCGAGACGCAAGGGTCTACGGCACGTACCTCGGAATCGTCGCAGACGAGAACTAGTCCGCCAACCAAGCATTGGAGTCAATGTGCCTGCCACGGGCCGCAAGGCCGCCATCGCCGGCGTCTACAACACCAAACAGGGCCGCAGCCTCGAGGGCGAGACCACCCGACGGCTCGTCGTCGAGGCCGTGCTCGGTGCCCTGGACGACGCCGGACTGACCCTCGACGACGTCGACGGGATCACGTCGGAACAGACGGCGTCGTTGGGCTACGACCTGCGGCTCGGCCCGGCGTGGCAGGGCTCCACCTTCGGCGTCGGGATGATCACCGAAGCCGTCGCCGCCATCGAGCACGGACTGGCCGAAGTGGTGGTGCTGGTCGCCGCGCAGGCCCAGGAGTACCGCGACCACGCCGCGACCGCACCGTGGACCCGTCCGGAGAACGAGTTCGTCGCACCGTGGGGCATGTTCACCACCGCCGAGTTCGCGTTGATCGCGCGTCGCCACATGGCGGTTTACGGCACGACGCGCGAACACCTTTCGATCGTCGCCGCCACCATCCGCAACAACGGTTCCGCCAATCCAGAGGCCGTGTACGCGGGCCGAGGGCCCTTCACACCGGACGACATCACCGCATCGCGCATGATCGCCGACCCGTTCCACCTACTCGACTGCGCGACGACGTCAGAGGGTGGATGCGCGCTGGTGGTCGCCAACGTGGACCGGATAGATGATGCGGCTCGCCAACCGGTGTTCGTGCTCGGCAGTGGCGCTGACTTCAACGGTCCGTCGTATCAACACCCCCCGGCCTGGGACTTGACCGGCAGGCGCGGCCTCCACCCGAACGGGCTGGTGGGCAGGCATGCCGCCGACAAGGCCTTCACGCACGCCGGACTCAATCGGGACGACGTCGACGTGTTGGAGTTGTACGACCCGTTCTCGTTCGAGATCATTCGCCAGTTGGAGGCGTTTCGGTTCTGCCCCGACGGGGAGGGCGGCCCGTTCGTCGAGGACGGCCACATCGCGGTCACGGGCAGCCATCCCGTCACGACCGACGGCGGCACCATGTCGTTCAGCCACGCAGGCACCAATCCGCAGATGATGCAGCGTGCCATCCGCGGTGTGCAACAACTTCGCGGCCAGGCTGGTGCCCTCCAGGTGCCCAATGCCGGTGTCGCCCTGTGCAGTAACGGAGGCGCTGGCGCGTTGTTCACGACCGTCCTACTGCTGGGAGCCGAACCCCGATGACCGACAACGGACTTCACCTGACCGCCCAGCACGCAGCGGTTCCACACGCCACCCCTGGCCCGTTGACGGCGCCGTTCTGGCAAGGCTGCGCCGAACAGACGTTGCTCTTCCAGCGCTGCGCCACGTGTTCGGCCGCTGACTTCCCGCCCGCCGAGCACTGCAGGCAATGCCTGTCCTTCGACGTCGGTTGGGAAGCCAGCGTCGGCCGTGGCGTCGTGTACAGCTGGACGGTGGTGTACCGGGCCGCCACGCCGGTGTTCGAAACTCCTTACGCCCCAGCCATCGTCACGCTGGACGACGGTTATCAGATGCTGACGAACATCATCGGGGCCAACATCGACGAGTTGCGGGTGGGACTTTCGGTGCAGGTCGACTTCCGCGAGGTGAGCGACGAGCTCTGGCTCCCCTACTTCCGGCCGGTACCGTGAGCCCGCGGGCAGTGGGCGGTGACCTGCCGACGACGGCCTATCTGGTGCTGGGCATCCTGGCGACCAACGACGAGCAGTTGACGGCCGGTGAGGTCAAGACCCGCGCCGAATTCTCGGTCGGCCACTTCTACTGGTCACCGTCGGTCAGCCACGTCCGGCGCGAACTGCTCCGGCTGGTGGACCGAGACATGGTCACCGACGAGGAGGTTCGCGCGGGCAAGCGGACCACCACGCTCTACCAGGCCACCGAGAGCGGCCTGGCGGCATTGCGCCGCTGGGTCGATGCGCTGCCCGTCACCGACCAGGTGATCCTCAAGCATTCGGTCATCCTCAAGACGTGGCTCGCCCGGGACAGTGAGCCGGAGCGCGTGATCGAGACGCTCGACCATCACCTGGTCGCGACGCGGCGGCGGCTCGACGAAGCCCTGTGGAGTAGGCAGCGCACCCGGGAGTTGGGGATCAGCGATGACCCCAAGCTGCGTTCATCGCTTGCGGTGCTGAACTATTCGATTCGCGCGCTGTACGGCGAACTCTCGAATATTCAACAGCTTCGCGACGAGCTCGCCGTCGGCACCACCGAGGACCCGATCCGGCGGGTCGACCGGCCGAAGGGCCAGTTGCGCCACGCTCGGGGCCAACCGGTCAGGAACAGGCGCTGATGGCCTCGTCGAGAGTCGGGTATATCGCAAGCAAGCTATCGAGTCCCATCAGCTTCAGTGGCCGACTGGTACCCGGCCCATCGGCGACCACGAGGAACCGCGCACCTGGAGCGATCCGTTCGTGGGCGGTGATGAGCGCGGTCATGCCTGCAGACGCCAGGAACTCCACGTCGGAGAGATCCACGACCACGGCCGACGACTGTTCGGATAGGGCACCGAGAATCGCCTCGGCCAAGCGCGGCGCCGTGAGCGCGTCGACGTCACCCTGGACGGACAGCACCACTGCGCCCGCCACCCGCGACTGCCCGACATCGAATGCCCGTTGCCTCGACGACTGACCGTCGTTGTCGTCCGTATCCATCCTGGGCTCAACCATGTCACTACCTCACTCCCCACACGCAAGTGCCCACCGCGGGCCGCGGTCCAAAAGACAGAGCTGTGGCTCAACTCAATCGACTCCGCGACATCAGCAGGGACGTCACGGCGATCCCTCGTTTGACACTCCGACCCGCGCCGACCCGGACCACCGTAGCCGAACGCCCTGGATGTGGTCGGCGGAGGGGCCAATTGGTTGACGCATTCGTCAGTAACCAAACGCCCGGGCTGCTGTCGAGGGGAAAGTGCGACAATCGGCACGTGGAGGTGTACACCAAGAACAACATCACGATCGTCGGGGCGCAGGATGGTCCGACCGTGATGCTGGCGCACGGCTTCGGATGCGATCAGAATTTGTGGCGTTTGGTCGCGGAGCGGTTGGCGCCGCGCTTCCGGATCGTGTTGTTCGACCACGTCGGAGCAGGTGCATCGGATCCGTCGGCATGGGATGCGGCGCGCTACGCATCGCTGTCGGGTTACGCCGCCGACGTGCTCGACATCATCCAGGAGTTGGACTTGAAGGACGTCATCTTCGTCGGCCATTCGGTCGGGGCCATGATGGGCGTGCTCGCAACGACCGCCGAGCCCGATCGATTCGCGGGACTGGTCCTGCTCACTCCTTCGCCCAGCTACCTCGACGACGGCGACTACCGCGGTGGGTTCTCCCGGGCCGACATCGACGAACTTCTCGATTCCGTAGAGAGCAACTATCTGGGATGGTCGCAGGCGATGGCGCCAGTCATCATGGGCACGCCGGACCGACCCGAACTCAACGACGAACTGGTGGACAGCTTCTGCCGAACCGACCCGGCCAAGGCGCTCGTGTTCGCCCGCACCACCTTCTTCTCCGACAACCGGGCCGATCTGCCTCGCGTGACGGTGCCGACACTCGTGATCGAATGCGCACGCGACACCCTCGCGCCGCGAGAGGTCGGCGCCTATGTGCACGAGCACATCGCGGGCAGCGAGCTCGTCACCCTGGATGCCACCGGGCACTGCCCGCAGCTCAGCGCCCCGGATCAAACCGCGAACGCGATCGCGGCATTCGCCGAACGAGTATGACGCCAGGCCCAGGCGCGCCGGACGACTTCGAGGAGCTCTACGAGAACGCACCCAGCGGGCATGTGTCGATCTGGCCCGACGGGCGCATCGCCTCCATCAACGCGACGTTGTCGCACTGGCTGGGCCACGAACGCAACGCCCTGCGCGGCGCCGAATTCACCGTCCTGCTCAGCGTCGGCAGCCGGATTCACTACGAAACCCACATGGCTCCCCTGCTTCACATGCACGGGCAGCTCGCCGGCGTCACCGTGGATCTGGTCACGGCCGACGGCACCCGCTTGCCTGTGTTCCTGACGGCCAACGTCAAGACCGACGATGGCGGGCATCCAGTCCTGATGCGCGTCACCGTTCAGGACGCCCGCGACCGCCGCTCCTACGAACGCGAATTGCTCGAGGCTCGGCAACGCGCAGATCACGAGCGCGCCCGCGTGAACGAGCTGGCGACCACCCTTCAGCGGTCCTTGGTCCCGCCCAAGTTGTTCCCCCCGGACGGGCTGGATGCCTCGGCCCTCTACCACCCCGCCTCGACAGATGACGTCGGCGGCGACTTCTACGACCTGTTTCCGCTCGCGCGCAACAAGTGGGGCTTCTTCCTCGGAGATGTGTCGGGCAAGGGTGCCGGGGCCGCCGCGATCACCTCGCTGACGCGATACACGCTGCGTGCCGCCGCGGTGTACGACGATGATCCAGTACAGGTGCTGAAGAACCTCGACACCGTGCTCAGCCACGAGTTTCACGGCGACGACCCCCGGTTCTGCACGGTCGTCTTCGGCATTTTGGTGGCCACTCGCGATGGCGGATTCGACGTCGAATTGGCGACGGGCGGGCACCCACCTGCGCTGCTGATCGGAGCCGACGGGCGAGCCCGCTACGCGGACACCGCGGGCGGTCACGCCGTTGGGATTCTGCCCGAACCCCAATTCACCTCCGCCCGAATCCATCTGGCGGCCGGCGACGTACTGGTGATGTACACCGACGGCCTGACCGAGGCGCGGATCGGTGCGGGTTCGGCCCGTTACGACGACCACGATGCATTGCTCGAATTCGCGGCAACCCACGGCCCGGCAACAGCCGCCGCGATCGTCGAAGAAATAAGGGCACTACTCGGCAGCTTCGGAAGCGGCCTCGAGGACGACGTCGCCGTCATGGCACTGGGCGTGCCGGCACCAATTCGGGCTACTGGCAGCGAGCCTTGAAGTCGTGCAACGGTTGCCGAATTCCAGCCAAGTCTGACTTCGCCTGCGGGTTGCCGTTCAAGTAGGCCTGCACCTCACCCTTGGTCTGATCCTTCGGCCGGCCCTTGAGCGTGGAGAAGAATGCGTTTACGTCGGGATGGCTGAAGAAGTAGACCGAGGTCGCCGCCGAGACCTCGGAGGTGATCTGCTCGAAGTCACCCGCCGAGCAACCGGGCGCCGGTGGCGGTGGCGGATCGGCCAGCGCGGACGGGACCGCGCCTAGGAACGTCGCGGTGAGGATCGCGCCGGTGCCGATGGCGGCGACCGCGCGACGCGCATTGGAGGTGGAAAGCATCATGGGCAAGTCTCCTAAGGTGTTGACGGCGAACCGAAATGAGTTAGCGGTGTCCGCCACCGCCGCCACCACCACCGCCACCGCTGGGGTGATTCGGCTGCAGCGCCGTCCCACCGCCGGCGGGGTTGAAGTACCAATCGTTGTCGAAGGGATACTGCTCGTCTGCTGCAGAGACGGGCGGCGGGGAGTCGTTGATCTCGACGTTCCCAGGCGAATCGACGTTTCCAGGCGTGTCGCAGGCCACGACCGCGGGGTCGCAAGGCGGGTCTGCGCCGGCAACCGGTGCAGCGGCGATCGCCAGCGCGGCGGCCATGGCGGCGAAGAGCAACGCCACCCCTGAAGTACTCACTGGCATGGCGTTCCTTCCTAGGCCGTCATTCGGCGACCGGTCAACGGAAAGTACCACCACAAATACTGGTGGCAACGGCTCTTGACGTTCACGGCGGGCAAACGGCAGCGGCAAGGGTCGTCGCGCACAGCTACCTCTCAGTCCTGTGTTGCGACACGGTCACGAATGCATACCTATCGACAGATCACTGATCACAACAGTCCCACAGATCACTATCGTCACATCAGCAACTGATGACGTCCACGCGACGTCCTCCTGGGAAAGGTGTGACATGTCGCCGCGTCGTCGAATCGCATCCGCATCGGTGGCCTCGGCAGCCGCCGTCGGGCTCATCGTCGCAGGCGTCGTGGCGCCACCAGCGGCCGCCGACCCGTGCACCGGTGCTGCCGCAGAGGCGCAACCGATGGCCAATCAGGCGTTCCGGATTCCGAGTCCGTCCGCGATCGCGCCGTTCAACCGCCCAATCGGGCACAAGCCCGTCGGCGCGAATGACGCGGCACCACTTCCCAAACTCGGCCTGTTGCCCGCCATCCTCAAAGCGCTCACTCCCCGCTCTGCGCCAGTCCAACAGCAGGCGGCCGTGGTGCCTCAGCCAAGCCCAGGGGGCAACCGGCAACCCGTGCCCGCTGCCCAGCCAGTTCCCGCGGCCGCCGCGCCCGCGCCGGACATGGGCAAGCCGCCAGGGACGTCGCTCGTCGGATGGGTGACCGGACCGGACAGCCCCAACAACACCATCCAGAAGTTCGCCATCACCGGAACCGACCTCGGGATCATGTGGGACAACGGCAATCCTGCCAACCATCAGGTGCTCATGGCCTTCGGCGACACGAATGGCTTCTGCGGCATCCCCGGAAAGCAGTGGCGGTACAACACGCTCATGCGCAGCCAGGACGGGTCGCTGTCCAAGACGGTCGCCGTGCCCGATGGCGTGCCCTCCAACAGATTCTCGGGCTCGCCGGTATGGAAGGCGGGCATCTCCAAGCAGATCATCAACAGCATCAACCGGGCGCCGGAGGAGACGGGCATCATCCCGACTGCTGGCACCTCGGTCGGTGGCAACCAATACGTCAACTTCATGTCCATCAGGGACTGGGACAACCCAGGCTCGTGGTCGACGAACTTCTCCGCCATCGCGATGTCCTCCGACAACGGCGAGACCTGGGGCGTCTACCCGGGCACCATCCGCACCCCCGACGGCGGCAATGAGAAGTTCCAGATGGGTGCATTCCTCAAGCCTGCGCCTGGCGATCCGTACCTCTACTCGTTTGGCACACCGAACGGACGCGGCGGTTCGGCATTCGTTTCGCGAGTGCCCCCCAACCTCGTTCCCGACCTCTCGAAGTACGAGTACTGGGACGGCGGAACCTGGGTCCCAGGCAATCCAGCGGCCGCGGTGCCGGTGATCCCGGGCCCGATGGGCGAGATGTCCGCGCAATACAACACGTATCTGAAGCAATACGTGGCGCTCTACTGCAACGGACCCAATGACGTCGTGATGAGGACGGCGCCGGCGCCCCAAGGGCCGTGGAGTCCGGAGTCCGTATTGGTGACGTCGAACGAAATTCCCGGCGGCATCTACGCGCCATTCCTCCATCCCTGGTCGACGGGCAAGGAGCTGTACTACAACCTGTCGCTGTGGTCCGGATACAACGTGATGTTGATGCACACCGTGCTGCCATAGCGCCATTGCGCAGGGGAATATGCTCGCGTGATGGTCGATCAAGCACAAGCGGAACGAATGACGTCGGGCAAGGGGTTCATTGCCGCCCTCGACCAGAGTGGCGGATCGACTCCGAAGGCGTTGCGGCTGTACGGGATCGAGGACGGCGCCTACTCGTCGGATGCCGAGATGTTCGACCTGATCCACCAGATGCGCTCACGGATCGTCATGTCCCCCGTCTTCGGCGGCAACCGGGTGCTCGCCGCGATCTTGTTCGAGCAGACCATGGACCGCGAGTTTGGTGACAAGCCGTCGGCGGCCTACCTGTGGGAGGACAAGGGCGTCGTGCCCTTCCTGAAGATCGACAAGGGGCTGGCCGACGCCGCGGACGGCGTGCAGTTGATGAAGCCCATGCCTGGCCTCGACGACCTGCTCGACCGGGCGGTGCAGAAGGGCATCTTCGGCACCAAGGAGCGTTCCGTCGTCGGAGCAGCTGACGAGGTGGGCATCGCCGCGATCGTCAAACAACAGTTCGACGTTGCGCACCAAGTGCTTTCGCACGGGCTGATCCCGATCCTCGAACCCGAGGTGACGATCACGATCGCCGACAAGGCTGCGGCCGAGGACATCCTCCGCGACCAGCTCGCCACCCACCTCGACGGCATCCCCGCTGGCCAGCGGGTGATGCTGAAGCTGTCGCTGCCGACGGTGGCGAACCACTACCGGCCACTGACCGATCACCCCAGGGTGATGCGCGTGGTAGCGCTCTCCGGCGGCTACTCGCGCGACGAGGCCGACGCCCTGCTCGCCCAAAACGCCGGTGTCATCGCAAGTTTCAGCCGCGCTCTCACCGAAGGGCTGTCCGCCCAACAGTCGGACCAGGAGTTCGACGCGACCCTCGATACGGCGATTCAGTCGATCTACGACGCATCCGTCGCGGGCTGAATCAGCGCATCACGCGCCGACGAGCTCCGGATGGAACGTAGCCGCCATCCGGCGCATCCCCTCGCGCCAGCCGATCGTCGTGCCGCCGACGAGCTCGTGCATCCGGGTCAGCTCGAGCACGTTCCCGCGGATCGCCAGCGGGCTCTCCTCGAACACCGGCTCCCGACCCACCAACGATCCGAGGTAGCCGCACCACTCCTGGAGGCTGACCACCTGATCCCCGGCCCAGTTGACCGTGATGGCAGGCACCGACGCCAATTCGAGCAGCTTCGGGATGTGCGCGATTACGTCGATCTCGTGGATCGGGTTGTAGCGGGCCGGTCCACCAGCCGGGACCGGGATCGCCATACCGGCCAGCATCATCTCCATGTGGAAGAACGGCCACCCGCCGTTGTCGCCGTAGGGCACGTTGAGGCGTGCGATGGTGGTCGGCACGCCGAGCGCCCGCGCCATCGTCGCAACCACGACTTCTCCGGCGATCTTCGAGATGGAATAGGTCGGCAACATGGGTTTGTGGTTGTCGCCAAGGACCGCGCGTTCGGTCCGGGGCTCATCGTCCGGCGGGTCGTAGACGGCGCCCGACGAACAGTGCAGGAACGCCTTCGCGCTGCGACAGTGCGCCATGAGCAGGCCAGCGGCTTCCGCGTTGGCGGCGAGATCCTTGTCCCACCGTCCGCTCTTGGCCACCCCCAGATTGAGCACGTAGTCGAAGTCCGACGGTAGGCCGCTGAAGTCGCCGGCGGCCAGATTGACCTGCTCGCAACGAATCCCGGCCCGCTCGAGGCCTTCCCGCGCCGCAGCGTCGGTGAAGCGGGCGATGCCCCACACCTCGTTGTCTGCCGCCAACGCCTTGGCGATGGGGGCCGCGACCTGGCCAGTCGGACCGGTGATCAAGATCTTGGAGCCACGCATTGGCTGATGGTAAGCGGCGCGCGAACAACTGCACCGCGAAATTGGCGCAGGTCATCACGACCGGAATGCTGGCGCGCGGTCAACGGGTGCGCGATGATGCCGGCCATGCGCAATGTCTCGAGTCTCGTGTCGATGCTGGCCGTCTTCGGGCTGGCCACGGCCACCGCCTGTGCCCCCGTGGACAACACATCGTCGAATACGTCGTCCGGCTCGGCGGCGGCCGGGTCGTGCTCCAAGGACTCCCTGACCACGTTGAGCAAGGGCACCATCACCTTCGGTACCGATCAGCCGGCCTACCCGCCGTGGTTCATCGACGACGATCCCGCCAACGGGAAGGGCTTCGAATCCGCTGTCGCCTACGCCGTCGCCGACAAGCTCGGATATGGCAAGAACGACGTCAAGTGGGTTCGGGTTCCTTTCAGCGCCGCCATTGCACCAGGCCCAAAGACGTTCGACGCCAACCTCAATGAGTTCTCCATCACCGATGACCGCAAGCAGGCCGTCGACTTCTCCTCCCCCTACTTCGACGTCACCCAGGCGGTCGTCGCGGTGAAGTCGTCACCCGCCGCGGCGGTGAAGGACCTGGCCGGGCTCAAGGGGGTGAAGCTCGGTGCGCAGGTCGGCACGACGAGCTACACCGCCGCCAAGGCGATCGATCCCGGCGTCGCGGTGTTCAACAACAACGACGACGCCAAGGCGGCGTTGTCGAGCGGGCAGCTCGACGGGCTGGTGCTCGATCTGCCGACGGCCTTCGAGGTGCAGAGCGAACTGACGGACGGGGTCATCGTCGGCCAGCTGCCAGCCGGTACCGAGAAGGCCGAGCAGTTCGGCATCGTCCTCGACAAGGGCAGCGCGCTCACGGCGTGCGTGTCCAAGGCCGTCGACGAGCTCGGTGACAACGGGGAGCTGTTCAAGCTGCAGAAGACGTGGCTTGCCGGCGCAGGCGCCGCGCCGATGCTTTCGTGACCACTGCCGCCCTGGACCGGGTGGCCTACCGGCAGTCCCGGGCGCGCCGGTCCACGCTGATCGCGCTGCTGTCGACCGTGGTGTTCGCCGCGGTGTTGCTTTTCGCGGTGACGTCGTCGCCGGGTTGGCCACGGGTGCGGGACTCGTTCTTCAACCTGCGCGTCGGCTGGGACAGCCTGCCTGCCCTGTTGCAGGGCCTGTGGCTCAACATCCGCGTACTCATCGTCTGTCAGGTGCTGATCCTGATCTTCGGGCTCGCGCTGGCCGCGGTGCGGACGCTGCGTGGACCGGTGTGGTTTCCGTTGCGCGCGTTGGCAACCGGGTACGTCGACCTGTTCCGCGGCCTGCCCCTGTTGATCTGTCTGTACCTCGTCGGATTCGGCCTGCCGGGACTCCGACTTTCGGGCCTGCCGACGAACCCGGTGATACTCGGTGGACTCGCGCTGGTGTTGATCTACTCGGCCTACGTCGCCGAGGTGTTCCGGGCGGGCATCGAGTCGGTTCACCCCTCACAGCTGGCCGCCGCAAAGTCCCTCGGGCTCAACTATCGGCGCACCATGCAACTGGTGGTGCTGCCCCAGGCGACGCGACGGGTGACGCCCGCGCTGCTCAACGACTTCGTGGCGCTGCAGAAGGACTGCGGGCTGATCTCGGTGCTCGGCGCCGTCGACGCCGTGCGGGCCGCGCAGATCCAGGTCGCCACCACGTACAACTTCACCCCGTACGTGGTGGCCGGCCTGTTGTTCGTCGCGCTGGCGGTGCCGTCGGCGCGGCTGGCCGATTGGGCGGCGCGTCGGGTAGCGACCCGACAGGGTGCGCTGTGAGCGGCACGGAGGGCAGGAGCGAAGCGACCCGGGATATCGGCACGGAGGGCAGGAGCGAAGCGACCCGGGATATCGATACCGTCCCGGTGTTGTCGGTGCGGGGGCTGGTGAAGGCCTACCACGATCGGCCCGTGCTCAACGGCATCGACCTCGACGTCGCCGAACACCAGGTCGTCGTCCTGATCGGGGCTTCCGGGTCGGGGAAGTCGACCCTGCTGCGGTGCGTCGACCTACTCGAGGACATCGACGACGGCCTAATCCTGCTCGACGGTCGCGACATCAGCGACCCGCGCATCGACGCCGATGCCGCCCGGCAGGCGATGGGCATGGTGTTCCAGTCGTTCAACTTGTTTCCCCACATGACTGCGCTGGCCAACGTCGCGCTCGCGCCTCGGGTGGTGCACGGTTCGACGCGTCGCGACGCCCAGGACCGCGGCCGCGAATTGCTTTCCCGCGTCGGCCTTTCCGATCACGCCGACGCCTACCCGGACAAGCTCTCGGGCGGACAGCAGCAGCGAGTGGCGATCGCCCGCGCGTTGGCCTACGACCCGCGACTGCTCCTACTCGACGAGATCACCAGTGCCCTCGACCCGGAACTGGTCGGCGAGGTGCTGGCCCTCGTCGGCGAGTTGGCGACATCTGGGCGCACCATCGTGATGGCCACGCACGAAATGACGTTCGCCCGCGAGGTCGCCGACACGGTGTGCTTCCTCGACGGCGGGGTGATCGTCGAATCAGGTCCGGCCGAGCAGGTTTTAACCGACCCGCAACACGATCGAACCCGCCAATTCCTGCGCCGGTTCATCGGCGAGCTGTGACGCGCGTCACGATTTTGGGTGCTTCGAAAGCTCGCTGCCTGTCACCGCGAGACGTGTCGCAACAGGTCACATAACGTGTTTGACTCCGTGACCGGAATCACCACCAGCGTCGATGATCGATCTTGAAAATTCATGTTTCACGCCGACTCACCAGTGGTACCTAAATTGCATGCTAGTAAAAACCAAGATTGCGAAGCGATTCTTTGTCACTGGCGCTGCCGCGATGGCCATCGCCGCTGGATCACTGGGTGCCGCGACCGTGACGGCCCTGGCCGATCCGGGTCCGCCGCCGTGTGTAGACGCCCCGAACTGCGCGAACGCAGGACCGGGTGGCGCGCAGGTCACCGTCCCGGGCGCGGGTGCGCAGGCCGAGCCCGGCGCCGCAGGCGCGTTCGTCCCAGGTGCGGGCGCGGGCGCCGACAACGGCGGCGCTGGCGCGTTCGTCCCAGGTGCTGGCGCCAACGCCAACGGCGGAGGCGCAGGAGCGTTCGTCCCCGGCGGCACCGCGAGTGCAGGACCGGGTCACGCAAACTTCTGCGTGCCCAACTTCTGCGCCAACGCTGGATAGTTCGCTGCGCACGTAGCGCTCGCTGCCGATACGACAGCGAGAATGGATCCCGACGGTCCGCCGTCGGGGTCCATTTCCCGTGCTCCGTTATCGTCTCGACACCATTTCGAGACACGAATGGCCGAAGTCTTGGTCTGCGTAGAACGAACTCTCAGCCCAGGCTCAGTCGGCGAGTGCACTGTAGAGCCAACGCTTTGCTGTCACTCGAGGAAAGATAAAGCAACCAATGACGAATCCCCCGCGGTACCCGCTGCCTCAACCAGGCCAGGAATCCGGTGCGAATCAGACTGTGCACCAACAGTACCCGGGCGGACCTGCCCAGGGCGCGCAACAGTCTCCGTACGATTGGCGGCACGCGTCCACACAGCCGTTCCATCGGCTGTATGAGCCCCATCACATTCCGCAGCAACCATATCCGGGCTCACCCGCTCCGAATCCGCAGCCGCGGAAGCGTTCTCGCGCAGGCATCGTGACGCTTAGTGCGATAGCCGTCGCCATGATCGCCGGGAGCGCAGGCACGGTGGCACTGACCACCCTCACGGAGCGACCGGCCGGACCGAGTATTCACGCCAGCGCACCTGGGACGCCCCCGGTGGCGTCCCCCAGTCGGCCTGCGGCGAGCATGCCTGCCGGCTCCGTCGAACAGGTCGCCGCCAAGGTGATGCCCAGTGTGGTCAAGTTGGCGATCAACATGGGTAGTCAGAGCGAAGAGGGCTCCGGCATCGTGCTCAGCCCCGATGGGCTGATCCTGACGAACAACCACGTCGTGGCCGCCATCAACGCGGCACCGGGCAGCGACCAAGTTCCGGGTGGCGAAGGCGAAGACGGCCCCGGTGGCCAAGGAGACCCCGGCACCCAAGAGGCACCGAGCGGCCATAGCGGCCCGACCGGGCAAGACGCGCAGGCCACCGTGACGTTCGCCGATGGCCAGACCGCGCCGTTCACGGTGGTTGGCGCCGACCCCTCTAGCGACATCGCCGTGGTCAAGGCGCAGGGCGTTTCGGGCCTCACCCCGATCACCATGGGGTCGTCGAAGGACGTCAAGGTGGGTCAGTCGGTCGTGGCGATCGGCTCACCGCTGGGCCTGCAGGGCACGGTGACGACGGGCATCGTCAGCGCGCTGGACCGTCCGGTCTCCTCCGGCGGCGAACAGGGCAGCCAGGCCAGCGTGATGAACGCGATCCAGACGGACGCCGCGATCAACCCGGGCAACTCCGGTGGCGCCCTGGTGAACATGAACGGCGAACTGATCGGCGTGAACTCGGCGATCGCGTCAATGGGCGGCGGCAGTGGAGGTTCCGGCGGCGGCCAGGCCGGCTCGATCGGGCTTGGCTTCGCCATCCCGTCAGATCAGGCCAAGCGGGTTGCCGACGAACTGATTTCCACCGGCACCGCCACGCATGCCTCGCTCGGCGTTCAACTCAGCAATGACCCCAGCGGCCACGGCGCGGCGATCGCCCAGGTCGTCGACGGCGGCCCTGCCGCGGCGGCCGGCTTGCCGAGTGGCGTGGTGGTCACCAAGGTCGACGACCACGTGATCGACGGACCCGAGGCCTTGGTTGCGTCGGTGCGGTCGATGGCGCCCGGGGACAAGGTGACGCTGACCTATGAGGACGCATCGGGTGCCAGCCAGACTGCCGAGGTCACCCTCGGCACCGCGCAGCAGTAAGCGACGGCCTCCGCTCCGATTAGCTCGCTTGTTTCGCGACCGCTCAACGCGTCGCCGCTCGGCACGGGCTACCAGATCCGGATGGGGACCACGAGCACGGGCGAGTTGATCGATGACGACGACAACCCGGCGACTCCGGAGGTCATCGATCCCGGTACCAACGGTACTTGGGAGGCACGGTTGTGAAGCACTTCGCCCGCAGCAGCACCATGAGCCTCGGGGCGAAGTGCACGTCGGCAGGTGCAATGAGGGTTCAGGCACAAGCCGCCAAGTGCTGGTGACGTCGTAAGCACGAACTCGAATCGGGCGGACCCTCACGGGCTCCGCCCGGTTTGCGTTTCAGTCGGGTCAGCGCCCTGGCGTGCAAGATGTGCGCGTGCACCCCCACACTCCGACCGCGTCCGCCGACGACTGGTGTCCCGACGTCGAGTTGGTCTTCGCCCGCGGCACCGGCGAGCCGCCGGGGATGGGCCGCGTGGGCGACGCCCTGGCCGCCAGACTGCAGCCCCAACTCGGCGGGCGCACCCTTGGCACCTAGGCGGTCGACTACCCCGCGAGGGACCCGCATCGCGCTCGGCGGCTTCTCGCAGGGCGCCTCCGCAGTGTCGATGCTGGCCGGCGTCGCGCCCGTCGTTGAGCGCATCGGCAGAATCGGCTTCCGCCCCCGCGCTGCGGGGTAGCTCACTTCGCGGGAGCGGTCAGGTCGTAGACGGTGTCGGAGCCGACCTTGACCGGGGTGAAGGTGGCGGCCACCCAGTTGGTGATGTCGGAATGTTGCTTGCCGCCGCCCGGTCCATGTCCGTTGTCGTCGGGGGCGATGTAGTAGGTCACCCTGTCGCCTGCGACGTACTGCTGGAACTGGCTCAACGTCGGGGCGGGGTCCGAACCGGAGAATCCGCCGATGGCCATCACCGCCGTGTTCGTGGACAACTCCAGACTGGCGGCCGTCGACGATCCGTTGACGGCGGCCGACCAGTCGGTGTCCGTGCCGCCGAGCATGGCATCCAATGCCGCGTTGTCGACGTCGTGACCTCCCCGGCCTCCGTGGCCCGACTGAGCTGCTGCCGCCCCGACGTTCGCGTTGCCGCCAGCGTGGGACTGCCCGACGGTTGCGACCGCGTAGGCCGTCGACCCCGCGAGCGCAACGGCGATGCCGGCGATCAGCGACGCTGCGGTCAGCCGTCGGCGCGCCGGCGAGGTCACCGAGATCAGCAACGCGGCGACCGAAGCGATCGTCACCGCCAGGATCACCCAGCGCAGGGCTGGGAACCAATCGCCGTTGCGGCCGAGGAGCCACCAGCCCCACACACCGGTGGCCAGGATGAGCGCGGCGAGCCCACCGCGACCGAACCGCGATCCGCGCTTGATCCACGTCTCGTGGACGCCGATCGCGAACATCCCAGCCACGGCCGGCGCCAGCGACAGCGTGTAGTACGGATGGATCGTGCCGCCCATGTAGCTGAGCACCAGCCCATCGACGAGCAACCAGCCGCCGAACAGAATCGCGGCCGCCCGCACGATGTCGGTGCGCGGGGCCCGGCCGCGCGAGACGAGCACCAGCACCAGCGCGACCAGCGCGGCGGGCAGCAGCCAGCCGATCTCGAAGCCGAACTCACCGCTGAAGAGCCTTGTGAGGCCTGCTGTCTGGTGGCCGAAACCGCCGAACCCGCCGTGCGCGCCCTGGCCGAAGTTCACGTGCGACCCCGCTGACGCACCGATCACCGCCGGATGCCCGGGATCGGGGTGGTTGCGGCCGAGCACGCGGGCGAATCCGTTGTAGCCCAACACCAAATTCATGAAGTTGTTGTCCGCCGAACCCGCAATATAGGGCCGCGAGGACGCCGGCCACCACAACGTCAACAACACGAACCAACCCGCCGACACCACGAACGCCACCAACGACCCCAACAGCTGCCACAACCGCCTACGCACACTCGTCGGCGCCGCGATCAGATACACCAACCCGATCGCCGGCATCACCATGATGCCTTCGAGCATCTTGGCCAAGAACGCAAACCCCAACGCCACCCCGGCCAATGCGATCCACTTCGCACTGGCATGCTCCAACGCCCGCACCGCGGCGTAGACCGCGGCCATCATCAACAGCACCATCACCGCATCGGGATTGTTGTACCGGAACATCAACGCCGCCACCGGCGTCACCGCCAACGCCACCCCAGCCAACAACGCCGCATTCGGACCACTGATCCGGCGCACCGCCCCGTACAGCAGCGCCACCGCGGCCACGGCCATCAGTGCCTCCGGAATCAACATGCTGGCACTGGAGAAGCCGAAGATCTGCCCCGACAGGCCCATCACCCACTGCGACACCGGCGGCTTGTCCACGGTGATGAAGTTCTGGCTGTCCAACGACCCGAACAGCAACGCTTCCCAGTTCCTCGACCCGGCCTGAGCCGCCCCGGCGTAGAACCCATTACCCATCCCATTGATGGTGATGTTCCACAGGTACAACACCCCCGTGGCCACCAACAACACCCCAAACGCAATCCAATCCCAGGTCGGGCGGGTGATTCGCTGCCCTCTTGACGAAACGCCGGATTCGGCAACGGCCTGCGGTGCACCCAATGTCGTAGTCACCTCACCATTGAGACATCCCAATCGGTGTCGGCTCTATGAGGAACTTTTGTGTTTCCTATGAACCCACGTTCGCAGCGGATATGACGCCATTGTGAAAGCTTCCTAAATTCCGCTCTTAGTCCCGCCGGACATCGCGCGCCCTCCACCGAGGTGTGTCAGCATTGGTCGGTGGGGCCAAAGGGAATTGCTGCCGTGATCGGCGTCGCGGCTGCGGCGACGTTGTTGCAGAGTGCGCCAATGCCGTTCGCGCATGCGGAGGGCTGTCCCGACGCCGAGGTCGTATTTGCCCGCGGCACAACCGAAGACCCCGGCGTCGGCCCCACCGGTCAGGCGTTCGTCGACGCTCTGCGCGCCCGAGTCGGCGCGAAGTCAGTAGGGGTGTACGCCGTCGACTATCCCGCCACCACCGCCTTCTCCACGGCGGTCGACGGCATTACCGACGCGCGCGCACACATCCTCACCACGGTGGCGAACTGCCCCACGACCAAGATGGTGCTCGGCGGGTTCTCCCAGGGCGCGGCCGTCATGGGCTTCGTCACCGCGAGCACGGTGCCCGACGGCGTTTCGGCTGCGGACGTACCTGCGCCGATGCCACCAGAGGTGGCCGACCACGTCGCAGCGGTCGCCCTCTTCGGAAAACCGTCGCCGCGCTTCATGCGCGTCATCAACGACCCGTCGATCACCGTCGGCCCCCTGTACGCGGGAAAGACCATCGACCTGTGCGTCGACAACGACTTGGTGTGCGATCCGCACGGGAGCAGCTTTTCCGTGCACAACCAGTACGCCGAAACCGGGACCGTCGACCAGGGCGCGACCTACGTCGCGACGCAACTCCAGGCAATTTGGGCCACGGAAGCGCTCGCGGCGCAACCCGGAACGGCGCTCTCGCAGCAGGCTCCTGCCGCTTCCCCTGCGGGAGGCACGGGCCCGTCACAACACATGCCGTCGGCGCCTCTGGCACCTCCCGGCCCGGTCGCCATCACGCCGCCGCCCGCCGGACCGCTCACATAGTTCGGCCGAGGTCGCTAGCCTTTCTTTCCTCACGAGATTGCGCTCACGCAACGGCCCTCTGGCACTTCGGTTGAGTCAGTTCAATCTCGCGAGCGTTGGGGTGGGCCGAGCACCCAGCACGGTAGGTACCCTCGGCAGGGAGCCGCGGTCCCCCGACGTCGTCGTCCGGGCCGCAGTCCAGCAGCGACCAAGGGAAGCCCGTCCGTGCCGAGCCCACTCCGACCGATCACGGCCTTGTCCGCCGCGCTCCTGGTTCTGCTGACAAGTTGCGCCGCACCACCCACCGCCCCGGAGTCGGCGCTGCCCCTGACCCCGCCGATGGGCTGGAACTCCTGGAACTCCGGTATCGACCTGACGGAGCAGAACATCGAGGGCACCATCGACGCGATGGTGTCCTCGGGGATGCGAGCCGCCGGCTACCGCTACGTCAACCTCGACGCAGGCTGGGACGTTCGCCGCGGGCCGGATGGCCGGCTGCAGGCCGACCCCGCCCGATTCCCCGACGGCATCGCCGCATTGGCCCGCTACGCCCACGACCGGGGCATGCTGCTCGGCCTGTATGCCAGCCCGTTCAACGAGCGGTGCAGCGAGAATCCTGCCATCGCCAGTGCAGGCCACGAAACCGTCGACGCGCAGACCTTCGCCAGCTGGGGCGTGGACTACC
Organism: Mycobacterium sp.; assembly: GCA_025966225.1. Taxonomy (GTDB): domain Bacteria; phylum Actinomycetota; class Actinomycetes; order Mycobacteriales; family Mycobacteriaceae; genus Mycobacterium. The sequence continues at coordinate 11,557 of JAOPVI010000183.1, read as the reverse complement.
TGAAGTACGACTGGTGCCGCACCGAGACCGATCACCAGGAAGAGGTGCGCGTCTTCTCGGCGATGCGTGATGCCTTGCGCGCCAGCGGCCGTCGAATTCTGTACAGCATCAACCCCAATAGCTCTGCCGATCGCACCGCAGGCTCGCGGTACGACTGGTCGGGCATCGCCGACATGGCCCGCGCCACAGCGGATCTGGTGCCGGTCTGGCACGACGGGCTGCCGCCGCTTGGGCCCTTCGATTGGTTCGCGGAGGGGTCCCACCTCGGGGTGCCGGACGAGTTCGCCGCCGCTCAGGCGGTGCGTACGCCCAGCCGGCCCGGCTACTGGAACGACGCCGACATGCTCGTCGGCGGCCTCGGGTGGAATCAGTTCGTCGCCGCGCACTTTGCCTCGATGCGCAAGCACTTGACGGTCGGCACTGTCCGCCCCGAGCAGGCCGGCGAACTCGACGCCATGGCGGCGATGTCCGACGGCCAACTGACTCACCTTCTGGACTCGCAACCGAACCTCACCGAGTCCGAGCAACGCGCACACCTTTCACTCTGGGCGATGCTTGCGGCACCATTGTTGGCAGGCAACGACATCCGAGCGATGACCGCACCCACCCGCGACATGCTCACCAACCGCGACGTCATCGCCGTCGACCAGGATCCGAAGGTGGAACCGGCGCACTCGCTGCCCGCCGACCCGCGTGTGCTCGTCAAGGCACTCGACGACGGTGCCGTCGCCGTGGCGTTCGTCAACTCGAGTGAGGCGCCCGCGACCATCTCCACCAACGCGACGACGACGGACCTTCCGCCGGTCTCCTGCTACACGGTGAAAGACCTGTGGTCGCACGACGAGACGACGACCGCGGGCGCCGTCACCAGCGGTGTACTGCCGCCGCATGCCGTTGCGCTGCTGCGGATCACTCCGAAGTGTCGGTAGTAGCCACCTCGTCGGCCCGCAGCGGCCGAACCCACGCCCAGACGAAGAACCCGGCCGCCACGGCTAGCAGGAAGAGTCCGACCCACCAATTGGCATCGGTGCCGATGTAGAGGTCGCTCCGGTTGGCCGCCGCGGCCGGGTCGGAATGAGCCCTGAGCACCGCTGGCGCGAACCCGGCGATGGTCAGCACGACGCCGTAGATGGCGAGCAGCGCGCCGATGATGTTGCGGATGTCGAACAGATGCGACAGCACCCGATTGGTGTGCGGGACGGCCATTTCGGCTCCTTTCAGAACTCAGTGGAAGATGATGTTGAAACCGATGGCCAGGACGAGCATCACGGCGCCGAGCGGGATGGCTCGTTGGAACCATGGTTTCCCGGCTTCCTCGGAGTCTCTGAAGATGTCGACGTCCGTCTCCGAGTAGACGAACCCGGCCAACGCGGCCTTCGGCTTCGGCGTGGTCACCATGCTGACCGCGACGCTGACGACGATGTCGACGATGAACGCGGCCGCCGCAGCGAGGAAGGGCATGCCCTGCCCGGGCAGCTCGATGACGCCGACCTTGGACAGGATGAAAACGACGATGGCAGAGAGTGTTCCGGCAACCAGGCCCACCCAACCTGCGGTCGGGGTCATCCGCTTCCAGAACATGCCGAGGATGAAGGTCGCGAACAACGGCGCGTTGAAGAAGCCGAACAGCGTCTGCAGGTAATCCATGATGTTGGAGTAACCCGAGGCGATGAGTGCGGTGAAGATCGCGAGCACCGTCGCCGCGACCGTCGCGTACCGGCCGATCCCGATGTAGTAGTCGTCCGAGCGCTCCTTGACGATGTACTGCTGCCAGATGTCGTAGCTGAACACGCTGTTGAACGCCGAGATGTTCGCTGCCATCCCAGCCATGAACGACGCGATCAGGCCGGCGATCGCAACACCCAGCAGACCGTTGGGCAGGATGTCGCGGATCATCAACAGCATGGCGTCGTTGTAGGTGACGTCGCCCGAGCCGGCGGATTTCAGATGAATCATGTCGCCGATCGCGGCCGCGGCGATCATGCCGGGAACCACCACCACGAAGGGGATCAGCAGTTTGGGGAACGAGGCGATGATGGGTGCGCGCCGGGCCGCGGACATCGAATTCGATGCCATGGCGCGCTGCACCTCGACGAAGTTCGTCGTCCAATACCCAAAGGACAGCACGAAACCCAGCCCGAACACGATTCCGATGACCGACCAGACCGGGCTGCTGAATCCACTGAGGGCCTGACCGGGCCAAGTCGTCAGCTGCTCGTGCACGGTCGCGGTCACCTTGCCTGCCGACCCGGTGGTGTCGATCACCTTCTCCTTCAAGCCGCTCCAGCCGCCGACCTTGATGAGGCCGAAGGCGGTCAGCGGGACGAGCGCCGCCAGGATGACGAAGAACTGCAGGACCTCGTTGTAGATGGCCGCCGACAGTCCGCCGGCCGCGGTATAGGTGAGCACGATCGCGGCCGCAACGAGCAGCGAGACCCAGGTGGCCCAACCGAGTAGGACGTTGATCACCGTCGACAGCAGGAAGAGGTTGACGCCGGCGATGAGCACCTGGGCCACCGCGAAGCTGATGGCGTTCACCAGATGTGCGCCGGTGCCGAAGCGCCGTCGCATGAACTCGGGCACGCTGCGCACCTTGGACCCGTAGTAGAAGGGCATCATCACGATGCCGAGGAAGATCATCGCCGGGACGGCGCCGATCCAGTAGTAGTGCATGGTCGCGAGCCCGATCTGGGCGCCGTTGGCCGACATGCCCATGATCTCCACTGCGCCGAGGTTCGCCGACACGAACGCGATGCCCGTGACCCACGCGGGCAGCCGTCGACCGGACAGGAAGAAGTCCAGGCTCGTCGAGATCTGGCTGCGGGCGAGGTAACCGATGCCAAGCACGAACGCGAAGTACACCGCGATCAGGAGGTAGTCGACCGCGCCGACGTTCAGTCGCATCACGTTGTCTGCCATGAGCGTGGTCATCGTCGGCCATCAGCTCCTTCGTTGAGTGATCCGGACCACTGTCAAACAAGTTCTAACAGAATCGCGCAGCTGATAACAAGTGTTTCCAAAGAAAACTGCCAAAATCGACCGCCGTTGTTTGTTAGTGTTCGATTTGGCCGCGCGCCGTCTTTGTGAGGGAGTGCCACTAGCGATGCTTGCCGCCGAACGACGCAGCGCGATCCTGCGCGCCCTCAACTCCGGAGGCGCGGTGCGGGTGGCGGAGCTGGCGGCCGAACTCGCGGTGTCGGAGATGACGGTCCGCCGCGACCTCGACAGCCTCGACGCCCAGGACCTCCTGCGCAAGGTGCATGGCGGCGCGGTGACGCGGCACAACCGGGGCGAGGAACCGTGGTCGTCGGTCAAGGCCGGTCAGCAGCGCGCCGAGAAGGCCGCGATCGCCGCCGCGGCTGGCGCAACCGTCGAGGACGGAATGACGATCGCGATCGGTGCGGGCACCACCACCACGGAGTTGGCTCGCCAGCTCTACGCCCGGTCCTCGATCACGGTGGTCACCAATTCCATCAACATCTTTCAAGAGCTCACGGGCCCCACCGCAGACGGTGCGGGCGCTCCCCTGGTCTATCTCAGCGGCGGGGTGCGCACCCCGTCGGATGCGCTGGTGGGTCCCGTCGCCGACGCCGCGATTGGGTCGTTCCGGGTGGATGCCACCTACCTCGGCGTGCACGGGTTCGACCCCGAGGCGGGCCTCACGTCACCGAACATCGCTGAGGCGCAGACGAATCGGACGTTGATCGCCATCGGCGGCCGATTGGTGGTGCTGGCCGATCACACCAAGTACCGCGAGGTCGGCGCATGCGTCTTCGCAAGGCTGAGCCAAGTCCAGACCATGATCGTCGACGACGGCCTGACCGGTGCGGACCGTGCCGGCGTCGCGGCGCACGTCGGCGACCTGGTGATCGCACCCGTGGGCGGGCAATGAAACACGTGACCGCAGAGCCGATTCCGTGGACACTGGCCGACGGCCGCGACATGCTCTTCTTCTCGTTGCCCGGTCACGTCCCCACCCCCGTTGCCGATCGACGGCCACTCCCCGGCCGAGGCGAGCAACAGTCGGAGTTGCGCTTCGATCGTCAGACCGGGCAGTGGGTGGTCATCGCGGCATTGCGGCAGGACCGCACCTACAAGCCGGCTGCCGACCTCTGCCCGCTCTGTCCGGGGTCCACTGGGTTGAGCAGCGAGGTACCCGCCCCCGACTACGACGTCGTCGTCTTCGAGAACCGCTTCCCGAGCCTGTCGGGAGCGCACGGTGCGCCCTTCGCCCTCCCTTCCACCGATGACGATGACTTCGTCAGCGCACCGGGACACGGCCGCTGCGAGGTCATTTCGTTCTCCAGCAGCCACACCGCGTCGTTCGCCGACCTCGAGCCCGCCCACGCCCGCCTCGTCGTCGACGCATGGCGCCACCGCACTGCCGACCTACTGGCCCGACCCGGGATCGAGCAGGTGTTCTGCTTCGAGAACCGCGGCGAGGAGATCGGCGTGACACTCACCCATCCTCACGGCCAGATCTACGGCTATCCGTACCTCGCGCCCCGAGCGGCCCACATGCTTGCCGAGGCCAGGGCGCACTCGGTGCGCCACGGCGGCAACCTGTTTGCCGACATCCTCGCGCACGAGGTCGCCGACGCCAGCCGCGTCATCGCCCGAACCGAGCACTTCACGGCGTTCGTCCCATTCGCCGCACGCTGGCCGGTCGAGGTCCACATCTACCCGAACAGGTTCGTGCGCAATCTGATCGAGCTCGACGAGGCCGAACTGGCGGGATTCGCATCCATGTACCGCGACGTGCTCCATCGGTTCGACCTCATGTACCCGACGCCGCTGCCCTACATCTCGGCCTTGCACCAGTACTCGGACACCGAGGTGCAACGGGAGGGGTACTTCCACGTCGAACTGATGTCGGTGCGCCGCAGCGCCACCAAATTGAAGTTCCTGGCCGGTTCCGAGTCGGCGATGGACGCGTTCCTCAGCGACGTGACGCCGGAAAGTGTCGCCCTCCGGCTACGGGAGCTTGGAGCATGACCCCCGTGATCAGATCCGCGGCGCCTGGCCGGATCAATCTCATCGGGGAACACACCGACTACAACCAGGGTTTCGCGCTTCCCATCGCACTTCCCGAGCGCACCGTCGTGAGCTACGTCCCCGATGACGACTCGGCGATCGTCGTAAGCAGCGATCGCGAACGCGGTGAGGTCGCGATCGCGCTCGACACTTCCCCCGGTGACGTCACCGGCTGGGCCGCCTACGTGGCCGGGGTGGTGTGGGCGTTGCGTCGTGCCGGTCACCAGGTGGTGGGTGGCACGATGTCGATTACCAGTGGGGTCGAGCTGGGCTCGGGACTGTCGTCGTCCGCGGCACTGGAGTGCGCGGTCCTCGGCGCTATCACGGCCGTCAACGGACCGGACCTCGACCGCATCGAGCAGGCGCGCATCGCGCAGCTGGCGGAGAACGAGTATGTGGGCGCCCCAACGGGTTTGATGGACCAACTGGCGTCGCTGTGCGGGCAACCACGACATGCGCTGTTGATCGACTTCCAGGACACGACCGTCTCACCGGTGCCGTTCGATCCGGCCACTGCGGACGTCGCATTGCTTCTGATCAACTCGCACGCGCCACACCGTCACGCGGGTGGTGAGTACGCGGCGCGGCGTGCGTCGTGTGAGCGGGCGGCGGCCGACCTCGGAGTGCACTCGCTGCGCGAGGTTCAGGACCGCGGCCTACCCGCGCTTGGGACGGTGAAGGAGCCCGTCGACGCCAGGCGTGCCCGTCACATCCTGACCGAGAACCAGCGGGTGCTCGACGCCGTTGCCGCACTTGCCGATTCCGACTTCGAAGAAGTGGGGCGGATCTTCACGACGTCGCACGCCTCCATGCGCGACGACTTCGAGATCACTACTGACCACATCGACCTGATCGCCGACACCGCCGTGCGGGCCGGCGCGCTCGGGGCGCGGATGACCGGCGGCGGCTTCGGTGGCTGCGTCATCGCCCTGGTTCCCACCGCGTGCGTCCACACCGTTGAGGAAGCCGTGCACGGGGCAGTGCGCGACGCCGGTTACGACCGGCCGACGATCGCCCGCACCTACGCTGGGGCCGGGGCCTCCATGGAATCCGAGCCCGAGCATTCATAGGAATTTCATAGCCGGACCTTGGGCGCTCATTAACTGGCTCGTGGACCTTGGAGGCATGAGTACTTCCCATTCGAATCGGCGGCCGATCGCACTGGGCGCCGTGATGGCATTGGCCGCCGTATCGTCATTGGCGCTGATCGATGGCCTTCACGCAGGTCCGGCCTGGGTGCACTGGGTCGGTTCGCTGGTGGCCGTTGCCGCAGCACTCGGAACCGTCGTGATCGCCGAGTTGTCGTGGCAACGCGCGATCAACACCGCAACTGCGGCCGGACTGGTGGAGGACCACTCCCACCCCTAGTGCCCGGGCGCCGTCGCAGGCGCAGAAGGCACCCCACACGGTCGCGGCGCATCGAAAGCGCACTGGCCGCTCAGTCGGGAACGTCCGTGTGACGCGCCATCGCCGCGGCGCGGTCGGCGTTGGTGAGCAGCTTTTCTCGCCGCTTCGGCCACCAGAGCAGTTCGAGACCGGCGAGCATCACGTAGACGGCCGAGACGACGGCATTACCGAGTGAGCCAAGGACCGCGTCATACAGCGCCATCGCGGCAGCGACGACCAGAACGAACACCACTACCCAGCGCCACGGTCCATACCTGCCCGCCGCCCGGCGCAGTCCGCCGCTGTAGTCCGCAAGCGCCGGTGCGAGTGAGCCGTCACCGATGCGGTCGCCGTGCCGCGCGGCAGCAACCACCGCTACCCGTTGCGCACCACTCAATTCGTCTGCGCGCGGCCAATATCGGGACATCTGGCGGCCCATCCAGAAACCACAGCCGACGCCAAGTACGACGAAGACGACGGCCCCGGAAATCACCATCCCGGAGTCCACCCAGGCCAGCACACCGAAGAACAAGCCCGCGCAGACGCCCACGGTCGCACCTCGGCGCACGCGACCGCCTCGCCAGACGATGGCCGGCACTATGACCATGGGGACATTGTGAGGGCGCCGCGGTCGCTACACCGGAAATTCTGCGGATGCGCAACATCGACCTACCGATAAGGCCAGCGTACGGAGTTGGCTGACCGTACCCGGCCACCCCCCGACACGGCACTCGATGGTGTTTCAGACCACACGCGAATGCCGGTATCGCACAGTCCCGGATGACATTCGTGGATGCCGGGTCCGCTACAGAGCAGTGGGCCCCCTCGCTGAGGGGGCCCACTGGTCAACTGGTGAAGCTACGACTCCTGCTACTACTCCTTTGACGCTTCCGCCTTCTTGGCCGGACCGCGGAGCGCGGCCTTGACCCCTTGACGACGGTCTTGATTTCCTTGCGGACCGCAGCGACGATCTTGCGCACCGGGCCCTTGGGCTTGGCCTTGACCAGCGCAGGCTGCGTCGTGGTGCTCGTCGCCACCAACGCCTTACTCGCGACCGTCGTGTCCGCCGCCTGTGCAACCGCCCGCTTCTGCGGTGAGATGGCATGGGCGATCTCGGCGCGCCCGGAGTTGACGGCCACCACGATGCTTGGCGTCCGGGGCGCGACGCGCTCTAGCTGCGTTCCCTGGGCAGTTGCGACCCGCCGATGGTGGTCTGCTCGAGCACCGAGGTCACGTTCGCCGCGCCGTTGGTGAACGCGTTCGCCACCTTGACCGGATTGAGGGTCGTGGCGGCGCTCACCACACCCAAGCCGGCCTGTACGACTGCGCGGGTCGTCAGGGCGACTGAGTTGACGACCGATGTGACGACACGCATTGCCGCATCGGGCACGGCCTCTACGAGTCGGCCTGCGATTGCCAACTGATTGTCGATGACGTCCTGAACTGATCGAAGGACGGCACCAGCGGCTGCCTGCAGCGGTTGCAGGGTCACCGACGAGAGCGTCGCAAGCGCACCGGTGACGTCGCCTGCCAACACTTGCCTGGCCGCCTTCACGATGGCCGTCGGAGTGTCGAACGCGGCAGTGCCGAGCACGGCCGCCCCTTCACCTACACCGGCGACCAAGTCGAAGGCATTGTTCGACTGATTCAGCAGCACCGATTGAACAATCGGGGCCGGGTTCTCGATCGAATTCGAAATGACCCGCTGAGCATCGGCCAAGGTTGGGCGAAGATCGGCGCGAAGACGGTGATCGGGTTCTCGAGGCCCGCCTGTTGCATCGCCGCCGATAGCTGAACGGCCGGCAGATGAATGTCTGGCGGTGACGCCACGACTGGGCTGACGACGATCGCCCCGGCTCCGACCAGTGCGACTCCCGCGATCAGGAGCCCCTTGATTCTTCGGCCCCCGGTGCCTTTTCTGCGGCAGCCCGAACCCAGCTGCCGACATTCGCTACTTCTGGCGGTAGCCATCGTCGACGTCCGCAGCATCGTCGCCGAGGGCGGAGTGTTTCTGGTCGGGGGTGGTGATGAGAACAAGACGATCGCCTGCACGACGGCACGTTGATTCGCATCGGTGCATTTCGTGACGTAACTTCGTGCCACAATTCCAGGACTGTCGGATTTGGGGTCCGACTGTGGTGTGGGGCGGGAGGGACGACTTGACCTCTTCTCGTAGGCGTATTGCAGCGGGGGCGTGGTTCCTTGCGGCCGGCCTGCTGGTGGGGACCGGTGGCGCGACCGCGTTCGCCGATTCCGGATCCGGAGCCTGCAACCACACCCGCGGTTCTTCTGCCGCAGAGCGTCGTGCCGCCAGCCCGGCAAGCGGTACGAGGCACGGCGCCACTAACGTGGCGCGGGTTCACGTGCGGTCAGAGCACGTCCACGCGACGACAAACCACCGGATACGCCAAAAACCTGCCTCCAACTCACCCACCGCCCGCAGGAAGCCAGACACCAAGCCAACAACACGGATCACGCGGAATGTGACAGAGGCAGTCGGCGCTCGTCGGGTTTCCGCCGTTTCCGCGTTGACCGCCGACTCGGCCTTCGCGACCGACGCCGCGTCGACCGATGAGGAGGCCGCACCGACCAGCGACCCGACACCTCCGACCGACACCGCACCAACCGGCGAAGTGGCGTCACCGCCCACGACCAATGAGCCGCAGCCGTTTCCGACAGACTCACCGCCGACTGACGACCCGCCAACCCCAGACAATGACGCGTCTGCATCGGGTTCCGACCAGGTCCCCTCGGCGTCGAATGCGGAGGCATCAGATCCGACCCCCCTGCCCACGGCACCCAATGCCGGTCAGCAGGATGCGGGCGAAGGCGACTCGAGCTCGAGTGACACCGCGGCGAGCACCAACGAGCAAGCGTCAATCCCCGAACAATCAATCACCCCGACCACCGACCCCGTTGCTCCAATCACCCCGCCGCCTGCCGAGGTGGCCTCCCCGCCAGCCGTCCCCACGGCCGAGGTTCCACTCGTCACCGAGGCCGTGAGCGGCCGCGGCCGATCAGGCGCCCGCGGCGCTCCCGCATTGTCGCCCCTTCAGATCCTGCGGCTAATGATTCAAGCTTCCGGCTCACCATCCACGGGCAAGGCAACCGGGATCCCGACGCTCTTGGACGGTTCGAGCCAAATGCGTTCGGGCAGCTCAGCATCCTCATTCGATGCCAACACCGCGTTGGTGGGGAAGTCGTCGACGTCCTTGGCTTCGCGGGTCGAACCCGGCGCGGTCCTCCCCGGACCGTTGCAGACGTTCCTGCATGCCTACGGGCAGGTCATCGTCGTCGCGTCGTTGTCAGCCATGTTCGCGGTGGCCCTGCCGGGCCTCGCCGGACTCGTCATCCCCACCATGATGGGGATGCACATCGGCTATCGCCAGGCCAAAGCTGCACGGGCGCTGCGCACGTCGGGCATCGCGCAGTTGGCGGCCTCTGCCCCGATCGGCGTGGTTCGGTCGGGCTCACTGGTCACCCTGCGACCGAGACTGCGCCCCCCGCCGCCGAGCATCGAAGACCGTGTTCAAAACGTCGCCTAGCGGGATCACGCTGCGGTCGTCATGACCGGCCTCGCAGGTGCCGCTAACAGCGTGTCGGCCGTCGGCTCGGTTTGTCGGACATATCTGTCTTCTACGGTTCGAAAACCAGTAGCGGTTTGCCCCCGTGTTCGGGAGCTTCAGCCAAATAGACGGCTTCGCTGAACTTTTCGACGGGGATCGGCTGGCCCTCCGGCACGCGCAACGCGCTGCTGTCGACGAGCTGAACTGTCCGGTCGATCGCTGCGGCCATCCGATCCTTCGGGGTCTCGGTGAACCAACGCAACAGCCAAGGCGATCGAAGCCCGCAGCGCCGCGGGCGCGGTGCCACGGGCCTAACTACGCACCGAAGGAATCCTCCGATGGCCACGGTTTAGGCACCGTGGCCGTCGATGAACCTCATCGGCCCAGAATTAGTGCGCGATCTGGTCAGCCTGTCAGGCGGAGCCCAGTGACCTCAGCGTCTCGAGTGCTCGGGCCGAGTCGCTGCCCGGCTCACCGCGATAGATCAGGAGGTGTTGCCCACCGGAGTGCGGGATGTTGAACCGATTGCGATGCAAATACAGATCGCCAACCCTTGGATGGCGCATGTGGATGACGCCCACCCGATAACCCACGTCTGCGCGTGCCCATAGTTCGCGGAATCGATCACTGACGGTGGATAATTCGTCAATCAGCAACCGTAGCCGCGGATCATCCGGATCGCTGGCCGCCGCTTCGCGCAACCCGCTCACGAGCACGTCGGTCGATTCGTCCCAATCGACATAGAGGTCGCGGGCGGACGGTTCCAGCAACCGCCAGCGCAGGAAGTTCCGGCCGGGCGCAAAGCCCGGCGACAGTGCACGAGCGATCGAGTTCGCGGCCAGCACATCAAGGCATCTGCTGGCCACGATCGCCGGCATCGCAAACTGTTCGATCAGCTCCGCGCTGCCGTCGGCGGCGGCCTCGACGCTCGCGTGATCCCGGCGGCCGCTCGTCGGGCTGGCCAGCTGATGCAGATACTCAGTCGCCTTGTCGTCCAGCTGCAACACACGCGCAAGCGCGTCGAGGACCTGCGCAGACGGGTTCTTGTCCCGGCCCTGCTCTAGCCGCAGGTAATACTCGGAGCTGATGCCCGCCAGCGTGGCCAACTCCTCGCGCCGCAGGCCCTGAACACGTCGCCGCGCGCCCGGGACCAGTCCGACGTCTTCGGGTCCGACCTGCCCGCGCCGTGCCCGAAGGTAGTCACCGAGGGCGTTGCTGTTGGCCGCCACCCCATGAGCCTAAGACTGTCCCGCCCAACGCCAGGGTCAATGCGTTGTCCCGGCAGGCGTTCGCGGCTCAGTGCCGTGCCGACGCCAGCGCCGCGCGGACCTCGGCAGCAGAGGCGGGAGCGGCCGGCTGGGTTCTGTACTGGTCGTCCTTGGTCACCGCGTAGGGCGCGCAGAAGACCGGAGTGCCCACTTGTGAGCGCCAGCTTTCGGTGAGCGGTCCCATGTCCACGGAGTCGTACCCGAGCAGCGAGAGCAGCTCGGCGGCTTGCTTCGTTGCGCCCGGATCGTTGCCAGCGATCGGCAGCGCGGTGCGGTCAGCCGCGTCCACGGGCCGCGACAGAG
>JAOPVI010000152.1 GCA_025966225.1 Mycobacterium sp. | reverse complement strand
TCACAGGCCGTGGCGAGGTCGCCGAGCAGGTCATCCTGCGGGTCCGCGGTCGCACGCTCGAGCTGCTCCATGATGTAGCCGCTGAGTTCCATGACGGCGACGCCCGCCGCAGCGAGTTGTTCCTCGCCGACCAGTCCTTCGACGATCTGCGTCGCCGCGTATCCCCATCGGACGAGCTTGTCGGTGTCCTCGTCTGGCACGCCGATGATTCGCCCGACGATCATCATCGGCAGCCGATTGGACACCGCGCTCATCCACTCGATGCGTCCGTCCCGCAGGTGGGCCTTCCACAGCTGCTCGGCGGTTTCCGCGATGAATGGTTCGGCGGCGCGAATCCGCTTCGCCGCGAGTTGGGGAAGCAGCGTCTTCCTGTGCACCGCGTGCGCCGGATCGTCGGCCGTGGCGAGCACGTGCATCGAAGCTCCGAGTTCGCCCAGCTCGAACGCGCCCACGCTGCCCCCGGGCTGGTACGTCATCGTTGCGGTCAGGTTCGCGGAGAAGTCCTCGGGCCGGGCGATGACGTCGTTGATCGCGTCCCAGCCGGAGACCGCGTGGAAGCCGGACTCGCCGATCCGGTGCACGGGCCCCGCAGCCAGCATGCGCCGGTAAAGCGGGTACGGGTCTTGGATGCATCCGTCGTCGAACAACTCTAGGCCCAACCGACCGTCGACCGTCATTCCCACAGGCTGACGGGGCATCGCTGAACTGGTCAATGACTTGGCAAGAAGTTGAACACCGGAGGTGACGGGCTACCGCGCACGTTGTCTCACGCCAGGCCACCGACCTGCCGAATGTTGAGCTGTGCGGCTGGTCGATATCTCAACGTGAGAAGAAGACGTGAACCCGGCGCAGGACGTGGGACGCTCAAGCGGTGACTCGGGACGACTGGCTGGTCGGTGGCGATCGCCGCGCGGTTGCGACCGAGCGCATCTACGAAATTGCCACCGAACTCATCGCTCAGGGCGGCCTCGCCCGCTTCGACATCGACGCCCTGGCCGCTCGGGCACACTGCTCGCGCGCGACGATCTACCGCCATGTCGGTGGAAAGGCCGAGATCCGCGACGGCGTGCTGATCCGCGTCGCGGCGCGCATCGCCGACACGGTCCGGCACACGGTCAAGGGCATGAGTGGGCCCGATCGAGTCGTCATGGCGATCGCCGTCGCACTCGACGAGATCCGGTCCGACCCGCTCGGGCAGTTGATGATCAGCCGGTCGACACTCCCACAACAGTCCGAAGTCCCCGCGTCGCTGGCGATGGCTAGTCTGGCGACGGAGTTGACCGGCATCGCGGCTGACGATCCTGCGGCCGCGCAGTGGATCGTCCACGTGGTGATGTCGATGGTCTACCTGCCCGTCGGTGACAGCCGAGCGGAGCGAGAGATGTTGCAGCGCTTCGTCGCACCCGCATTCGAGCCGACGACGACGTGACGGTCGGCTCAGCCCAGATGCACAGCCGCCGCACATGGTAAACACAGGTGGCCTCGGTAAATTTCTTGATGACCGATCGCGGTCGCCAGTTCACCCCCCGGAATTCGGCGGCCGCGATCGGTCTTCGCTGTCTGAGGTGAGTCCGCCGCGAGGTCTGGGCTGCAACGGACCGTCACGGCCGAGGCTTCGCCGCACGGCATTTCCTGCCCCCGACTGGGCAACCGCTGTTTACCTGCTGTCCAGATTGGTTACGAATACTGCAGGCCGTCCCGCACCCGATGAGATTCCGAGTACGCATTTGATGAAATTCCACCGCAGCGTGGTCTTGCTGGCCGCACTCGTGTGCGTCGGCACCCCGAACGGTGCCGCGGCATCGGCCAGCCCAGGCGGTGACTCTCGGGGCGAACTGACCTTCGGAGGATTGCAGCGTTCCTACCAACTGCATGTTCCCGCTGGCCTGGATCATCCGGCCGGCCTGGTCATCAATCTGCACGGTGCGGGACAGACCGGAAGTACGCAGGCCGCGCTGACGAACTACGACCGGGTCGCCGATCAACTCGGGCTCGTCGTGGCCTATCCCAACGGCATCGACCAAACCTGGGCCGACGGCCGCGGCGCGTCGGCGGCCGACCGTCGGGGCGTCGACGACGTCGGCTTCCTGACGGCGCTCGTCGACCGACTCGAACACGACTACGGCGTCGCCCCCGGCCGCGTCTTCGCGACCGGGATATCGGCGGGTGCGTTCATGGCGACCCGGTTGGCGTGCGACCGCGCCGACGTCATCGCAGCCATTGCGCCCGTCGCGGGGACGCTCGGCACCGGTGTTCCGTGCGCGCCGTCGCAGCCGGTGGCCGTCCTGGCATCGCATGGCACCGCCGATCCCGTCGTTCCGTTCAACGGCGGAACGATGAACGGTAGCGGCGGAGTCAGCGACATCGTGGCAGCGCCTGCCATGGCGTCGCGGTGGCGCGACATCGATGGGTGCACGAACGCACCGCTCGAGGACGTCCTGCCCGCCAAGGGCGACGGCACGTCCGTGCACCGCTTCACTGCGGTCGGGTGCGCAGGCGGCACCGACGTGGTGCTCCTGCAGATCGACGGCGGCGGCCATACCTGGCCGTCGGGAACCTTCTCCCTGCCCGCCGACACGGTCGGGCTGACCACCGGTGTCTTCAACGCGTCGTTGGCGAGCGGCCAGTTCTTCCTCGCACACGCCAGGTAGGGGGACCGGTTCCGCTCGGTGGCGAACATCGCCTGTGATACACAGAGAGGTAGTGGTGTAAACCTCGAGAGCGGGTGCGGATGGACATCACGTCAGTCGATGAACTGCTGTCGACGACCAGGGCGGTACGGCGCAGACTCGATCTGAACCGTCCCGTCGAACGCGGTGTGATCCTCGAATGCCTTCAGTTGGCCATGCAGGCGCCGACGGCGAGCAATGACCAGAACTGGCGATGGATGGTCGTCACGGACGAGGACAAGCGGGCCGCGATCGCCGAGATCTATCGCCAGCTCGCGGGTGACTACCTGGTCCAAGCGGCCGCCGCGGCCACGGATCACCAGACTCGTCGCGTGTACGAGAGCGCGCAGTCGTTGACGGGGATCCTTGCCGACGTTCCGGTCTTCGTAATCCCCTGTATCGAGCGGCGTTTCGACAAAGCGCCGCTGATGGTCGCGGCGGCGGCGTGGGGGTCGATCCTCCCGGCGGCCTGGAGCTTTCTGCTGGCACTGCGGTCCCGCGGGCTCGGTTCGGTGTGGACGACGCTGCACCTGGCCAGGGAACGCGACGTCGCAGACATACTCGGCATCCCCGACTCCGTGACGCAGGCCGCGCTGTTCCCCGTCGCCTACACCGTCGGCACCGATTTCAAGCCGGCCGTGCGTCCGCCCGCCGAGACCATCACGTCGTGGAACACCTGGGTCGGCGACGGGTAATGCAGTCCTACACAGTGAGATTCAGTGTCGACGCGCCCGCCCGCAAGGTCTGGCGGGTACTCCACCCGCCGCCACCGAAAGATTCGCGCCCACCCCGAATCATCGAATACCCCGCCGGCCGCATCGAAATCCTCAACGAGGGCGACGAGGCCGGCGAAGGGCTGGTGCGCACCTGCGAATTCTCGGTGCCGCGGTACCTGCTCTCGGGCGGGAGGGCCCGGTCGTGGGAGACCATCACCGAAGCGAAGGTCAACAAGCTGTCCCGCTACGTCTCCATCAGCAAGCCGTTGTGGTCGCGGGCCGAGGGCTACCACGAACTCGACGAGCAGTCCGATGGGACGACGGTGCTCGTGTTCCACGAGACCTACCACGCGTACCACCCGGTGATGCGCGCGCTGTTCGAACGTCGTGTGCACGCAATGATCTCGCGCGACAACCTGTCCACCTACCAGCACGCGCTCGGCTATGCCGGAACAACCAGGAGGCTGGAATGAGCTACGACGTGATCATTCGCGGCGGGACCGTCGTCGACGGAACCGGTGCGGCTCCGCGCACCGCCGACGTGGCGATCTCCGATGGCATGATCGCCGAGGTCGG
The DNA here is from genome assembly GCA_025966225.1 of Mycobacterium sp. Lineage (GTDB taxonomy): Bacteria > Actinomycetota > Actinomycetes > Mycobacteriales > Mycobacteriaceae > Mycobacterium. Next base: position 4,751 of record JAOPVI010000152.1, on the reverse strand, counting down.
CCGGGTGAGCGGCTCGGCGCGACGCACCATCGATGCCGACGGGCTCACCGTCACACCGGGATTCGTCGACATCCACACCCACTTCGATGGACAGGCGACCTGGGATCCGCACCTGACCCCGTCGTGCTGGCACGGCGTCACCACCGCGATCCTGGGGAACTGCGGCATCGGATTCGCTCCGGTGCGGGCCGATCGTCACGACTGGCTGATCGAACTGATGGAAGGTGTCGAGGACATCCCAGGCAGCGCACTGGCCGAAGGCATCAAGTGGGAATGGGAGACCTTCGGCGAATACCTCGACGCGCTCGAGCGCATGCCGCGGGCGGTCGACGTCGGCACCCAGATTCCGCACGCGGCGGTGCGTGGCTACGTGATGGGGGACCGGGCGCTGGAGGCTCCCACGGGTGACGATCTGGAAGCGATGGGACGCGCGGTCGTGGACGGGCTCCAAGCGGGTGCACTCGGACTGTCCTTCGGCCGCACCGCCGGACACCGAAGCGCGACAGGCGAATACGTCCCCGGTACCTTCTCGGAAGAGGACGAGCTCGCGGCATTGATGGCTGCGATGGCTCAGGCCGGCACCGGGGTGCTGCAAGTGGTGCCCGCGGGCGTCGGCGGCGAAATGGGTGGCGACCAGCGGCACTCGATCGATGCCGAGATCGAGTGGATCAACCGACTCGGCACGCAGTACCGCATCCCCATGACGTTCCTCGCCATGGTCAACGAGCAGGATCCGCACGACTGGCGACGTTGGTTCGACGACGTCCACCGGGCCAACGCGGCGGGGGCGAATGTCCGCCCCCAGGTCGCGTCCCGTGCGTTCGGGATGCTCATGGGCCACCAGTCGCGGATGAACCCGTTCCGCCATCGGCCGACCTATCGGGCGCTCATGGAGCTGCCGTTCGCGGAACGCATTGCACGGCTGCGTGATCCGGACATGAAGGCCAGGATTCTGGCCGAACCGCAAGACCCGAGTGACGGGCCTGCGGCCGATCGGCTGAATCGACACACCTTCGCCCGGCTCTACCCGTTGGGAGCGGGGCTCGACTACGAGCCCGACGCGCAGAACAGCATCGCGGCCATTGCCCAACGCGAGGGCCGCGATCCATGGGATGTCACCTACGACACCCTGCTAGGCGCGAATGGCCGCGAATTCCTGCTGCTGCCCCTGCTCAACTACGCGGGGAACAACTACGACCACCTCCACGACATGATGTCGGACCCGGTCAGCATCCAGGGCCTTGGGGACGGGGGCGCCCACTGCGGCATCGTGTGCGACGCGAGCATGACCACCTACCTGCTGTCGCACTGGGTACGCGACCGGACACGCGGACCCCGGCTAGCGTTGGAGACCGCGGTGCACAGGCTCACCGGCGATCCGGCCGCGTTCTACGGACTGGGTGACCGCGGCGTCTTGGCACCTGGCCTGCGGGCCGACGTCAACGTGATCGACCTCGAACGGCTTGGCCTGCACTATCCCGAACTCGTCACAGACCTTCCGGCCAACGCGGGTCGACTCATCCAGCGCTCGGACGGCTACGTCGAGACGATGGTGCTCGGCGAAACCATCGTTGCCGCTGGGGAACTCACCGATGCCAGGCCCGGCGGCCTGGTTCGGGGGCGACGCCACGCGCCAGCGGCGTAGTCAGTCGTCGGGTCCGGCTTCCAAGGGCGCTGCGCGGCCTCGCCAGCGGCGGTATCCGTGCCTCGCGGCGACCACCCCGATGATGGCGGTCACGCACCACACCGCGATGGCGCTGTACGCCAGCGGCGCCGACAAATTCCCTATCGACGCGCCGAGCGCGGTATAGACGAATGCGCGCGGCGCAGCGCCGATGAATGCACCGACAGCCATCTGCCACAGCGGAACTCCGAACGCGCCGAACGCGTACGAGGCTAGGGCGTCGGACACCCCTGGGATGAAGCGTTGGCCCACCACCGCCCACAATCCGCCGCGTTCGAGCTGCGCGTCGATTCGATCGGCACGCCGGGTTCCTAGCAGCCCGCGTGCACTTTCTCGGCCCGCCCGCCTGCCGATGAGGCTGGTGATGACGGCGGTTCCGACCGCCGAACCCAGCGTGACGAACGTGCCGAGCAGCGGGCCGAACAGCACGCCACTGCCTGCAGCCAGGATCGGACCGGGGACGAGTAGCGCGCCAAGCGTGGCTGACAGCACGATGTAGGTCAGCGGCGCGAACGGACCCGTCGCCGCCACTGCGCTCCGGACGTCGTCGACGTCGACGACCCGCGCGACGGCGAACAGATAGAACAACCCGAGCAGGAACGCGACGAACAGCACGAGTCGCACGATGTGGCGTCGTCGGGTGGGCGGGGACGAAGCGTTGCTCTCGGTCATGCTGCGCGCCATCCTTCCGCACGCCGTGAGTGTGGTCACACGCAGCACCGCGAGCTCTTCCAGCTAGCCGGTATGGATCCTGGGCGTCAGCCGGATTGGCTGGGTTGCTCCTGCGCGATGGAATTCATGTCGAGGTCGCCGAAGTTCTAGCCGATGGCGGCCGACCGGGCGCGACGACGTAGGAGACAGCCCATGACCACTCACGTGACACAGGTGCCCGCCCGACGCGTGCGCGGCATTCTTGCTGCGGTGTGTGCAGGCGCCATCGGCGTCGCTGGTCTGATGAGCCTCGCGCCCAAAGCGCACGCGGCCGCTTCCTGCCCGGACGTGGAGGTGGTGTTCGCCCGAGGAACTGCGGAACCTGCGGGGGTGGGCCGCGTGGGTCAGGCGTTCGTCGACGACCTGACGAGCGAGCTCGGCGGGCAGACCGTGAGCGTGTATGCCGTCGACTACCCGGCCTCGTACGATTTCCTCCAGGCCGCTGACGGCGCCAACGACGCCAGTGCCCACGTCCAGGCCACCGCGGCCACCTGCCCGAACACCCACATCGTGCTCGGCGGGTATTCGCAAGGCGCGGCCGTCGTCGACTTCGTCACCGCGGCGCAGGGGCCGGTGTTCGGCTTCACCAATCTCATGCCGCCGAACATCGTGGACCACGTCTCGGCGGTCGCCGTCTTCGGCAATCCATCGGACCGGATCGGCAAGCCGCTGACCACCTTCAGCACGCTTTACGGCGCCAAGACCATCGACCTGTGCAACGGCGCGGATCCGGTCTGCTCCAACGGCGACGACAGGGCCGCCCACAGCCTGTACGTCGAGGCCGGATTGGCCAGTCAGGCAGCAGATTTCGCGGCGCAGCGAGTCACCGGCGCAGCAGCCCCGGATCCGGCTCAGCTGGCGTCGAGCGTCGAACCGCAGTGAGCAGTATCCAGTTCACGACGGGGATCACCAGCTCCACTGGAATCATGGCGAGGTAGAACCAGTTCGGAGGGCCGGTCTGAACCCACGCGAGTAGTCGCGCGAGCCCGCCGAGGAAGAACAGCAGGCCGAGCAGGTTGGCAACCGAGGTGCGGCGACCGAGGTCTCTGGCCGCCCAGACGAACCCCAGCCCGAACGCGGCGAAGAGCACGGCGTAGAACCGCATGTCGCTGTCGATGGTGGCATTCACCGGGCCACCCCCGACGATGCTGGCTGAGCCAAAGAATAGGTGCGCCAGCGCAATTGCGACGCAGACGAGCCCAAAGACCGTCAACCAGACACGTACCAGGCCGCGCATGTCACCCACTAATTAGATGGCGTCTAATAGTTGTCCAAGCTACTCCGCTTCGGCCCGGCCGGTCAAGGAGTATCGCTACAGTCGGTTGGTGCCGCGCAGCAGGATGACGCCGAACCAGCGCCGTGATCAACTGCTCGACGTCGGCGCGTCCATGTTCTCGGCGCAGCCATTCGAGGACGTGTCGATGGAGGACGTCGCCGAACGAGCCGACGTCTCGCGCGCGCTCGTCTACCACTACTTTGCCAACAAGAAGGAACTGTTCGCCGCGATCTGGAAGCGGGCCCACGACGACCTGTTGAAGTCGGCGACGTTCGACGGTTCAGCGCCCCTGGTCGATCAGGTGCGCCGAGCGCTGACGGCCCACTACGAGTTCTACGAACAGCACGCTCCACTGGTCTTTCTGGCCAATCGCAGCGGCATTGCACTGGATCCCGTTGTGCGGCAGCCCATCACAGATGACCTGAACACGATGCGCTATCGGCTGCTCGACGCTGCCGCGCTGACGGGCCATGCACGCGCGGTCGCCTCGGCGGGGCTGGTTGGATGGATCGCGTTCGTGCGCGACGTCGCCATCGAGTGGCTCGAGCGCCGGGAGGTCTCCCGTCAAGAAGCCATCGACCTCTGTCTTGCCGCGCTGGCGGGCGTGCTTGGCCCCGTCATTCAGGTGTCCGCGGACTCGTGACCGGCTTCAGCGCTGTCCGTCCCACTCGATATGGGACCGAATCGAACTCGGCGCGACTAAAATTGTGGCGGCAAGCAACCGGAGGGGAACGAATAAATGACCATCAAGGCAACGCTTTGCTCAATCGCGGCGCTCTGTGTCGTGCTCGTAACGGCTTGCGGTGAGTCGACGACGGCGACCACTGCGACAAGTGAAACCGCCGCCGCCGCGACGGCGGCGCCAACCAGTTCAGAAGCAATGAGCGCGCCCACCCAGCAGGCCGCGAAGGTGTCGGCAAATACGGCGTCCAAGGGTGACATCGAGGCGGCGCTGGCCGCTGGTGGCGTGAGCAACCCGGCGCGGTGGGCCGAAGAGGTCGTCGAATATCGCCCCTACCCCGCGGACGATCCAAATCTCACCAAGCTTCGGGAGAACCTGGCCAAGTACAACCCCGGTCA
>JAOPVI010000119.1 GCA_025966225.1 Mycobacterium sp. | reverse complement strand
CGCGCTTTCGATTGCACAGCGACGGTTTCCGCGACGAAATCACACTAGAAATGAACCGAAATGACCAACCCCGACATCTTCATCCACGGCCTGTGGATCCACGCCAGCGCGTGGCTGCCATGGATGGACCTGTTCGCCGAGCGCGGCTACGACGTCTCGGCACCCGGCTGGCCTGGGGACGGCGACACCGTCGAGGCGACGCGGGCCAATCCAGACGCCCTCAACGCCACGGGGATCACCGAAATCGTCGACCACTACGTGGAGTTCATCAACTCCGCCCATGGCAAGCACGAGGCCAAGCCGATAGTGGTCGGCCACTCGTTCGGCGGACTCATCGCCCAGGAACTGCTGGCCGGTGGGCACGTCGCCGCGGCCGTCGCGATCGACCCCGCAGCCATCAAGGGCGTCAAGGCGCTGCCACTTGCACAACTGCGCTCCGCGTTCCCCGTGCTTGGCAATCCGGCCAACCGGCATCGCACGGTGTCGTTGAACCCCAAGCAGTTTCACTACGCCTTCGGCAACATGCTCACCGAGGAGGAGTCCAACGACCTTCACGACAAGTGGACGATTCCCGGGCCTGGCAAGCCACTGTTCGAGGATGCGGGCGCGAACTTCTCCAAGAACTCACCGGCGAAGGTCGACACGCAGCTGGTCGACCGCGGACCACTGTTGCTGACGTCGGGCACCGAGGACCACACCGTGCCGCTGAAGGTCACCAAGGAGGTGTTCGGCATGTACGCCAAGGGCGGCTCGGACACCGAGTTCCACGAGTTCGAGGGCCGCGGTCACTCGTTGACGATGGATCACGGCTGGCGCGACGTCGCCGAGGTCGCACTGAACTGGTTCGCGGCCAAGGGTTTCTGAGGAACCGATGGCCGACATGACCGCGCTTCGGGCGCACCGCCGCGGCGGTCCCGAAGTACTGACCGTCGAGCGGGCACCGGTGCCGGTGCCCGCCGCTGGGGAGGTGTTGGTCGCCGTGCATGCCGCAGCCATCACCTTCGACGAGTTGACGTGGGAGGAGACGTGGCTGCGCGACGGTGTCGACCGGACGCCGATCATCCCGTCGCACGAAGTCTCCGGGGTCGTGTCGGCCGTCGCGCCCGGGGTCACCGACTTCGCGGTTGCAGACGAGGTCTACGGCCTCATCCAGTTCGACCGCGACGGTGCGGCGGCGGAGTACGTGGCCGTACCTGCCGCCGACCTCGCCGCCCGCCCGACCACGGTGTCCCACGTCGAGTCGGCGGCGCTTCCATTGGCCGGACTGACGGCTTGGCAGGCGCTTGTCGACCACGCAAAAGTGCAACCGGGCGAACGGGTTCTGGTGCATGGCGGGGCAGGCGGTGTCGGTGCGCTCACCGTCCAGGTCGCGCACGCCTTCGGCGCCGACGTCACCACCACCATCCGCGGCGACGTGGCCGACGTGGTGCGCGGCTTCGGCGCCGGGCACGTCGTCGACACCCGAACCGAGGCGTTCGACGCCACGGGCGCGACCTACGACGTCGTCATCGACACCGTGGGTGGGGAGACGTTGGACCGGTCGTTCGGGGTGCTGCGGCGAGGCGGCCGACTGGTCACGCTTTCGGCACCGCCGCCAGAAGGCAAGGCCGAGCAATACGCAGTGACCGCGACGTTCTTCATCGTGAGCCCCGACCGGGCCCAATTGATCCAGCTCGCCCAACTGGTCGACGATTCCCAACTGCACGTGGCGATCGCCGCCACCTTTACGTTGGAACACGGCCGCGAAGCGTTCGAGAGCGGCCGGAAGCCGCACCGGAAGCCGGGCAAGACCGTGCTCGCGATCCAATGAAGGGAGCCGACGATGTACGACCTTGAGGAAGCGATCCGCACCCGACGGTCGACGCGGCTGTTCCTGCGGGACAAGCCCGTGCCAAAGGAATTGGTGATCGAAGCCCTCGAGCTGGCGGTCAGAGCGCCGTCGAACTCGAATATCCAGCCTTGGCGCGTGGTGTTCAACTCTGGTCCGGCCCGCGACCGCCTCGTCGAGGCCCTGCTCGAAGAGGCGGAGAAGGGCGAACCGCAGGTCCCGCCGCTGCCGGACGAGTTCGCTCACTTTAGACGCGACCTCGGTGCGATCCTCTACGGGACCATGGGAGTGCAGCGCCACGACGCCGCGGCGAGACGTATTGCGGTCCTTCGGAACTGGGAGTTCTTCGGGGCGCCACTTGGGGCCATCGTCTGCATGCATCGCGACCTCGAGTACGTCGACGCGCTCGGGGTCGGCATGTTCCTTCAGACGTTCATGCTGGCATTGACCGCCAGGGGTATCGGCAGCTGCGTGCAGGTGTCGATCGCGGGGTATCCGGACGTGATCCGCGAACAGCTCGACATCGGCGAGGACATGCGGATCCTGTGCGGCGTGTCGATCGGCTATGCCGATCCCGACTTTCCTGCCAACGCACTCGACGTGCCGCGCAGTCCGCTCGAGGACAACGTGGTGTTCGTCGAGCGCTAACTCGAGCCCCCCAACGGACATGGGACACGCACAGCGTCGCGGCGTAGCGTCGAAGCCATGTCGACGCTTACAGATCCGAAAGTCGCTTCTTCACTGGACCGGATGTACGCCGAGTCGCACGAGCAGATGTCCGCGCTGCGCGACGGAGGTGGCCGGTTCGCGGAGCTAGCGAACGCGACCGCGCAGGAACGTGCCGATGCACTCAGCGACATCTACATGCCCGTCACCCCGGAAGCGGGTCGGCTGCTCTATTCGTTGGTGCGGGCCACCCGGCCGCAGACCGTCGTCGAGTTCGGCATGTCGTTTGGCCTGTCCGGCATCCACCTCGCGTCCGCGGTCCACGACAACGGAAGCGGCCGCGTCGTCACGACGGAAATGAGCGCCGCCAAGATCGCGGCCGCGAAGAAGAACTTCGCCGACGCCGGACTTTCCGACGTAATCACGGTGCTCGAAGGCGATGCGCTGGAGACCCTCGAGACGTTGGACGGGAAGGTCGACTTCGTGCTGCTCGACGGGTGGAAGGAGTTCTACCTTCCGGTGCTCAAGCTCCTCGAGCCGCGCTTCTCGCCGGGCACGCTGATCGTCGCCGACAACACGAACATGCCCGAGACGCAGCCCTACCTCGACTACGTGCGTGATCCGGCCAACGGATACGTCAGCGTCAATTTCCTCGCCAGAGACAGCGACAGCATGGAGCTCAGCTGCCTGGCGTAGCGCTCAGGTCAGCGCGGCCAGGTTCTGGACCGACTTCTGGACGTCCGACTTCAACACCCGCGCGACGAGCCCGCCCACCCGACCGTTGAGCAGGGCACCCGAGAGTGCGGCGTGAAGGTGAAACGTCGAGCCTGGATCGTCGTCGGTGATGGCCATGTTCAGCGCGATGTGGACTCCGCCGAAGCCACTGCCCTGCATCGTGAGCCGTTTGGGCGCGTCGTACTCGGTGACCTCCCAGCGAATGGTGTTGCGGAAACCCTTCACCTTGATCAGCGACGAGACCCGGGTGCCCTGCTCAACGACGGCGGGCAGCGCGCTGCGCCACCCGCCGAAGATGGTCAGCCACTCGTTGAACCGGGGCAGGTCCGACGCCAACTTCCACGCCTGCTCGGGGGAGAGCTTCGAGGAAACCGACACGTCGACGTTCGCCATCTGTCACTTGTACCCAATCGCGGGGAATTAAGCAGGTGGTAGGACCACGCCAGGTGCAGGCGCAAGTCCGGGTGCAGGCGCAGGTCCGGGTGCAGGCGCAGGTGGCGGTTCCACGCCGACACCCAGGACGCGCAGCAGGTCGGGCTTCATCGCCTGGAACTGTGCGCCCCAGTACCCCCAGCTGTGGGTTCCGTCCCCCGGGAAGTTGAAGATGGCGTTGCGCCCACCGGCGGCCAGATAGTTCTTCTGGAACTGCTTGTTGGTGTCGACGGTGACGGTCTCGAGGAACTGCGCGGCGTACTGCACCCCGAAGTCTCCGGGCGCGTCGAGGCCGGAGGTCTTGCCGTTTCCGCAGTAGATCCAGACCGCGGTGTTGTTGGCCACCAGCGTCGGAATCAGCAACATCGGATCGTTGCGCTTCCACGCCGGATCACTAGTGGGGCCCCACATGTCGTTGGCGTTGTACCCGCCGGCGTCCTTCATGGCAAATCCGATCATGGTGGGCCACAAGCCTGTTGACGGATTGAGGAATCCGGACAGCGATCCCGCGAAGATGAATTGCGTCGGATAGTAGGCCGCCAGCACCAGCGCAGCGCCGCCGGACATCGACAGGCCCACCACGGCATTGCCCGTCGGCGCCACGCCCTTGTTGGCGGACAGGTAAGCGGGCAGCTCCTGGGTCAGGAACGTCTCCCACTTGTAGGTCAGCGTGCCCGAACTGCCCGTCGCGGGACGGTACCAGTCGGTGTAGAAGCTGGACTGCCCGCCGACGGGCATGACCAGGGACAGCCCGGACTGGTAGTACCACTCGAAGGCAGCGGTATTGACGTCCCAGCCACTGGCGTCGTCCTGGGCGCGCAAGCCGTCGAGCAGGTAGACGGCATGCGGGCCGCCGCCCTGGAACTGAACCTTGATGTTGCGGCCCATCGACGGCGAGGCCACCTCGAGCACCTCGACGGGCAGGCCATCGCGGGAGTACGCCCCGGCGACGGGGGCCCCGGCGACTCCGATGAACCCCGACAGCACCGCCCCGACCACCACGGTGATCGCCGCCCGTCGCATCAACGTCGCCAACACAGACGTCACCCCTCTTCTCTCTTGTCGCGTCATCGGCAAGCTAACAGTCCGTTGAACAGGCCCAACTCTCCCCACGCGGGCCGTAATCGCCTTGTTATCAAGGTGTTCGGTGAATCGTGTTGTTGGTACCGGTTGTGAACCGCCCAGCCGTCGACTGAGAATGCCACCTGAATAACCTGTGAATCGGCTTGCGGAGCAAGCCATAGGTCATCGGCGGCGGCAAACTCAGGCCAACCCCTCAGGTCGAACAATGAAGGAGCTGGGCCATGTCGTTCTCTGCGAACCCCATGCGGCCACTGGCGAGCGGCTGTCTCGTCGCGGGCGCGTTGATGGCCGCCGCACTGTTCGGTGGCGTTCCTGCGGCACTGGCCGACCAGGATCCTGCCGCCGATCCGCCGAACTGCACCGCCGCCGACCTGGAAGGCGTGCGGTCCGGCGTATCGGCCGCGACCTCGGTCTACCTGTTCAACCACCCCGACTTCAACTGGTTCATGACCAGCCTCGAGGGGATGTCACGGCAGCAGGTCGGCCAAAAGGTGAAGGGGTACATGACGGCTCATCCGGACACCAAGGCCGACCTGACCGGCATCCGGCAGCCGTTGGCCGACATCAGGGACCGCTGCGGCGCACCGCCCAGCCCCTAGCGTCAGACGCCGACGCCCGTGACGATGGCCGCGGTGCGCCACCAGATGAGCACCGCGAACAGCAGCAGCAACGCGAGCGAGCACCCCGTCACGATCAGCGTCCGGCTCGCTTGCGGAGCGTAGGCGTAGACCGACGCCACCGCCGCGCCCGTCAACAGCCCGCCGACATGGCCCTGCCAGCTGATGCCGGGTGCGATGAAGGTGATGGCGAGGTTGATCACGATGAGTCCGACGATCCCGCGCACGTCGAAGTGGAGCTTGCGGGCCAGCACGAACGTCGCGCCGAAGAGTCCGAAGATGGCTCCCGACGCCCCAAGGGTCGGCGTTTCGACGGGCGACAGCAGATAGACGAGCACCGACCCGCCAAGCAGGCTGAGTGCGTAAAGCCCGATGAAGCGCGCAGGCCCCAACGCCCGCTCGAGTGCGGGACCCGTGAAGTACAGGGCGACCATGTTGAACAAGATGTGGGCCACGCCCGCGTGCAGGAACCCCGACGTCACCAGCCGGTAGAACTCGTCGCCGTGGGCGATTCCCCACGGCCACAGCACGAGTTGCTGGTAGACGACGTCATTCGCCTGCTGGAGGACGTACATCACGACGTTCAGCGCGATGAGCACATAGGTGACCAGCGGCTTGCCCGCCGCCCGTCCACCGAAGGCGGTGGTCGGCTGCGGCACCGAACGGGCGCTCTGCTCGACGCACTCGACGCATTGATGACCGACCGGAGCCGAACGCATGCATTCGGGGCAGATACTGCGCTGACCCCGGGTACAGCTGATGTGGGTCTCGCGGTCAGGATGCCGATAGCAGTACGGCGCCTGCGGTGGAGTGCTCGGGGTGCTCACAACTCATTGTGTCAAAACCTCCACAGTGCCTCCTGGCTGGTGCTCGCCACCAGGGCGCCGGCGCGGTCGTACAGCGATCCGACGACCAGCCCTCGGGAGTCGGTGTTGTTCAGTGCTCGCACCTCGTAGCGGTGCCACTGTTCCGGCTGAAAGCGGCGGTGAAACCAGACGGCGTGATCCAGGCTGGCCGCGTAGCCGAGGTCCGTGTCCAGCGGAGTGCCGGGTGGGCGCGCCACCGGGACGGGCCCGAAGTCGGACATGAAGGTCAGCGTGCAGGCGCGGATCAGCGGATCGTCTTCGATGACGTCGTTGGTCCTGATCCAGAACGGCGGCACCGCGAAGATCGAATCGTCGTCGGGCGTGGTGCGGATCTCGAACCGCCCGGTGAACCCATGATCGGGAGACTTCGCGACGGCGTCGTCGAATTCGATGGCGGGCGCGCTGGGCGGTTGCCAGTCCGCGCCGGGCTCCGGTCGATGAAACGACGCGATCATCTCGAGGATCGTCTTGCCGTGCTGGACGGCGGTCACCCGTCGCGTGTCGAACGATCGGCCGTCCCTGGTGCGCTCGACCTGCAGTTCGACGTCGACGCCGTATTCGCCGCCACGCACGAAGTACAGGTGCAGCGACTGCGGGAGCTTCTCCGCATCGACCGTGGCGCCCGCGGCCGCCAGCGATTGGGCGGCGATGAGCCCGCCGAAGAGCCGGCTGCCGGCGGCGCCGCTCGGATTGGGCGCAATGAACACATCGCCCCGACGCTCGAAGTCCAACAGCTGGCCAATCCAACTCCGAGTCATCGGGCGCCACCCTAGCGGAGCCATTCGCCGTGCGCTGCCGTGGGGGTGCTGCTGACCTGCGCGTATGTCCCGTCCATCAAAAAGTGTGGGAATCCGGGTCGCGAAGCCCTCGTACCTATGGACGCGGCGGATGACCGCCCGCCTGGAAGGGAGCTCCCGTGACCGCTTCGTTTGCCCGCAATCCATTGCATCAACGGGAATGCAGCGACGATGATGTCTATCTTGGGCACAGCAAGCGCGCCCTGGGGGTGGGTTGATGACGACTTTCGCGCTGTCACAGGCTGGGGGGCTCGACGACGCCACGCTTGCTCGCGCGGCCGCCGCGGGCGATCGCTCTGCGTTCGCCGCGATCTACGACCGCTATGCCGATCGGCTGCACGACTTCTGCGTCGGCATGCTGCGGGACCGGGACGCGGCGGCGGACTGCGTGCAGGACGTATTCGTCACCGCGGCAACCAAATTGGTCCAATTGCGCGAACCCGACCGTTTGCGATCTTGGTTGTACGCCATCGCCCGTTCCGAGGCGCTCGCCCGGATCCGGGATCGCAAGCGTGAAATGCCCAGCGAGGAACTACCCGACATGCCCACCGCCGAAGCCGATATGCCCACCATGGCGGCGAGAAGCGAGCTCGCCGACCTCATCGCCGCTGCCACCGGCGGATTGACCGACCGCGACCGGCTCGTCTACGAGTTGGCCTACCGCCAGAGCCTCGACGGCCCCGAGCTTGCCGATGCGCTCGGAGTGACGCACAAGAACGCCAACACGCTCGTCGAACGGCTCCGCGACACCATCGCCCGCTCACTCGGAGCGCTGCTGGTGTGTCGCCGCACCAAGGCCGACCCCGACAGGTGCCCCGAGCTCGCCGAAGTGCTCGCCGACTGGGACGGCCAGTTCACGGTGCTGATGCGCAAGCGGGTCGCGCGGCACATCGACGGTTGCGCGGTGTGCGAGGAGGACCGCGCCCAGATGGTCAGCCCCGCCGCGTTGCTCGGTGCGGCGCCGATCGTCATCCCTGCTCCCGCTTGGCTGCGGGCACGCACCCTCGAGCACGCGGCGCCTCCTGTGCCGGCACCTGGCGCGGGGTCCGGCGAATCATGGTGGCCCGACGCCGATCTCGACATCAGCGACCTCGCAGGACCAGCCGCGACCGGCGGCCCCGCGGCACACGCCACCCGTCCGAAGCCGCGTGCCCGCGCGGGGCTCGGCGTGGGGTTGGTCGCGTTGGGCATTGGTGCGGCGCTGGTGCTTTCGCGTCCGGCATCGTTTCGCGTCGATCCGGTCAACGACCCGAAGCCGATCACGACTACCGCCACCACCCCGGCCACCACGGCGCCGTCGGCGGTGCCTCGGATCGCGCCGCCGCCCCCGCCCTCCGAAGAGCCGTCGACGGTGCCGCCGTCCGTCGTCACCACGACGGCCGTCCCGATACCCGAGCCCACCGAGCCGCCTACGACCACCCCACAGCTACCGCGGACGCACGAACCCGAGCCCACCACCGAGGTGCCCATCACGACTCGTCCGCGCCCGAAGCCAAAGCCAGAGCCAGAGGAACCCCAGCAGGGGACACCGCAGGAGCCACCGCAGCCTGCGCCAGAGGAACCGAAGGAGCCGCCCGTCAAGCCTCCGAAGCCAGTGCCCCCCAATCCAGGACCCGTGGAGCCCCCGCCGAAACAGCAGAGCCCGGACTGCCCTGTATCCAATCCCGACTGCAACAGCGGGCCGGTGTTCAACTAAGCGGAAACCGGGCCGCCCATGGTTCGTGGTTCACGCCAGCGAGGCCGATGACGAACGCGATGGTGTGACGCTGCCACGCTTTCCCATGCCGCGTTGGACGAAGACAGCGGCACCTTGGAGAACATCGGCGATGGCGGCATCGACGAGATTTACATCGGAGCAAGGCTTCTCGACAGCAAGGGCAACACCATCTCCAAGGTCGAAAGCAACCGTCTCGAAGGCGATTTCTGAGCCGGGCGCATTGGTTCGACCACGCAATTCTTGCGGATTCGCCTGAACTGGAACCCGAATCAGCGAATACTCAGCCCACACACAGCACGGCGGCGAAATCTGCCGGGGAAGAAAGTGAGGGAAGTCGAGTGCCTCATCGCTCCAGTTCATGAGTGTGGCCCCCCGGGCCGCACCTGAGGTAAAGGACCACGTCATGACCAGCAACAAACCGGGACTACGTCTGCGCACCGCGGCGACCCTCACGCTCGTCGCCGTCGGAGCGGCCGTCGTCAGCCTGTTCGGCGCAACGACGACAGCCAACGCCGCCCCTGACGCCTACGTTGCCATCTCCGTTGGACTCGGCAACGACAATCCGCCCGTTGTGACGATCGGAGGAATGTCAATCGGGCCCGACGCCGACCAGGCGAGAATCGCATCGCTATCGAACTGCCAAAACAATGGCGGCAACCATTGCGTATTTGAAATGAGTGCCACGAACGCGTGTGCCGCGGCCGCAGCGAACGACTACGGGGAGATCGAGGCGGCGCAGAACCCTTCGGTTCAAGCCGCCGAAGGCAGCGCCATGAGCAAGCTGCAAAATCAGCAAGGTGCACACGTAGTGGTGTCGGGCTGCGCCAACGGGCAGGTGTCCCCACCACCCCCACCGCAGAACCCGCCTCCCGCTCCGCCAAAGCAGGGACCGACGGTCTCGTTCAAAACGATCGTCGGCGGTCTGCAGGCTCACATCACCGACCGCAGCGGCGTCTCGTCGCAATGCACCTACGTCACCGATGACGTCAACCGCAGCTTCGCGTTGGCAGCCAACTCCAGCTACGACCTCAAAATCGTTCCGGCCGTACCCCGATTCCGAAACTGGAACGTGACCATCACCTGTGACAACGGCACCAGCACTCAGGCCACCACGTACTTCTGAACACGCTGGCTAGCTGCTAGCCGCCGCGGCGCACCCCGACGAGCGGCCGAATCGCGATGACGAACACCGCCAGCACCACGAACGGCGCCAGGAGCGGCGCCCACGGCAGTTCGACGGCGGGAAGCGTCGTCGCGACCAAGCCGAGCGCCGACAGCCCCAACACTCCGACCATCGTCGGCCGGGTGAGCGATTCCCGGGCCCCGGCGTGCCTCAGCAGCAGATAGCCCGTCGCGTTGAGCCCGGCCAACGTGGCCAGCATCGGATTCGGGTCCGACAGCGCGATCGCCGCCACGCAGGCGATGACCGCAACCGTTGCGGCCCTGGAGAATTGGATCGAGCCAAGCACCGCTACGGCGGCCAACACCGCCGCGATCAAGGCGCGCTCGTCGGCCTGCACGGCGACGGCGGCCACCATCAAGAGCCCGAACGCAGTCGAGAGCACCCGGATCGAGGTCATCGCTTCCCCCGCACGCGTCGACGGCGCTCCGGCACCAACTGCATCGTCTGATCCAGCGCGGCGTCCCCGCGCCACGACACGACGTCGACGCCGATGGTGCGCATGTCCCGGTACATGAACGAGCGCTGCAGCGTCCACATCCGGCGAATCAAGGGATCCGGCTCCTCGAACGGGGCGCCGTCGAGCACGTCGACGGCCACCACGACGTGGCCGCGCCTGCACAGTTCGATCAGGGCAAGCGCGAAGTCGGTGTCGAGCAATGTGGAGAACGCCACGACGATGGCGCCCGAAGGCAGCGCGGCGCGCGGCGCGAGCGTCCCCGAGGTGACTTCGAAGCCGTCGCCTGCCGCGAGCACCGCGTCGAGCACCCGGTAGAACTGCCTGCGCCCGATGTCGGCGCCCAACCAGCGCGGCTGGCCCCCCAAGGCCACGACACCCGCGCGATCACCGCTTCGCAGCGCGCTCTGGACGACCTGCACCGCACCCCGAACCGTGCGTTCGGTCGCCTCGGTGGCTGGCCCCGCGGGCTGGTCGTACGTGTCGACGAGCACCACCACGTCGGCGGCGCGTTCACTCAGCCGCTCGGTGACGTGGAGGCTTCCGCGCCGCGCGCTGACCGGCCAATTGACGGTTCGCAACTGGTCGCCGGGAAGGTAGGAGCGGATGTTGGCGTACTCGACGCCGCGGCCGACGTACCTGGTGATGTGCGTGCCGAGCCGGTCGGGCAGATCGGTGCGCGGCAGCGCGGTGGATTGCGGTGGGGCGACCGGGAACACGAACACCTCCGCCGCGTCGACCGTCGCCGTCCCCATGAGCAGACCGCCGCGGGCAGGCACCCTGAGTCGCGCCTGGACGGGATACCGTCCCCAACGCTCGGCCGAAACCGTGAGCGCAGTCTTGTCGCCGTCGTAGGTCCGATCGACGTGCATGCCGTCGACGGTGACGACGTCGAAGTCGGCGGCACTTCCATCCCCGGCCTCGGCCCACACCGTCAGCTGCACCTCTTCCGCCTCGAAACACCGTGATAGTCCGGGGTGCCCGTGCACGGAGACGGTCGGCAGGGACGCCTGCCACCGCAATGACGCCAGCACACCCAGCAACGGCGCGGCGAACGCGATCAGCTGCCACTGCGAGCCCAGCACCGCGGCGGCGAGCGCCACCGCCGTGCACGTCGCCAATGCGCGCGCCAACGGAGAGGTACGCCACTCGAGTTCGACGTCGGTCGAGCGCTGCTCGATCACGTTGGGCTGCAGAGCGTCACGTCGCGCCATGAGTGCGGGGCACCGGGACGCGCCGCAGTAGTTCCGCGACGACGTCCGTGCTCCGCACCTGCCTGACCCACATCTCCGGGCGAAGGCTGATCCGGTGCGCCATCGCGCAGCCTGCGAGCGATTTGACGTCCTCGGGAATCACGTAGTCGCGGCCGGCCAGCAGCGCACTGGCGCGCGCGAGCTGAACGAGGTCGAGTTCGGCGCGCGGGCTGGCCCCGACGGCGACCTGCGGATGCTGTCTGCTCGCGGCGGCCAGTGCGACGACGTAGTGCAGCACGTCCTCGTGCACGGTCACCTGCTCCACGGCCTCCCGCATGGCGAGCAGGTCGCGGGCGTCGACGACCTGTTCGATCGGCTGTTCCGGTGCACCCCGGTCGAGTCGGCGCCGCAACATCGAAACCTCCTCTGATTCGGAGAGATACCGCAATTCCAGCCTGATGGTGAACCTGTCCAGCTGCGCCTCGGGCAGCGGATAGGTGCCCTCGTACTCGATCGGGTTGTCGGTCGCCAGCACGATGAACGGGTCGGGCAGTTGGTGCGTGACGCCGTCGATGCTGACCTGACTCTCGGCCATCGCCTCGAGCAGGGCGGCCTGCGTCTTCGGTGGGGTCCGGTTGATCTCGTCGGCCAGCAGGAGGTTGGTGAAGATGGGGCCGCGGCGAAAGTCGAACCGGCCCGACTGCATGTCGTAGATCGTCGAGCCGAGCAGGTCGGCGGGCAGCAGATCGGGCGTGAACTGCACGCGCGTGAACTCGAGTCCCAGTGCCGCGGCGAAGGATCGGGCGATCAGCGTCTTGCCTAGTCCGGGCAGGTCTTCGATGAGCACGTGACCCCTGGCCAACATCGCGGTGAGGATCAGTCTCAACGCCGCGCGTCTGCCGACCACCGCCCGTTGGATCTCGTCGAGCACCGTATCGCACAGCGCGGCAGTCGTCGGCGCAGATGAGGTCATATTCGCTCCAACCGTTGTAGGACTTCGTCAAGCACCACCCGGCCGGGACCAGGTTCACTGCCGCCCGTGCGGGACACGTTGTCGGGATCCACCCACATCCAGAGCTCTGGACCGAAGACCATCTCTGCGGTGGCCTGGAATGCCTTGGGATCCTTGGTGTTTCGATGGCCGGTGGCGAGCTCGAACTGCCGCGCGAGCATCGGCCGCAGGTGCTTGTCCCAATCCGATCGGGTGGTGTCCGACCACGCGACCAACGTCTGGGTCCTGGCCAGCCAGCGCCGCAACGACTCAGCAGGATCACGCGGCTCGGACTCGTCGAGGCCGTCTGCGTCTTCGCGCGCAAGCAGCCACCGCGCACCGAGCAGCCCGAACGCCGCGACGACTGCGGCCGCTGCCAACACCACGTCCCGCTCGGGCACCCGGAGCACCAGCGCCTCGACCACCAGGATCAGGCAGACCGACATGACGACAAGCGCTTTCACGTCCGGCTCGGCAGTTCTGCGAGTACCTGCTGCAGCACCTGAACCGCGGTCTCCCGATGCCCCTCGTTCATGACATGCGGGCTGAACCGCGCCTCGTCGAAGAGGTCGACCAGTTGGGTCGCGCTCTCCGGTCCGAGCGCGTGCTGGTCGACCGCGCGCGCAAGCACCTCGGACGCGGTGTCGAAGTCCTGAGGGGCGGCGCCGGGTACCCGCGCCAGTTCCCGTTCCATCGCCGCGTAGCACGCGATGATCGCCTTGCGCGGCTCCTGGCTCAGGTCCTCCACCTCGGCGAGCCCGACTTCTGCCGCGCGGACCAGAGCTTCGGAGCCGACGTCGGACTGCTCCGCGTTCGGTCGACCGGCGACCTCCTGGGCCGCCGCTGCACTGCGATGTGAGCGTCGCGACGTCACGACCGTGCCAATCACCAACACGACGAGAAAGAAAGAGGTGGCCGCGTAGAAGTAGTCGAGCAGCCTCGAATCAGCCTGCGGTGCAGGGGGCGTCGGTTGGCCCGCGGTTGGACTCGATGTCGGTGGAGTCGACTCGGGACTGCTGTCCGGTACGAATGCGGGCGCGTTCACGGCGCCGCCGCCACCGAGTCTGCTGAGCAGCATCGCGACCGACAGCCACGTGAGCACGACACCGAACGCGATGAGCACGGCCCGCCACGACGGTCGCCCCACATCGCGGCGGAGCCAGTCGGGCCGACTCGTCGCACCCGCGTGCGCCGCAGTGCGATTGCGCGCCCGCACCACCACCGCCACCGTGACGACGCCGACAGACGCAAGAAGCAGGATGACGACCACCACCAGCGCAGCCGGATTGTCGGTGGGGCTTTCGCGGGGTGCGCGTTCGGCTCCGGGGAGGTAGCCCCGAAGGGCGACCGCGGCAGCGAACACGAGGGCCGCGAGCGCGAGCGCCCGCCCTGTCGCCCCATCCGTCCGGATTGCCATCAGCTCCCGATAGTAAGCCGACGGTGAAGGCTCAGTCCGTCACATCGTCGAGCCCGACGCTTCCCGCTCGGCGGCCTTGACCAACCTCTTGGAGACGTCCTGGATCGTGTTGCGCATGATCGCGAGCATCACCGGGCCGGTGCCGCGGACCCCTTCGGTGAACGTGCCCGTCCAGTGCAGATCGGTGCCGCCCGCCGCGTTCGCGGTGAAGGTCACTTCGGCCCGGTAGTCCTTCGCGGGCGACGCCCCGACGAAGGTGTAGACGTGCTTGTGGTCCTGCTCGTACTCGATGGTCTGCTCTCGCATCAGCACCGGCCACAGTCCGATCTTGCGGATGGCTCCGATGCCTGCGGGAGCGGGGTCGCCCTGCCGCTCCCAGCTGGACTGGACGATCATCGGCCCGGCCCACTCCGACCAGCGGCTGCCGTCGGTCTCCAGCCGAAACAGTGTCGCTGGCGGTGCGCTGCTGGTGCGGTTGACCTCGAACGAGTACTTCCGGTCCGACATGCTGCGAGACCCTACCCGGGCAGGGCGACGCTCGTGCCGGTCCCCCATTCGGCGAACTCCCACAGCCGCGCATCCCGTAAATTCCGTGTTACGGACGTGTTACCCCTATGCTGGTCACATGCGGAACAGGACCGTATTCACAGAGGTTGAGACGTTGCGGCACCAAGACAAGGCGCGCAGCGTTTCACCGCTCGCGCTCGAGATTCACGTGCGCGCCGTCGCACGCACGGTCCGCACGGCGAACCCTTGCTTCATCTCCGATGCCTCGCTCGACAACATCGCCCCCGGTCACGTCACGACCATGGCGGCGATCGAGCTCTGTCTGGCCGGAATGTGGTACCGGACGACGCACGGGTTCGGCGGTTACGTCATCGCCGACACCGATTTCGTCGATCACATGACGACGCCCTCGTTGGTCCGGCACTTCGCCGCCGCGTGCCGGCGGTTGTGGCGGGAGCTCAACAGCGAGAAGGTCATCCCGTTCTAACGGGTTAGAGCTGCGGCAGCCGAACCACCTGAACGAAGAACTCGTCGATCTGCCGCACCGCGCTCATGAACTGATCGACGTCCACCGGCTTGGTCACATACGCGTTGGCATGCAGCTTGTAGCTGCGCAGCACGTCCTCTTCGGCCGACGACGTCGTCAGCACCACCACCGGGATGCTGCACAGGTCGGCGTCGGACTTGATCTGCTCCAGTAACTGCCTGCCGTCGTACTTCGGCAGGTTCAGGTCGAGCAGAATCAGATCCGGCCGGGGCGCCTCGCTGAACTCGCCTCGGCGATAGAGGAAGTCGAGCCCCTCCTCGCCGTCGCGCGCGACGTGCAGGATGTTGTTGATCTTGTTGTGCTCGAACGCCTCCCGGGTGATCAACTCGTCGCCCGGGTCGTCCTCCACCAGCAGTATGTCGATCGGGCGTTCGTCGGTCGTCATCATTCGGGCGATCCTTCCAGAACGGTCGCGGAGCTGCAGTCAGACGCGGCATCGGTTTCTGCGGACGCCGACGGCTTGACGGGCAGGGTGAATCTGAAGCGAGTTCCGGCGGTATAGGACGTGTCGATCCAGATCGTCCCGCCGTGATGCTCCACGATCTTCTTGCACAATGATAGCCCGATGCCGGTTCCGCCGTACGTCTCGCGAGCATGGAGCCGCTGGAAGATGACGAAGACCTTGTCGACGAACTCGGCGGCGATGCCGATGCCGTTGTCCGACACGGCGAAAGACCACAGGTCCTGATGATCGCCCAAGCCCGGCGCGCACTCGATGACGATGCGCGGTACCTCGCCGGGCTTGCGAAACTTGACCGCGTTGCCCAGTAGGTTCTGCCACAGCATCGTGAACAACGTCGGATCGCCGACCACCCGCGGCAGCGAAGCGGGGCGCACCACCTCCGCCCCGGACTCGTCGATGGCGCTTTCGAGGTTCGCGAGCGCGGCGTTCAGGCTGGCGTCCAGTGCGACGGTGGCGTAGGTCGCATTCAGCCGACCCACCCGGGAGAACGTCAACAGGTCGTTGATGAGCGCCTGCATGCGCTTGGCGCCGTCGACGGCGAACGCGATGTACTCCGTCCCACGCTCGTCGAGTTGGTCGCCGTAGCGCTTCTCGAGCAGCTGGCAGAACGACGCGACCTTGCGCAGCGGCTCCTGCAGGTCGTGCGACGCGACGTAGGCGAACTGCTCGAGTTCGGCGTTGGAGCGGCGCAGCTCCTCGGTCTGTTCGGTCAACGCCTCGCGAGCAGTCTCCACCGTCACTAGTTCGGCCACGATCCGTTGGCGCATGTTCTCGACGTCGGTCGCGATGGCGCGGATGTCCTTGGGTCCGCTCGGCACGATCTTCTCGTCGAAGTGCCCGTCGGTGATCCTCCGGCACGCCGCCGCGAGTTTCCCGAGCGGCCGCGTGACGGCGTTGCGCGTCAGAATCGACAGCAGGAGCGCGGTCACCAGGAAGGCGCCGACCATGACGAACAGCACCCGATTGCGCCAGCTCTGCACGGTCGCGATGTCGGCCAAGATCGTGTCGCGCGCCGTCATGAGATGCTCGGTCTGAGCGTTGGAAAGCTGTCGAATGCCGTCGAAGTCAGCCTTGCCGCGGTCGAAGGTCTTGGGATCCAGGGCGTTCGCAGCCCCTGGTTTCACGGTCGCGATCAGCGGCTCGGCGTACGTCGCACGCCAGCTGTTGGAAGCCTGCTCCACCGCGTCGAGGTCGGCCAGCAATTCGGGGCGACCGGTCAACCGAGCCTTCATGCCATCCACCACGGTCTGCTCGTCCTTCAGCCCCTGGTAGTACGGGTCGAGGAACTGCCGGTTGCCGGTGAGCGCGTAGCCCCGGGTTGCGGTTTCCTGATCACTCAGTGCGGACTGCAGCCGATACGCCCCGACCCTGGCGGGCTGGATGTCGTCGATCAGCTCGCGGGACACGTCGTCGGTGCGGTTGACGAGCACGCCTCCGGCGATGGCTCCGGCCAGCACGACCACGCCCATGGCGACGAGCACCAGGTTCTGCCAACCCTGAACCGTGAGCCTCCGGTTCGGCTTTGGCTCCCTTTGCCTCACCAGGTCCGCTCCACGCGCACCATGGCAATGTCATCGGTCAGCCCACCGTGCGCATATGCGCGCTGCTCGGCTCCGTCGATGAGGGCGTTGACGAACTCCGGGCCGGCCAGGTGCGGCAGCGCACGCGCCATCGAGAGCAGGCCGGCCTCGCCAAGCCGCTCGTTGCCCTGACCGGAGTGCCCCTCGAACACGCCATCGGTCAGCAATATCAGGGCGTGGCCCGCGGGTAGCTCCAGTTCGTTGAGCGGCCACGCGGTCCCACTGAGCCCGAGCGCAGGGCCCGCGGGGGGTTCCAGCCAATCGACCGTGTCCGAACCGTGGACCAACATGCCGGGATGGCCGGCGCGGACCGCCGTGAACTTCCTGCTGTCGGGTGCCAACGCCACGCTGAGCACCGTCGCGAAGCTGCCGCTACTCACTGGGCTCTCCGCGCGCAGGATCCGCTCCATCTGCAGCATGCGCTCGTTTCCGCGAAGTCCGGCGAACGTCAGCGCCCGCCACCCGATGCGCAGCGCCACTCCAAGAGCAGCCGCATCGGGGCCATGCCCGGCGACGTCACCCACCATCACGTGAACGGTGCGATCCGGGGTCTGCACGAAGTCGTAGAAGTCGCCCCCCAACATGGCGTTTTCGTGGCTCGGACGGTATTGCGCAACGATGTCGACACCCGGGTCGTCGAGCAGGAGTGGCGTTGGCAGCAGCCCCCTGGCCAGCCGCGCGTTCTCCTTGGCCGTCAGCTGACTTGCGTAGAGTTCCACCGTCGTGAGCTCGGCGCGCTTGCGCTCGATCGCGTACAGCAGTGCACGCCTGAGCATTTCGGGGTCGACGCGACCCTTGACGAGATAGTCCTGTGCGCCTGCGCCGAGGGCGGCCACCCCGAAGTGCTCGTCGGACAGGCCGGTGAGCACGACGATCGGCAGGTCATCGTGCCTCTTCGCGATGCCGTCCAGCGCGGAGATGCCATTGGCATCCGGCAGATTGAGATCCAGTAGCACGCAGTCGGGCCTGGATACGTTGAGCGCCTGCTCGGCTTCGGCCATCGATGGGGCCACCACCATCTGGATGTCGGCGTTGGCGTCGGCGATCAGCTCTTGGACCAGCAGTACGTCGCCGCGGTCGTCCTCGACGAGAAGCAGCGACAACCGCCGGCCCGGGAGTGCTTGATTGACATAGGGGTCGGACACGGCGGGGGCTTGGCCGTGCTGACCTGTAGTCGATCCAGTTTCGATGGGGTGACTTTACAGCCCTAGTCGCGCACGCCTCGATAGATGCCGCGACGGACGATCCACGGCATCAGGACACTCTCGAACGACCACGCGGGGAACCGGAATGCCCTCCCGTTGGGGGCGAACACCTCGAGCCCGTCCCGCTGGATTCCGATCACCGAACCCCAGCGCCCCTTCGGAGCCCGGTACGAACGCAGCGGCTTGCCATCGAACTCGGCGAGGATGTTGTTGGCGAGCAACCCGTCGGCTCTGTTGCGCGCCGAACTGCGCAGCGGATCGGTGGCGGCGACGTCCCCGAGCGCGAACACGCCAGGGTGTTCGGGCGCCCGTAGCTCCGGCGTCACGCGCACGAAGCCGTGTTCGTCGAGCAACTCCTTCGGCAACCACTCGGTATTGGGCCGCACCCGTCCGATCGTCCAGAGCACCGCATCGGCGGACGCCGGCGGCTGGCCGGTACTCCATTCGACCGGGGCGCTGGTGAGCTCGTCCCCGGTGAACCCATCGGGCACCACGGCCCGGTGCCCGGGGTGGAGTTCGACACCGGCTTCCTCGAGGCGACGGTGGACCCGCGCCCAGGCCCGTGGGTGATGCCGGGTCAAGGCGCGTTCGCCAGGGAAGTACAGCCCGACGCGCTTGTCGGGCCAGGCGATCGCGATATTGGCCGCGCTGCTGACCGCTGCCGCGCCACCACCGACCACGATGACCGACGTGGCGGCCGCCAGTTGGTCGTGGGTCAGCTTCAGGTCCGCGTCGATCTCCTCGGCGGACTGCACATTCGGTTGCCGCCAGAACCCGTTGGTGACGCCGGTCGAGATGACCAGCGCGTCGTATGGCTCGGTCGACGTGTCGCCGTCGGCGCCCTGCACGGAGACCGTCCGGTTCGCGAGGTCGACTCCGGTCAGCGCGCCGTGCACGGTCCGGACCCTGTCGAGTCCGCGGTACCTGTCGAACGAAATCCAGTTGTGGCGTGCCCAGTGCTCGGGGCGGCTGATGCGCCACCCGAGTTCCTGACCGCTCACCAGCCCCGGTTTTGCCGAGATGCCGACGACTTCGGCACTCTTGGCGAGCTTGATCGCGGCAAGCAGACCGCTGTCGCCGAGTCCGGCAATGACCACGCGCTTCACTGATACGCCCTGGCGACAACCGTTGATGACCTGGCTTTACTCATGATCTCCTCGGGCCGGAGGTAGCCGAAATGTAACACGTTCTAGTTGGGCTTCGGTGCCGGCCTCCGCGGCCAGAGGCTCGAGCAGCTCGGCGCAAACGGCGACGAACGGTTTTAGGATGAGCCGATATGCAAGTGACAAACGACGAGGTTGGCCAAGGCAACCCGACATGACGTCGAATTACCTGGCCGCGAGCGCGACCGTCCATGAGGCCCTCACGTCGCTGAGTGCCGAGCATCGCGGCGCGATCATCCGGGTGCACTTTTTGAAAGAGTCCCTGTCGGAATTTGCTCGCCGCGAGCGCATCTCCGGGGCCACCGCGAAGTCCCGCCTTCACGATGCACTGCACGCCCTGCGACACGCCGTCCGGGATCGCGGGGTGCTGCCATGAATGATCAGTACGCGACGTGGGACGCCGCCTACGTGCTTGGCGCTCTCTCGGACGCCGATCGCCACGAATTCGAAGGCCACTTGAGCAGCTGTCCGACCTGCCACCGCGCTGTCGGTGAACTTGCAGGCATGCCCGGGCTTTTGGCGCAGTCGTCCCTGGAAGAGGTCGAGTCGATCTCCGAGTCGCCCGACGAGGGACTGTCCGCCCTGCGGCCCGAGGTGTTCGGTGCGCTGTTGGATGCGGTGAGCCGGCGGCGACGCCGCGCCCGATGGCTGGCGTGGACCGGAGGCTTGGCTGCCGCCGCGGCGGTCGCGATCGGGCTTTTCGTCGCGATTCGGCCCGGTCCTGCGACGTCGCCTCCTTCGCCGCAGACCGTCGTCGCGTCCGCCTTGCCGATGGCGCCGGTGACGCCGAGCCAACTGACGGCGACCGTCAACCTCGTCAGCCACAGCTGGGGCACCGGGATCGAGCTGAACTGCACCTACGCCGCAGAGCCGCCGGGCGAGCCGGACGATGACGACGGAGATCGGTTGGCGATGGTGGCGGTGGGGCGTGATGGGAGCCACACCCAGCTGTCGACGTGGATCGCCCGCCCCGGAATCGTCGCGTCGACGGCGGCCGACACCTCGCTTCCAGTCGACCAGATCGCCTCCGTTCAAGTCGTTTCCGCCGACACCGGCGTCATCTTCCTGCAGACGAGTCCGTGAGCCGTACCCTGGCGGGATGCCCGAGCTCCATCCCGACATCGCCGTGCTCGCCCCGCTGCTGGGCACCTGGGTGGGCCGCGGGGCCGGTGAGTATCCGACGATCGAGCCGTTCACGTACGCCGAGGAGGTGACGTTCGGTCACGTCGGCAAGCCGTTCCTGAGCTACACGCAACGCACGAAGGCGCTCAGCGATGGTCGGCCACTGCACGGCGAGACGGGATTCCTCAGGGTGCCGTCAGCGGGCCGGGTCGAATGGGTGCTCGCGCATCCCACGGGGGTGACGGAGCTCGAGGAGGGGCCGCTGACGGTGTGCTCGGGCATCATCGAAATGGAACTGGCCTCATCGGCCATCGGGCGCACTGCGTCGGCGAAAGACATTGGTGCGCTTGGCCGTTCGTTCCGCATCGAGGGTGACGCGATGACGTACACGGTGCGCATGGCAGCGGTCGGCCAACCCCTGCAGCACCATCTGGCTGCGTCGCTGACGAGGCGGCACCCGTGACGGCCGACGGCCGAAGCACCGGCAGAATTCAGGTGCCAGCCGACCTCGACGCCGTGACCACGATCGACGAGGAGGACCACTCCGAGGTCGACCCGGCCGCCGTCGAGCGGGTCTGGCGGGCCACCCAGTACTGGTATCGAGCCGGCATGCATCCGGCGATCCAGGTTTGCGTGCGGCGCAACGGCAAGGTGGTGCTCAACCGGGCGATCGGGCACGGCTGGGGCAATGGGCCCGACGATGGACCCGACGTCGAAAAGGTCACCGTCACAACGGAAACCCCGTTCTGTGTGTACTCGGCGGCCAAGGCGATGACGACCACGGTCGTGCACATGCTCGTCGAGCGCGGGGTCTTCGCGCTCGACGATCGCGTCTGCGAGTACCTGCCCAGCTACACCAGTCACGGTAAGCACCGCACGACGATCCGCCACGTGATGACCCACAGTGCGGGCGTCCCGTTCGCCACCGGGCCCAAGCCCGACCTCAAGCGCATGAACGACAGCGAGTACGCCCGTGAGATGCTCGGCAACCTGCGGCCGATCTATCCGCCGGGGCTGGTGCACGTCTATCACGCGCTGACGTGGGGGCCGCTGATCCGCGAAATCGTGTCGGCCGCGACCGGCAAGAACATCCGCGACGTGCTGGCCGACGAGATCCTCGATCCGCTCGGCTTCCGTTGGACGAATTACGGCGTTGCGCCCCAAGACGTTCCGCTGGTTGCCCCCAGTCACGCGACGGGAAAGCCGTTGCCCGCGCCCATGGCGGCGGCCTTCAAACTGGCGATCGGCGGGACGACGCATCAGATCATCCCGTTCACGAACACCCCACAGTTCCTGACCAGCGTGGTGCCGTCGTCGAGCACCGTTTCGACCGCCGACGAGCTGTCCCGCTTCGCCGAGTTGCTGCGTCGCGGTGGCGAACTCGACGGCGTGCGGGTAATGAGTCCAGAGACCCTGCGCGCCGCCACCAAACAGGCCCGGCGGTTGCGGCCGGACATCTCGGTAGGGCTCAAGCCGTTGCGCTGGGGCACCGGATACATCTTGGGCTCCAAGAGGTTCGGGCCCTTCGGGCTCGACGCGCCCGCCGCGTTCGGCCACACCGGATTGGTCCACATCGCCATGTGGGCCGATCCCGAACGCGACCTTGCGGTCGGCGTCCTCAGCAGCGGCAAGCCCGGTGGCCACCGCGAGGCCAAGCGTTATCCGGCGCTGCTCGACGCCATCGCCGCCGCGTTTCCGCGCGTCAGCGCAATTTCGCCCCGTACACGTGACTGACGGCCAACGCCATCAGCACCCGGCGGTCGGACACCATCACCGTGCGGTACTCAGCCCAGTCCGGGTGCTCGCCTGCGGCCCGGCGGTAGTAATCGACCAGCGCCTCGACCTCGTCGCCGTGTGGGTCGGTGCCGGGCCCGGTGAGCGTCACCGAACCCTCGGCCGTCGCCCACGCCCAACCGTCGGCGCTGGTGACCTCGAAGGCAGCGCGGGGGTCGCGGCGCAGATTGGCCGTCTTCGCGCGGCCCTCGGTGATCGACACGTAGACCACGTCGGCGGCCCGGTCGTAGAACGGCGTGACCGGCGACAGTTGGGGTAGGCCGTCGGACTTGATGGTAGCCAGGATGCCGATGCGACTCTCGGCGAGCAGCGTGCGCGGATCGAACTCGATGTCGGTCATGTCTGGCCAACCCGCGGCGGGGCCCGCACTATTCCGGCGACCGTGTGGCTTGTTGTCGAATTCGATGCAAATCTTCACCCACAACCCACACGGTCGGCGAAAGCTTGGCGACCCCCGGTGTCAGTTGACGGGTGTCGACTTTCTATCGTGAGCTGATGAGCAACGATGCTGATGCAGAACGGGTCGCCGAGCTGGCGCGCGGGGTGGTCGCCGCGCACGACCCGAAGGTCGTTCCCATTCCCGAGTACCTCGCAGCCGTTTACGACGCCGGGCTGGCCTGGGTGCACTTCCCCGAGGGGCTCGGCGGCCTCGGGGTGTCACGCGGCCTGCAGGCCGTGGCCGACCGGATCCTTCAGGGTGCCGGTGGGCCGGTGGCGCTCGGCCTGAACCCGATGGGCTTCGGGATGGCCGCCCCGACCATTCGAGAACACGCGCAGAGCGACGACACCAAGCGCCAGTGGCTGCGCCCGCTGGCCACCACCGAGCACCTCTGGTGCCAGTTGTTCTCCGAGCCCGGGGCAGGCTCCGACCTGGCTGGGTTGGCCACGTCAGCGGTGCCCGATGGGGACGACTGGGTCATCAACGGGCAGAAGGTCTGGACGAGCCTCGCGCACCGGGCCCGCTGGGGCCTGCTGCTCGCGCGGACCAATCCCGACGTCGCGAAGCACAAGGGCCTGACGTACTTCGTCGTCGACATGCACGGACCGGGCGTCGAGACCCGACCGCTGCGCCAGCTGACGGGCCAGGCCGAGTTCAACGAGGTCTACTTCACCGATGCGCGCATCCCCGACGTGCACCGACTTGGCGCCGTTGGCAACGGCTGGGGCGTGGCGATGACGACGCTGATGAACGAACGGACGGCGTTGGGTGGCAGCGGCAGCAGACGCGGGGCAGGCACCATCGCGGACGCCGTCTCGCTGTGGGCCTCCCGGCCTGCGCAGCAGACCCCCGTGCTGCGGGACCGGCTCACCCAGCTGTGGCTGCGCTCGGAGGCCCAACGCCTGACGTCGGAGCGATCGCGCGCCTCGGCAGGCGTCGGCGGTCCAGGACCAGAGGGCTCGATCGGCAAACTCGTCGGCGCCGAACTGAATCAGCACGTCTACCAGTGGTGCATGGATTTCCTTGGGGCGGAAGGCATTCTGTACCACGGATACTCGCTCGACCGCGACGACGGAAACGAACGCGACTGGCAAGGTCCCATCCAGCAGCGGTTCTTGCGCAGCCGCGCCAACACCATCGAGGGCGGTACGTCAGAGGTGATGCGCAACATCCTCGGCGAACGGATCCTCGGACTGCCGGGCGACCTCCGCGCAGACGCAGGCATGCCCTGGAAGGAGATCCCGCGTGGCTGAGTTCAGGTTCACCGACGAACAGGTCCAGCTGCGCGCAGCGGTCCGCAAGTTCTGCGCCGACAACTTCGACGAGTCGACCGTGCGTCGGCTCATGGAGTCCGATCCGACGTTCGACGCCAAGGTCTGGGCCCGGCTTGGCGGCGAGCTCGGCGTGCTCGGATTGTCCGTGCCAGAGTCCGACGGCGGCGTCGGCGGCACACTCGTCGACCAGGCCGTCGCCGTCGAGGAGTTGGGCGCAGTGCTGGCCTGCGGGCCTCTGGTCGGGACGGTGTACCTGGCCATCCCGGCCCTGGTCGCGGCCTCTTCCGGACCCGCTCGCGACGAACTTCTGAACGAGCTCGTCGAAGGCCGGCGTACGGCGGCGTTCGCGGTGGCCGACCGGGCCGGCGCGTTCGATACCGAGGCCGTCACCGCGACCGCGTCGGGCGACACCCTGACGGGCACGGTCGAGTGGGTCGTCGACGCGGGCGCCGCCGACGAGCTGCTGGTGGCCGCGAAGGGTCCGGACGGCGTCGCGCTGTACGCCGTCGACGCAGCGGGGCAAGGCGTGAAGCGCACACCGCTCGTCACCCTCGACCTGACCCGGCCGCAGGCGAACGTCGAGTTCACCGACGCACCCGCCCGCTTGATCGCCGACGCGGGCGAGGCCCAACGCGTCATCGACCATGCGTTGCACGTCGGTGCGGCGCTGTTGGCGGTCGAGCAGGTCGGCGCCGGGCAGCATCTGCTCGACCTTTCGGTCGAATACGCGAAGTCGCGGCTGCAGTTCGGCAGGCCCATCGGATCGTTCCAGGCGGTCAAGCACCGGCTGGCCGACGTGCTCGTCGACCTCGAGCACGCCCGCTCCACCGCGTACCACGCAGTGTGGGCGCTGACCGACGGCTCGAATGTAGACGACGATCCTGCGCTCGCGACGAGCATCGCGCAGGCCGTGTGCTCGGCGGCCCTGAGTCACGTCGCGACGGACACCATCCAGGTGCACGGCGGCATCGGGTTCACGTGGGAACACCAGGCGCACTTGTACTTCAAGCGGGCAGCCACCGACGCCGCGTTGCTTGGCACCGCGGAGCAGCATCGGGCGCGCGTCGCCGAGTTGGTACTCGACGGTGCAGTGGTGGAGCGTGAGCCGCGGGTCGCGAACGGTACGCCCGCCTAGCCTCGTGCCGCCGAGCGTGACCATTTGTCTGGCGCTTCGTGCACCGGCGTGTTGAGCTGCCCCATGGGCAGCTTTCACCCCGCAATGCAGAAGGCTCGGCTCGCCGACGTCGAAAGCGACGTGCACGGACTCATCTCCAAGCGCACCGCCGAACTGGACGGCGTTTCGGTCACACAGGTGACGTTCGCCGCCGGCGCCCGCTGGTCGAACGACCTCAAGGAGTACGCGGGCACCGAACTGTGCCAATTGCCCCACGTCGCCGTCGTCACGGGTGGAGCGCTTTGCGTGCGGATGGCCGACGGATCCGAGGAGGTTTTCTCGGCAGGCGACGTGATGTTGCTTCCGCCGGGGCACGACGCATGGAGCGTCGGCGACGAAGCCTGCACGTTCATCGAGTTCTCCAGGGGCAACGACTACTACACGGACTGACGCCGGTTCACCAGAGTTCGGCGTAGTGCCACAGCGCGTCGGCGACGAGCACCAGGCCGATCCCCAGGAACAGCGTCCGCACCACCAGCGGCCCGAAGCGGGTCATCAGGCGGACCACGCTGCGTTGCAGGTGCCGCGCGCGCATGGTCTTGCGCACCGACAGCGCCAGCACCAGTAGCGACGGCGCCAATGTGGTTGCGCAGTAAGCGATCACGATCACAGGCCACGCCGCGGGCAACGGATTGCGCGCGGAGATCATCGCCAGCGCGGTCAGGTACGGCACCGCGGTAACCGCCTGCCCGAGCCCGACGACCAACCCGATGACGGCGAACAGCCACGGGTTGCGCCGCGCAGCATTCAACGCCCACTCGGGCGGGCGCGGGCCGCCCGCGGTCGAGACCCGCGAGAGCGCGATCAGTACCAGCCCGAGGATCAGCTGACCCCAGTACCGAGCGGACGGCGTCACGTGGATGTCGACCCGCTCGGTGAGGAACGTCAACCCCAGGATCGCGCAGATGCCGAATGTGGTGGTCGCGGTGAACACCCCAGCCACGAAACTCAGCCCGGCGGGAAGCGGCGACCTGCGGTTGAGCCGGCTGTCGTACACGACCGCCGTCGTCACCCCGAGGTTGAGGACGTTGAGCGAGTCGAGGAACGCGAACCCCGCGAGGGGCAGTAGTAGTGCCGGCATGACGTCACGAACCTACGGGTAGCGTCGGCGAGCCGCACGATTGGCCAGCTCGTCATTACCCTTGGGGCATGGCCAAGATCTTGACGGTGAACACCGCGCACGTCGGTCCCGGGGTCAGCGCCCCGACGACGGGCATCGACAAGCGACCGGTCGACGGTGCGGTCGCCGTCCGGGCCCCGGGTCCGATGCACGGCGGGCTCGGCAGCGGGCTGGTGGGCGACGTCATCGGCAACGGCAAGGTGCACGGCGGCGACGACCAGGCCGTTTACGCCTACGCCCGCGAGGACCTCGACACATGGCAGGTGCAACTCGATCGCGAGCTCACCAACGGGCTCTTCGGCGAGAACATCACGACCGCGGGCATCGACGTGACGGGCGCGGTCATTGGCGAGCGGTGGCGCATCGGGGCGGACGGTGTACTGCTGGAGGTGTCCCGGCCGCGGATCCCCTGCTCGACGTTCGTCAAGCGACTCGGCATCGCAGGCTGGATCAAGACGTTCACCAACGGCGGCACGCCCGGCGCGTATCTGCGCGTGGTCCAACCGGGCACGTTGCGCGGTGGCGACGCCGTCGACGTCGTCGAGCGGCCCGACCACGGTGTCACGATCGGCACCGTCTTCCGCGCGCTCACGCTGGCCCCCGACCTGCTGCCGGGAATCCTCGCAGCCGACGCACTTCCCGAGGAGATCCAGCAGCAGGCGCGGCGGCGGATCAGCTGAGGGCGTCGGCCGCCGTCCTGACGGATCCAACCGTCGAGTGCTGCTGGTTGTCGTGCACCCACTGGTGATGGTCGATGCCGGCCTGCGCAGGCCCGGCCAGCCCGATGAGGGCGGCGCCCAAACCGCTGGCAGCGATACTGGCAAATCCGAACTTCTTCACTTCAAAGCCTCTTCCATGTTTTCTCTCAGAACTTTGTTCGTACATGTTTCAACGCACTGGTCAGCGTGGTAATTCCGGTGGCGGAAATTGATCGACGGGTGGCAGGAATCAACCCGCGGCGGCGCGGAGTTCGACATAGGCCTGCTCGACGGCCTCGGCCATCCTGGCGATGTGAGGTAGCGCCTGCGGATCGGTACACAGTCCTATCCCGATGTCGCCGGCGCACGAGATCGCCGAGATGCGGAGCGCGTGGTGCGCTCCGGGCTCGGATGACGAGAACAGGTTCTGGACGCGACGGCCGGACACCTCGACGACCGTCGGCGGGCCTGGCACGTTCGAGATGGCGAGGCTGAACTCGCGGGGGCTGTTCGTCAGGCGCTTCGCGGCCTTGCCGACGTACCTCACGGCGCCGAGGGCGTGCAGCAGGTCGTACATCTCGTCGGCGTCGTCGAGCCGTTTGCGTTCCCGCGTCTGCGCGCTGATCAGGTCGAGCATCGCGAGTGGATCCCGTACGCCCAAGGGCAGATCGACGTTCATGAAGGAGTCGCGGTTTCCCGACTCGGTGGCGTCCTCGTTGCGGTGGTGCAGGCTGACCGGAACCTGGGCCCGCAGATGTCGGCGAACCCTTTCGTGGCGTTCCAGCCATGTGCGCAGGCCGCCCGCAACGATGGTGAGCAGGACGTCGTTGACCGTCGCCCTGGTGGGCCGCGACGCGCCGATCGACTTCAATTCGGCGAGCGGGGCGGCGGTGAAGGCGAGTTCACGGGTCACCGTGATCGGACGGTCGAATGGCGAGCGCGCGCTTGGGTGCCCGAGTTCACGGACCACCGCCGCGGGCATCCTGCGGGCCTCGTCGCGGCGCGAAAGCGCGGGCGGCGTGGCGTGCACGCCAGGTCGGTTGGCCGGGGTCGGGAGCTGCGGGCGCACGTCGAACAGCACGTCGTCGAGGAAGCGTACGGCGGCGATCCCGTCGCACATCGCGTGGTGAATGCGGGCCGCGATCGCCTCGCGCCCGTCGTCGAGCGGTCCGATCACGTCGAAGGTCCACAGCGGGTGCCTGCGGTCGAGGTGCTCGGACATCAGGCCGCTGACGATCCGCCACAGGTCGGACCGCGAGGCGGTGAGGCCGTCGACCCGCCTGCGCACGTGATCGTCGATGTCGAAATCCGTCGCCTCGACCCAGCGCGCGTCGGCTGCGCTGGTGTCCACCCGATCGGTGGCACGGGGCTGGCTGGACAGTCGCGCCGCGACGACCGGCCGCAGGGCGTCCACGTCGAGCGGCGGTCCAGGCTCGAGGACCACGAGTTTCAGGGTGTGGCCGGTGATGGCCGTCGATTCGAGGTTGAGGATGTGAGCGTCGTCCGGGGAGAGCCGATCGTCTGCCACGGGGTCAGTCTATGGAGCCGCCACGTCCACGACGGCTTTGCGCTACTTCCCGATACCGTCGATTGCGCGGTAGATGCGCTGTTCGCTGACCGGGCGCGGGGTGCCCAATTGCTGGGCCCACAGGCTGACGCGCAACTCCTCGAGCTGCCTTGCGATTTCGCGTACGTCGTCGGCGTCCGCCCTGCCCTTCGGGAGCGCCGCGACTAGCTCGTCGTAGGCGTCTTGCACGGCCTGCACCCGCACCATCCGCTCGCGGTCGGCGGCCACCGCCTGCGGTAGTCGTTCGAGCCTGCGCGCGATGGCGGTCAGGTAGCGCACCAGATCGGCCAAATGCGCGACGCCACTGGCGGTGACGAACCCGATGGGCAGCAGCCGGTCGAACTGCGCACGGACGTCTGCGATCGCGTCGGCCTGCGCAGCGGGCGGGGGGTCGGGCAGGGCGAGCCGGGCTTCCCGTGCGGCGTCGAGCACCTTCCCGACGCGTGCGACGACGTCCAGCGTCGTGGGTGTCAGCGCACCTGCCACGCGTTCGCGCAGCGCCGCGAACTCGGCCCGACTCCAGGCAGGTGCCGTCGCCAGCACGTCCACCGCCGCATCGGCGCAATCCTCCAGCAGCGCTGCGAGCGCACCGTCTGGGTTCGTGCTCAACGCCAGCCGGGTACGCGGATCAAGCGCCCGTTCAACGGCTTTGGCCGGGGACGGCGCTGCCAGCCGCAGCAATCGACGGGTGCCCGGACCCATCGCGGCCGCCTGCTCGGCCTCCGTCGCGAATACGCGAACATCGACGCCTGCACCCGCATCGACCAACGCGGGGAAGCCGCGGACGGTGCGGCCCAACGCCTGACGCTCGACGGTGCGCGGCAGCTCGGCCAGGTCGTCGGGCCACCCGCGAAGGCCGGTGCGTTCCAGTCCGTCAGCCACGGCCGCTGCGACCGCGTCCCGAGCGGGCGCTGCTAGCCGCTCTTGCAGCACCTCGATGTCCTTGCCGCGGCCCAGTTCGCCGCCGTCCGTGGATTCGACGACGAACGTGACGCGGAGGTGCGCAGGCAGCTTGTCGAGTTCGAAGGCATCGACGGGCACCCGTACTCCCGTGCGGCGAAGCAAGGCGTTGGCGAGGCCTTCGAGCAGGGGTTCGCGCTCCGGATCGAGGTCCGCGAGCACGGCGCGCGCGGTGTCGGGGGCCGGCACGAAGTTGCGCCGCAGATTCTTCGGAAGCGACCGGATGAGCGCCGTGACCAATTCTTCGCGCAATGCCGGTACATGCCAGGCGAATTCGTCGCCACCCAAGCGCGCCAGCACGTCGACGGGAACGTGCACGGTGACACCGTCGTCCTCGGCGGTCGGCTCGAAGCGGTAACTCAGCGGCAGCACGACGTCGGCCGCCAGCCAGCTGTCGGGTCGATCGTCGGTGTCCTCGGTGCGCAGCAGGTCGTCGCGGGTGAAGGTGAGCAGGTCGGGCGTGCGGTGCCGCTGCTTCTTCCACCACGCATCGAAGTGCCGGACGGACACGACCTCCGCAGGAACGCGGGCGTCGTAGAGCGCGTATATCTCGTCGTCGCCGACGAGCAGGTCGCGGCGCCTGGCCCGCTCCTCGAGCTCGGTCAGTTCCTCGACCAGCCGCACGTTGTCGCGGTAGAAGTGGTGCCGGGTCTGCCAGTCGCCCTCGACCAGCGCAGGCCTGATGAACAAGTTCCTGGCAAGGGCGGGTTCGATTGCGGCATAACCGATTCGGCGACGCGCCACCAGCGTCAACCCGAAGAGCGTGACGCGTTCGAATGC
>JAOPVI010000102.1 GCA_025966225.1 Mycobacterium sp. | reverse complement strand
GTCCAGGAACGGGTTCGCGACGACCGTCACGTCGTCGTCGTCGCCCGCGACCACGGGCACGATCAGCACCGCCGATCCGAGCCCGCGCTTGGGCAGGGTGGCCGAGACGGTGACGGTGGGGGACTGGAAGCCCGGTGTAGTACTCACGGGACTAAACCCTAGCGATGCGGGGAGATTAGGGTGTCGGGCGTGAGTGACAACCTGCTGCGGGGCCCACTGGAGGA
Organism: Mycobacterium sp.; assembly: GCA_025966225.1. Lineage (GTDB taxonomy): Bacteria > Actinomycetota > Actinomycetes > Mycobacteriales > Mycobacteriaceae > Mycobacterium. The sequence continues at coordinate 10,744 of JAOPVI010000102.1, read as the reverse complement.
CCGCCACCGCGCGCTCGGCGCGAGCTTCGCCGAATTCTCGGGCTGGTCGATGCCGGTGTCCTACGCGGGCACGGTCAGTGAACACAACGCGACTCGCAACGCCGTCGGCCTGTTCGACGTCAGCCACCTCGGCAAGGCGCTCGTGCGCGGCCAGGGGGCGGCCGAGTACGTCAACTCGGCCCTGACCAACGACTTGCGCCGCATCGGGCCGGGCAAGGCGCAATACACGTTGTGCTGCAACGACTCCGGTGGTGTTGTAGACGACCTGATCGCCTACTACGTCTCCGACGACGAAATCTTCCTGGTACCCAACGCCGCCAACACTCCCGCCGTCGTGGCCGCGTTGGTCGAGCGGGCCCCGTCGGGGTTGACCATCACCGACGAGCACCGCGCGTATGCGGTGCTCGCCGTGCAGGGGCCGAAGTCCGCTGAGGTGCTCGGCAGCCTCGGGCTTCCGACGGAGATGGACTACATGGGCTACGCCGACGCCGAGTTCAGCGGGGTGCCGGTGCGCGTCTGCCGCACCGGCTACACCGGCGAGCACGGCTACGAACTGGTCCCGACCTGGGACCGGGCGGGGGTGGTGTTCGACGCGCTGGTCGCGGCCGTCTCGACAGCCGGTGGGGAGCCTGCGGGGCTTGGCGCGCGCGACACGCTGCGCACCGAGCTGGGGTATCCGCTGCACGGTCACGAACTGTCGCTGGACATCTCGCCACTGCAGGCGCGCTGCGGGTGGGCGATCGGGTGGAAGAAGGACGCATTCTGGGGCCGCGACGCCCTGCTTGCGGAGAAGGCGGCCGGACCGCGACGGCTCTTGCGCGGCCTGCGGGCCGTCGGTCGCGGGGTGTTGCGGGCCGACATGACGGTGCTTGCGGACGACGCGCCCGTCGGGGTCACGACCTCCGGAACCTTCTCTCCGACACTGAAACTCGGAATTGCACTGGCCCTGATCGATACCGAAGCGGGCATCGTCGACGGACAGCGGGTGGCCGTCGACGTACGCGGCAAGGCGCTCGAGTGCGAGGTGGTCGCACCGCCGTTCGTGGAGGCTAAAACTCGCTAGCCGCGGGTTATACAATCGCCACATGACCGAAGGCCACCTCGAGTTCTCGCTTGCCCGCAATCCCAGCCCGGCAAGCGACGAGGTACGTGCCGAGATTCTTGGCGACCCCGGATTCGGGCGCTTCCACACCGATCACATGGTGTCCATCGAATACACCGAAGGCCAGGGCTGGCACGACGCCGCGGTCCTTCCATACGGACCCATCGCGCTCGATCCCTCGGCGATCGTGCTGCACTACGCGCAGGAAGTCTTCGAGGGGCTCAAGGCCTACCGCTGGGCGGACGGATCGATCGTCTCGTTCCGACCGGACGCCAACGCCGCCCGGTTGTGCAGGTCGGCGCATCGACTGGCCATTCCCGAACTGCCTGCCGAGGTGTTCATCGAATCGCTCCGCCAGCTCATCGCGGTCGATGGCGACTGGGTCCCCGCGGCAGGCGGGGAGGAGTCGCTCTACCTGCGGCCGTTCATCTTCGCCACCGAACCCGGGCTCGGCGTCCGGCCATCCACGCAGTACAGCTACATGGTCATCGCCTCCCCGGCCGGGGCGTACTTCAAGGGCGGCCTCAAGCCGGTGTCGGTGTGGTTGTCCACCGAATACGTACGGGCCAGCCCGGGCGGAACCGGTGCGGCCAAGTTCGGCGGCAACTACGCGGCGTCGCTGCTGGCCCAGGCCGAGGCCGCCGAAAACGGCTGCGACCAGGTCGTCTGGCTCGACGCCATCGAGCGCCGCTACGTCGAGGAAATGGGTGGCATGAACCTGTTCTTCGTGTTCGGAAGCGGGGGCTCGGCGCGGCTCGTCACACCGGAGCTCAGTGGTTCGTTGCTTCCCGGCATTACGCGAGATTCGTTGTTGCAGTTGGCCACTGATGCGGGGTTCTCCGTCGAGGAACGCAAGATCGACGTCGATGAGTGGCAGAAGAAGGCCGCCGCTGGGGAGATCACCGAGGTGTTCGCCTGCGGAACCGCCGCCGTCATCACGCCGGTGTCTCACGTCAAGTCCGGCGACGGCGAGTTCACCATCGCCGACGGTGAACCCGGCGAAGTGACCATGGCACTGCGCGACACGTTGACCGGAATCCAGCGCGGCACGTTCGCCGACACACACGGCTGGATGACCCGGCTCGGTTAGCGCACGGCCAGGCCAAGCGCGGCGACCGTCGTCGTCAATTCGAGTGCGGCGCCGAGCACGTCGCCGGTGATGCCCCCGAAGCGGCGGACGCAGTGCGCCACCAGCGCGACCGCGAGTGCCAATGCGACGAGTACGGCGGCGGGGCCCTGCCACGGCCGCGGCGCGGCCAACGTGGCGGCTCCGGCGACGACCACGACCCAGGCCGTCGCCACCCACCACGGCTGCGTGCCCGCAACGCCTGCGCCCAAGGCGCTGCCCGCCGCAGAGGGCACCGACCGCCGACAGGCCAGCACCACGGCCACACGGCCTGCCGCGACGGCGACGACGACACCGATCAGGCTCGTCGCCGAGAACGCGAGGCCCTGAATCACCAGGGTGAGCACCACGGCCGCGACGCCGAACGGGCCGGCCGACCCGTCGCGCATGACCGCGAGCGCCCGCTCGGGCGGTCCGTAGCAGCCGAGCCCGTCGGCGGTGTCGGCCAGCCCGTCAAGGTGTAGCCCGCGGGTGAGCAGCGCCAGCATGGCGACTGCGACCATGCCGGTCAGCGCGTGACCCGCGCCGAACGCCTGCGCCGCGGCCCAGGTCGTGCCTGCCGCTGCGCCGCCAAGCAGGACGCCAACCACGGGCAAGGCCGCCAGCGCACCGCGCCCGAACGGTCGCCGGGGTATCGGCAGCACCGTCGCAAACGCAAGCGCGCCTGCGAGCGACTTGATCACTGGCCGCCGTCGTTTACGGCCGCCTCCCCGAATGTGGCCATCGAGCCCAAGATGGCCACCGCGGCCCGCACGATCGGGAGCGCCACGGCGGCGCCGGTGCCCTCGCCGAGTCGCATCTGAAGGTCGACGATCGGGTCGAGCTGCAACCGTTGCAACGCCAGCGAGTGGGCGGGCTCCGTTGACCGGTGGCCCGCCTGCCACCACTGGCGCGCCCCTGGTGCCATGACGTCGGCCAGCAGCGCCGCCGCCGTCACCACGACACCGTCCAGAAGCACCGGCGTGCGTCGCACCGCGGCCTGGGCCAAGAAGCCCGCCATCGCGGCCAGATCCGCGCCGCCGCAGACCTGAAGCAGCGGAAGGGGATTCGTGGCCAATCCGCGCGCGCGGTACAGCGCATCCCGGATCGCCGCCGTCTTGCGGGCCCAACCTTCGTCGTCGACCCCGGTGCCCCTTCCAACCACGGCAACGGGCTCGGAATCGGTCAGCGCGGCAATCAACGTCGTTGCCGCCGTGGTATTTCCGATGCCCATGTCGCCCGCGATCAACAGATCGGCGCCACCGTCGACCTCTTCGTCGGCCACCCGACGGCCCGCCTCCACTGCGGCTCCGGTCTCTTCGGCGGTCAAGGCGTCCTCGACGGCGATGTTGCCGCTGCCGCGGCGCACCTTGTACGCGCCGATCGTCGGTGTGAGTGGGGCGTCGGAGTCGACGGCGATGTCGACTACCCGCACGGAGGCCCCCGCGAGCTCGGCCAGCACGTTGATCGCCGCACCGCCGCTCTCGAAGTTCGCGACCATCTGCGCGGTCACTTCGGACGGAAATGCCGAGACGCCTGCCGCGGTGACGCCGTGATCGCCTGCGAACACGACCACCCGCGGCCGCTCGAACTGCCGCGGCGGGCACACCCCCTGGCAGGCCGAAACCCACACCGACAGCTGTTCGAGCCGACCCAGTGCCCCCGGCGGCTTGGTCAGCGTGCCCTGGCGGGCGAGCGCGGCGGCCTCCGCCCGTGCATCGGGCGGCGTGATGCCGGGAAAGTCCGTCACTTCGACTCCTTCACGATCAGTTCCTGCCCGGCGATCACCAAGACGACGCGGTCACACACGGTCGCCAGCCGCTGGTTCAGCGAGCCGAGTGCGTCGGCGAACAGTCGGCCGGACTCCGTCGCGGGCACCACCGACAACCCGACTTCCGGGCTCACGAGCACGAGGGGTGCACCGTAACCGCCGACCGCAACGACGAGTTCGTCGACGTCGCGCGTCACCGAGCCGCCGGTCCACGCGCCTTGGCGATCCATTGCCGCGACCAGCCATCCACCCATGTCATCGACCAGCGTTGCGGGTTGGGTCGGCGCGTTCAGTTGCGTTGCGACGTCAGCACTTTCGACCGTTGACCAGCGCTCGGGCCTGCGGGCTCGGTGAGTGGTCACCCGAGCTGACCAGTCCAGGTCGTCGCTCGCGGCTGCGGTGGCCACGTAGCGGACGGGGTCATCGGGGCCGACCGAACGTGCCATCGTCGCTTCCGCCCACTGCGACTTGCCCGACCGGATGCCGCCGAGCGTCAGAACCCGCACCGCGGATCAGTCGATCTTGTCGCCGCGCTTGACCTGCGGGCGCGGTGCCCGCATCCGGCGCAGCTGGGAGGCCCGGCTGGCCGCATAGAGCCCCAGCTTCCAGCCGCTTTCGGTGTTGTCGGGGAACTTCGCGTCGACGACCTTGTTGACGCGACGGCCGACCAGGACACCGTCGATGGACATCACCAGAACGAGCACGAGCATGCCCGGCGTCACGGCCTGCTGCACCGCCAACGATGGGATCGACAGCATCACGAACACCATGCCGAGCGCGGCAGGCATGAATAGGCCGAGCACGTTGCGGCGGGAATCCACCACGTCACGGGCCAAGCGCCGCACGGGACCCTGGTCACGGGGCAGCAGGTAGGCGTTCTCACCCGCCATCATCTTCTCGCGGCGCTCCGCCATGGCGGCGCGGCGCTGGACCTTCTCGGCGCTGCGCTCCGCCTTGCTGAGCTTCGGACCGCCAAGCTCCTTGCGGCGCTTCCTTGCTTCCGAGGACGTCAGCGGCGCAGGCGCCACCGGGCCACGCTTGCGGGCGGCCTCACTGCGCCTCGGCGTCGGCCTGCCCTTGGGGGCGGTGAGGCGAGCGGCAGGATGGGCCTCGTCTTCGGCGGCGTCGGCGGACGCGGCGTCCACCTCGGCTTGCGCGTTGCTCTTCTTACGGCCCAGCAGATTCACGTCACCCAGGTTACTTCCGTACCTGCGCTGTCCGGCATGCACCTCCGGTTGCGCCGACATACCCTGCTGGAATGACGGGCCGGGCGCTGCGGGTGCTGATCGCCCCCGACTGCTTTGGCGACAGCCTCACCGCGGTGCAGGCCGCACGGTCCATCGCAGCCGGCTGGGGGCGCGGCCGTCCCGGCGACGTGCTCACCCTCGCCCCACAGTCCGACGGGGGCCCGGGCTTCGTCGACGTCCTGGCCAGCAGACTCGGCGACCGTCGTTCGGTTCGGGTGTCGGGCCCACTCTCCGATGAGGTCACCGCAGAGTGGGTATTCGACGCCACATCGGACACGGCGTACGTCGAATGCGCCCAGGCCTGCGGGCTGGCGCTGCTGCCCGATGGGCCCACGGTGCAAACGGCGCTCGAAGCGCACAGCGCGGGGGTGGGCCAACTGGTTGACGCCGCGCTGCAGGCAGGCGCGCGCCGGATCGTCGTCGGACTAGGCGGCAGCGCATGCACTGACGGCGGACGCGGCCTGATCGACGCGCTCGGCGGCCTGACGGCCGCCAAGGGCCGCCTGGCCGGCGTCGAACTGATCGCGGCCACCGACGTCGAGCATCCGCTGCTGGGTGACATGGGCGCCGCGGCGGTCTTCGGCCCACAGAAGGGCGCCGATCCCGACACGGTGTCCGCGCTCGAAGGGCGCTTGACCGATTGGGCTGGGGAACTCGCAGGGGCGGGTCGCGACGTCCGCGCCGAACCCGGTGCGGGCGCCGCGGGCGGCCTTGGCGCTGCGCTGTTGGCCCTCGGCGGCCGCCGCGAATCCGGGGCCGCCGTCATCGCCGAGCACACCGGCCTCGCGGACGACGTCGCCGCCGCCGAGCTCATCATCACTGGTGAAGGTCGGTTCGACGACCAGTCCCTGCACGGCAAGGTGGTCAGCGCACTCGCGGCCGTCGCCAAGGACACCCCGGTTCTGGTGCTGGCGGGTCAGCTCACGCTGGACGGTCCCGCGCTGCGCGGCGCGGGTATCGCGCAGGCACACTCCATTGCCGAGTACGCCGGATCGGTTCAACTCGCGATGGACGACGCCGCAAACCAGCTTGCCGGTCTGGCCCGGCAGACGTCCGCCGAATGGGCCTGACGACGTCGTGGCGAATCGCGCAGGGTCGGGAATAGCGGCCCAACAAGGTACCGTTGAGGAAGTTCGAGGCTGTTCTCGGCATCGAGCCGAGGCAAAGCACCCGTGAGCACGCACCAGGGAGAGTATCGATGACAGTTCAGGACGAGTCGAAGACCATCACCGCGGCCCACGGCGTCATCCTGACCGACGCCGCCGCCGCCAAGGCCAAGACGCTGATGGTGCAGGAAGGGCGCGACGACGTGTTCCTGCGGATCACCGTCGAGCCCGGCGGCTGCGCCGGCCTTCGCTACAAGCTCGAGTTCGACGACCGATCGCAGGACGGCGATCTCGACGTTGACTTCGACGGCGTCAAGCTCACCGTCGACCGGATGAGCGCGCCCTACCTGCAGGATGCTCAGATCGACTTCGTCGACGCGTTGACCGGTGGCGGCTTCACCATCAACAACCCGAATGCCACCGGGTCGTGCGCCTGCGGCGATTCGTTCAACTGACCCGGTTAGAAGGGTCCCGCGGTCCGCGGTAGATACGAGCAGACCAGGATTTCGTTGCCCTGGACGAGCAGCTGTGCAACGGCCTGACGGTCCACCGCGGACTGACTGCCCGAAGCCGATTTCGCCTTCATGGTGAACAGCGCCTGGGCCTGGTTGGGGGATACGGCCACGATCTTGTCGACCTGCTCGACCTGAACGCTGTCGAACTGCCTGCGAAACACGTCGCTGGCGAGTTTGGCCAGACTCATGTCGGCCTGCTTGTCCTTGATGGCGTCGAACAGCCCACACGACGCATTTCGCGCGATGGTCTCGTCGTCGCCCTGGGCGAGCGCGTCGAGATATTGCTGGATGGCGGCCTTGGCCGAATCCGGATTCAACGCGGTATCGCCAACTGCATCGGGACGCCGCTCGGCGAAGATCAACGCCGCTACGACGGCCGCTATCACTGCCACCACCAACAGCCCGAGCGCGATGACCAACCATCGGCTTTGCCGGGGCGTTTTCGGGTACTCCACCGGTGGCGGCAGGTTGCCTGGATACGCGGCGGTGACCTGCGGCGGGCCCGTATGCGGAAACGGCTGCTGTGGCAGTGATTCCGGATAAGGGGATTCGGGGTACGGAATTGGTCCGGCCATGACGTTGTTAGGCTAGCGCACCGACCTGCAGAAAGTTTTTGCAAAGCGGCTGACTCAAATGAAGGGTGACCCTGCGTGACCATTGCGGTGACGGGATCCATTGCGACCGACCATCTGATGCAGTTCCCTGGCAAGTTCTCCGAACAACTGCTGGCCGATCACCTGCAGAAGGTTTCGCTGAGCTTCCTTGTGGACGATCTGGTGATCCACCGCGGCGGCGTCGCAGGCAACATGGCCTTCGCGATCGGGGTGCTTGGAGGGGACGTCGCGCTCGTCGGCGCGGCGGGCAAGGACTTCGCCGAATACGGGCAGTGGCTGGGGGCGCACGGCGTCGACTGCGACAGCGTCCTGATCTCTGAGTCGGCGTACACCGCTCGATTCGTCTGCACCACCGACGAGGACATGGCCCAGATCGCGTCCTTCTACCCGGGAGCCATGTCGGAAGCCCGGAACATCAAGCTTGCCGACGTTGTATCACGCACGGGCACACCGGAACTCGTCATCGTTGGAGCCAATGATCCAGAGGCGATGTTCCTCCACACCGAGGAATGCCGTGAGCTGGGGCTGGCGTTCGCCGCAGATCCGTCGCAGCAGTTGGCGCGGCTGTCGGGGGAGGAGATCCGCAAGCTCATCGGCGGAGCCGCCTACCTGTTCACCAACGACTACGAGTGGGACTTGCTGCTGCAGAAGTCGGAATTGAGCGAGGCCGAGGTGATGAACCAGATCGGCTTGCGGGTCACCACGCTTGGGCCCAAGGGCGTCGACCTGGTGTCCTCCGATGGCACGTTCGTTCACGTCGGCGTGGTGCCCGAAACGCATCAGGCCGACCCGACAGGCATCGGCGACGCGTTCCGTGCGGGGTTCCTCACCGGGCGAAGCGCTGGGTTGAGCCTCGAGCGATCCGCGCAATTGGCGTCGATGGTCGCCGTGTTGGTGTTCGAGGCGCCCGGCCCGCAGGAGTGGACCTGGGACAAGGCCGCCGCGATGACCCGCATTACGGACGCCTACGGCACCGACGCCGGCGCCGAGATCGCCGGGGCACTCGGCTAGAGCTGCACGGGGTAGTGCGGCTCGTTGATTTGCGGCTTCACGCTGTGTTCGACGAAGATCGCGTGCCACAGCATGAAGATCAGCACGGTCCAGAGCCTGCGACTGTGATCACTTGCGCCGCTTCGATGTTCGTCCAGCATCAGCCGAACCGCCGCGATGTCGATGAGCTCGCCCGCCTGTGACGCGTTGATGGTCGCGTTCGCCCAGTCGAGCAGCTCGCCTGCGCGCAGCCAGTGCCGGATCGGCACGGGGAAGCCAAGTTTCGGTCGGTTCAGCACATGCGCGGGCACGATCGGTTCCAACGCGCGGCGCAGCGCGAACTTGGTCGTGGTGCGGGTGATCTTCTGGTCGAACGGCAATCGTGACGCCACCGCGAATACCTCTGGATCGAGGAACGGCACCCGCAGTTCGAGTGAGTTCGCCATCGTCATCTTGTCGGCCTTGACCAGAATGTCGCCGCGCAGCCACGTGAAGAGGTCGATGTGCTGCATGCGCGCCACCGGATCCCACCCGTCCGAGTTGGCGTAGAGCGGCGCGGTGACGTCGGTGTGCGTCCATTCCTGGCGGAACCCCGGCAGCGTGGCGCGCAGCTGCTCGTCGGAGAAGCTGCGCGCGTTGCCGTAGTAGCGGTCCTCGAGCGTCAACGAGCCGCGATGCAGCAGGCTCTTGCCCCGCATCCCTTCTGGCAGGGGTTTGGACGCCTTGCCCAATGAGCGCCGGACCGGCCGGGGGAGATAGTCGAAAGCCTTCAGCGACAATGGTTCTCGATATATCGTGTAGCCGCCGAACAACTCGTCGGCACCCTCGCCGGACAGCACCACCTTCACGTGCTTGCGTGCCTCGCGGGCGATGAAGAAGAGGGGCACCAGCGCGGGGTCGGCCACGGGTTCGTCGAGATACCAGACGATTTCGGGCAACGCCGCCACGAACTCGGCCGCACTGACGACCTTCGTCACGTGTCGGGCGCCGATGGCCTCGGCCGATGCCACGGCGACGTCGACCTCCGAGAAGCCTTCCCGCTCGAACCCCGTGGTGAACGTGATCAACCGGGGGTTGTGGCGCATCGCGAGCGCGGCGATAGCGGTCGAGTCGATGCCGCCGGACAGGAAGGCGCCGACGGTGACGTCCGCACGCATGTGCTTGGCGACCGAGTCCTCGAGCACCGCGGTGAGCTCGTCGTAGCGGCTCTGCTCGCGCCCTGCGACGAACGGCACAGCCGCGAACTTGGGCACGAAGTACCGGGTGACCTCCGGAACTGCGCCTGGCCGGATCCTTGCATAGCTGCCGGACTCCAGCCGACGGACGCCCCGATGCAACGTCTCGGGCTCCGGCACGTACTGAAGCACCGTGTAGTGCTGCACGGCACGCAGGTCGATGTCGAGGTCGACGCCTGCGACCTCGGCCAGGTCGAGCAGACACTTCTTCTCACTGCCGACGATCGTGCCGCCTGGGCCGGTCGCCATGAACAGCGGTTTGATGCCGAACGGGTCCCGCGCGCAGAACAACTCCCGCTCGACCGTGTCCCACAGCGCGAACGCGAACATGCCCCGCAGCCGACTCAGGGTCTCGGTGCCCCAGTGGTGGTACGCCGCGATGATCGCTTCGCCATCGCCGTCGGTGGCGAACTTTGCGCCGTAACGGTCCGTGAGTTCGGTCCGCAGTTCGAGGTAGTTGTAGATCTCGCCGTTGAACACCAGGACGTAGCGGTCGGGCGCCTCGGGCGGACCCCAGCGCAGCGGTTGGTGACTGTGCGCGATGTCGATGATCGACAACCTGTTGAAGCCCAGTACGACGTCGGCGTCCGACCACGTCCCCGGCTCGTCGGGGCCACGGTGACGCATGAGGTGCGCAGCGCCGGAGACCGCGTCGACGAGTTCGGCAGAGACCTCTGCGGATTCGTCAGTCAGGTAGGCCAGGAGTCCGCACACCGGGCCAGTATGCCGGTTCGCCAACGGGAGGTCAGACTCGTCCCTCCGCGACATTCCCCGGTCGCTTCGCTCTCCCCCGCAAGCGGGGGGACCCCCAGCACCGCAACATTCCCCGGTCGCTTCGCTCCACCCGTTCGGTGTGGTCTACGCTGCGTAGTATTCGCCCGTTTCCACCGACTTTCAGGAGGCGCCAACGTGACCGCTCGCGGGTGCAAGCTGGTGGCGTTGTCCGTTGTGCTCGGCGGCACTGCGCTGCTGCTCAGCGGTTGTAGCTGGGCCGATGCGCTGGCCCTCGGCTGGCCAAAGGGCATTACCCCGGAAGCCAAGCTGAACCGCGAACTGTGG
>JAOPVI010000090.1 GCA_025966225.1 Mycobacterium sp. | reverse complement strand
GAGCATCGTTCGGCAGGCGCTGATCATGTCTGCATCCAGGTGCTGCTGAGCGACCCGTGGGCCTACCCGCGCGAGCAGTGGCGCCGAATCGCCGCGGCCCTCACCTAGCGAGTCACACCCGTGACTGCTCGAACGTGAAGCTAACTTCACGTTGACGACCGAGCGTGAAAGTGTCTTCACGCTCGCCCGTCGACCAGCGATACCGTAAAGCCATGTCTTCCAAGCACACGCTGTTCCGGCTGTTCTACCGACTCGGCTTCACACCGTGGGACGGGCACCCGATCGCGAAGAACCTGCAGGACTTGGTCGAAGAACTGCCCGCGGGAAAAGCCCTTGATCTCGGCTGCGGCACCGGAGACTCATCGATCTATCTTGCCCAGCACGGCTGGAAAGTGACCGGCGTCGACTACGTGCCGCAGGCCCTCGAGAAGGCCCGGGCCAAGGCAGCGGCGACCAGCGCGCCAGTCGACTTCGTCCGCGCCGACGTCACGCGGCTGAGCCAGGAAGGTATTGGCACGAACTTCGATTTGATCGTCGACAACGGCTGCCTGCACAACATGAGTGACGGCGACCGTGACGCCTACGTCCGGGAAGTCACTGCCGTGGCGGCGCCGGGCGCGCGACTGCTGATCGTCGCGTTCCTACCTGGCGGCCGTTTCGGCGTGCGAGGCGCACATCATGCCGAGATGGAACGGCGATTCACCTCAACCTGGACATTGCTGTCGACCGGAAGTGAGCGGCAGTTGGACCAGGAGCAAACGCCGGCGAGATACTACCTCTACGAACGCAAAAGCCCCTGAAACACCTAAGTTTCAGAGGCTTTTGCGTCGATTGACTAGGTCAACGATGCCGGCGGCTGGAACCGGTCGCCGTACTTGGCGGCCAGCTCCTTGGCCCGCGCGACAAAGGCTTCCTTGCCGGTGCCCAGCGCCCCGGAGTACCCGACGATGAACTGGGCCGAGCCACCGGTGTACGGCGGGAAGCCGATGCCCATGATCGAGCCGATGTTGGCATCAGCCGTAGACGTGAGAACACCCTCGTCGAGGCATTTCTGGGTTTCCAGCGCCTCGGCGAACAGCATCCGGTCGATCATGTCCTGTAGCGGCAGATCGGTCGAACCGGACTTGAACGTCTCGCGCAGACCCGGCCACAGCCGGGTGCGCTTGCCATCGACGTACTCGTAGAAGCCGGCGCCTTTCAACCGCGACGGGCGCTCGAGTTCGATCATCTTCTCGACGACCGCCTCGGCCGGGTGCGGAATATAGACCGCGTCCACATCTTCCACCGCCTTACGGCTCGCAGCCGCGATCTTGTGCATCAGCTCCAGGTTGAGCTCGTCGGACAGCTGCAGCGGCGGCGCGGGGTAACCGGCCTGCGAACCGGCGTGCTCGATGCTGGCGGGTTCCACGCCCTCACCCAGCATCGCCAGCGCCTCGTTCACGAAAGTGCCGATGACGCGGCTGGTGAAGAAGCCGCGGCTGTCGTTGACGACGATCGGGGTCTTGCCGATGGCCAGCGTGTAGTCGAACACCCGGGCCAGCGCCTCATCAGATGTCTTCTCGCCCTTGATGATTTCGACCAGCGGCATCTTGTCGACCGGGGAGAAGAAGTGGATCCCGATGAAGTCCTCCTGGCGCTTCACCCCGGTCGCCAGACCCGTGATCGGCAGCGTCGAGGTGTTCGACCCGAGCAGCGCGTTGGGCTCGACGACTTCCTCGACCTCCTGGAACACCTTGTGCTTGAGTTCGACGGACTCGAAGACGGCCTCGATGACGAAGTCGACGCCCTTGAAGTCGGCCGCGTCGGCAGTCGGCGTGATGCGGCCCAGCAGCGCGTCGGACTTCTCCTGCGTGGTGCGGCCCCGCTCGAGGGCCTTGGCCTCGATCTTCTCGGAGTAGGCCTTGCCCTTCTGGGCGGCCTCGATGCTGACGTCCTTGAGCACGACGTCGAACCCGGCCTTGGCCGAGACGTAGGCGATGCCGGCGCCCATCATGCCCGCACCGAGCACACCGATCTTGCTGATCGGCGTGTTGCCGATGCCGTCGGGCCGGCTGCCGCCGCCGTTGATGGTCTGCAGGTCAAGGAAGAACGCCTGGATCATGTTCTTGGCGACCTGGCCGGTGACCAGCGTGGTGAAGTAGCGGCTCTCGATACGGCTCGCGGTGTCGAAGTCCACCTGCGCGCCCTCGACGACCGCGTCCAGGATGGCCCGCGGGGCGGGCATCGGCGCACCCTTGAGCTGCTTGCGCAGCAGCGCCGGGAACGACGGCAGGATGGCCGCCAGCCCCGGACTCGACGGGGTGCCGCCGGGCATCTTGTAGCCCTTCTTGTCCCACGGCTGCTCGAAGGCGTCCGGGTTGGCCTTGATCCAGGCCTTGGCTGCGGGCACCAATTCCTCGACGCTGGAGACCAATTCGTCGACCAGGCCGAGGTCCTTGGCCTTGTCGGCCTTGAAGCGGGTGCCCTGGCTGAGCACCTCCATGAAGGCCTTCTGGATGCCGAACATGCGCACGCTGCGGGCCACGCCGCCCCCGCCGGGCAGCAGGCCGAGCGTCACCTCGGGGAAGCCGACGACCACACCCTTGACGTCCGCCGCGATGCGGTGATGGGTGGCCAGCGCGATCTCGAGGCCACCGCCGAGCGCGGCGCCGTTGATGGCGGCCACCACTGGCTTGCCGAGGGTTTCCAGCTTGCGCAGGTCGGCCTTGATGTACTCCACCTCGGCGAAGGACTCAGCGGCGTTGTCGGGGCCGACGTTGATCATGCCCTTCAGGTCACCGCCGGCGAAGAAGGTCTTCTTCGCGCTGGCGATCACCACGCCCGTGATCGAATCCTTCTCCGCGACAAGGCGTTCGACCGCGTTATGCATCGACTCCTTGTAGTGCTCGTTCATCACGTTGGCCGACCCGGTCGGGTCGTCCAGCGTCAGGGTGACGATGCCGTCGGCATCCTTGTCCCACTCAATCGTGTTCTCTGCCATGTTCTTTCCTAGACTCGCTCGATGATGGTGGCCACACCCATGCCGCCGCCGACGCACAGCGTGATCAGGGCACGCCGAGCGCCGCGGCGCTCGAGTTCGTCGACCATGGTTCCGGTGATCATGGCGCCGGTGGCGCCCAGCGGGTGGCCGAACGCGATGGCGCCGCCGTTGACGTTGAGCTTCTCGTCGGGAATGTTCAGGTCCTTCTGGAACTTAAGCACCACCGACGCGAACGCCTCGTTCAACTCGAACAGGTCGATGTCGTCGACCGTCAAGCCCGCCCGGTCGAGCACCCTCTTGGTGGCCGGGGTGGGGCCGGTGAGCATGATGACCGGGTCCGCGCCGCTGGTGGCGGTCGCCACGATGCGGGCCCGCGGGGTCAGCCCCTGCGACTTGCCCGCTGCTTCGCTGCCGATCAGCACCAGCGCGGCGCCGTCGACGATGCCCGAGCTGTTGCCGCCGGTGTGAACGTGATTGATCTTCTCGACGTAGTGGTACTTCTGCAGCGCCACGTCGTCGAAGCCGCCCATCGCGCCGACCCCGTCGAACGCGGTCTTCAACTTGCCCAGGCTCTCCACGGTCGACCCGGGCCGCATGTGCTCGTCGTGATCGAGGACCACGAGCCCGCTCTGGTCGAGGACCGGCACGACGGACTTGGCGAAGTAGCCACCCGACCACGCCGTCGCGGCGCGCTCCTGCGACCGTGCGGCGTAGGCGTCGACGTCCTCACGGGAGAAGCCCTCGATGGTGGCGATCAGGTCGGCGCCGATGCCCTGGGGCACGAAACCGATCCGGTAGTTGGTCTCCGGGTCGGACGCCCAGGCACCGCCGTCAGAACCCATCGGCACGCGGCTCATCGACTCGACGCCGCCGGCCAGCACCAGGTCGTCCCATCCGGAACGCACCTTCTGCGCGGCGGTGTTGACGGCCTCGAGGCCCGAGGCGCAGAACCGGTTCAGCTGGAAGCCGCCGGTGGTCTCGGGGAGCTTCGCCACCAGCGCCGCGGTGCGCGCGATGTCGCCGCCCTGGTCACCCACGGGCGACACGACACCCAGGATGAGGTCGCTGATCAGGTTCTCGTCCAGGTCGGGGTGGCGGTGGCGGATCTCGTCGACCAGGCCGACAACCAGGTTGACCGGCTTGATCTCGTTGAGCGCGCCGCCGCGCTGCTTGCCACGCGGCGTGCGGATCGCCTCGTAGATGAAGGCTTCTTCGGACATGTTTTGGCTCTCCAGGTCCTTAGGGAATATGGATACGCAGACTCCCAGCTGAAGAAAGCCCACGCGGAGGTTTAGTCCTCGCGTTGGCGAGCCTAGCAGCCTCCTCCCAACCCGTTGGTTGGGCGGCCGCTCAGCGACCCCCGGCTACGCCGACGAGCAGACGCAAAAGCCCCTGAATCGGGCCGATTCAGGGGCTTTTGTGTCTGCTCGCGGAAGGTGTCAGGCCGATTCGAGTTCGGTGAATGCATCCATCGTCGGATAGTCGACGTAGCCCACCGGACCTGGCGCGTAGAACGTCGCGACGTCTGGCTCGTTGAGTTCGGCGCCCACGATCAGCCGATCGATGAGGTCGGGATTGGCCAGGAACGCCCGCCCCACCGTGGCAGCGCTGATCACGCCCCACTCGGCCAGCTCCTCCAGCTGGCAGAAGCTGGTGTCGACGTCACGACCGGTGTTCAACACCAGCGGTCCGAACCAGAGCCCGCGAAGCGCACCGAACGCGGGCACGTCGGGATTGATCAGCACGTGCAGGTAGGCGATGTCCAGCGGAGCGATGCGGGTCAGCAGCGCCTCGTACACGCTCACCTCGTCGACTTCCCGCATGTCGCCTGCGGTGTTCCCTGGCGAGATGCGCAGGCCAACGCGACCCGCCCCGACCTCCGCGGCGACGGCCTCGACGACCTCCGCGGTCAAGCGGGCCCGGTTCTCCGGCGACCTGCCGTAGGCATCCGTGCGCCGATTGGTGACGTCGGAGGCGAACTGATGCAACAGATAGCCGTTGGCGGCATGGATCTCGACGCCATCCAGCCCGGCGTCGATCGCCCGGCGCGCGGCTGCCCGGAACTGCTCGACGATCGGAGCGAGTTCCTCGGTGGCCAACGCGCGGGGCACCGGAAGCGCCTTCTTGCCGGTCGGCGTGTGCGTCGACACCTCGGCCGCAACCGCCGACGGTGCGACGGATTCGACGCCACTGATGTCGGGATGACCCATCCGTCCGACGTGCCACAGCTGCATGAACATGCGGCCACCGGCCCCGTGCACCGCATCCGCGATCTCCGCCCACTTCTGCTGGTGCCGGTCGGTGTAGTTGCCCGGAGTGTTGAGGTAAGCGCCGTTGGCGGCCGGCGACACGGCCGTCGCCTCGGTGATGATGAGGCCCGCGGCAGCGCGCTGTGCGTAGTACTGCGCGGCGAGCTCCGACGGCGTGCCGTCCGCTTGCGCCCGCGATCGGGTCAACGGCGACATGAAGATTCGATTCTCGGCCGCCGTGTCGCCGATCCGGATGGGCCGCAACAGGGCCGCGTCATGAGCGAGCGTGTAGGTCATGACGCCGTCAGCGCCGTCGGCCGCGGATTCATTCCCATTAGGCTCGGCTCTCATGACGGTATCGAGGCTGCAGCCGTACGCCGTAACGATCTTCGCCGAGATGTCGGCGTTGGCCGCACGCATCGGCGCGGTGAACCTCGGCCAGGGCTTTCCCGACGAAGACGGACCGCCCGCGATGCTGAAGACGGCGGAGCATGCGATCGCCGACGGCGTCAACCAATACCCGCCGGGGCTGGGCATCCAACCGCTGCGGGAGGCCATCGCCGCACAGCGTCGACGTCACTTCGGCGTCAGCTACGACCCGGACACCGAGGTGCTCGTCACGGTCGGAGCGACGGAGGCCATCGCCGCATCGGTCATCGGCCTCGTCGAACCGGGCTCCGAAGTGCTCGTCATCGAGCCGTTCTACGACTCGTACTCCCCCGTCATCGCCATGGCCGGGTGTCACCGCGTGGCCGTACCGCTGGTGGCCGACGGCCGTGGCTTCGCCATCGACGTCGACGCGCTGCGCCAAGCGATCACGCCGCGCACCCGCGCGCTGATCGTCAACTCGCCGCACAACCCCACCGGAATGGTCGCCTCCGACGCCGAACTCAATGCGATCGCCGAGCTTGCCGTCAGCCAAGACCTGCTCGTCATCACCGACGAGGTGTACGAGCAGCTGGTGTTCTCGAATCCCCAAGGCCGCCGTCATCTTCCGCTCGCCGGCTATCCAGGGATGGCCGAGCGCACCGTGACGATCTCGAGCGCGGCCAAGATGTTCAACGTGACCGGTTGGAAGATCGGATGGGCTTGCGGGCCAAGTGAACTCATCGCTGGCGTGCGGGCGGCCAAACAGTTTCTCACCTACGTCGGCGGGGCGCCGTTCCAGCCCGCCGTAGCTTACGCGCTCGACAACGAGGACGCGTGGGTGGCCGACCTCCGGGAGTCGTTCCAGGCCAAGCGGAACCGGTTGGCCGGCGCACTGAACGACATCGGGTTCGTCGTGCACGACAGCTTCGGCTCCTACTTCCTGTGCGCCGACCCGCGCCCGCTCGGTTACGCCGACAGCACGACGTTCTGTGCAGAGCTTCCCGAGCGGGCCGGCGTCGCCGCCATTCCGATGTCGGCGTTCTGCGATCCGGGCTCGCCGCACATCGACGACTGGAATCACTTGGTGCGCTTCACCTTCTGCAAACGCGACGACACCATGGAGGAGGCCATCAGGCGGTTGCAGGTGCT
>JAOPVI010000070.1 GCA_025966225.1 Mycobacterium sp. | reverse complement strand
GTTGCGGCGTTGAATCTCGCCGACCAATCCGGCGGCGAGATTGGGCGCGACGACGTCACGGCCCTTCGCGCAGTTGAGCACGGCGTCGACGAGTTCGGAGCGGCTGGACTCCTTGGAGATGAAGCCCGCCGCACCCTCCTGCAACGCGCTGTAGACGATGGCCGATTCGTCGTGCGCGGAGATCAACAGCACTCGGGTCGGCAATTCGTCGCGGCGCACCGCGGCGGCGACCTGCGCGCCGTCAAGGCCGGGCATCCGGTAGTCGAGCAGTGCCACCTGTGGCCGGTGCGCCCGGATGAGTTCGAGCGACGCCAGTCCGTCGTCGGCCTCGCCGACCACGTCGATCGAGCCGCTGGACACCAGCGCGCGAACCACACCATCGCGGAACAGCGGGTGGTCGTCACCCACCACCACGGTCACTTTCTCGCCATGCGCCGGGCCGGTCACGGCGTCAGCTTCCCACACCCGCCCGTGACGAACGGGGATTGACGGCCCGGTGCCTGCCGCCCGTCCGCAAGACGCGCCGCGCAGGGGCCACCTCGCGAATCCCGAACCTTTCGTGCCAGCGAGCCATCCGGGCAGGCGCCCACCAGTTCCGTCGACCAAGCAGGTGCATGAAGGCGGGCACCATCAACATCCGGACCAACGTCGCATCCATGAGGACCGCAAGTGTCAGGCCGAGCCCGAACATGCGCATAAGGGAGACCTCCGAGGCCATCAGCGCCGAGAACGAGATGCCCATCAACAGCGCGGCGGCGGTCACGATGCGACCGGTGCGGGCCAACCCCATGGCGATCGCCTCGTCATTGTCGGCCTGGGTGGCCTGCCCCGAAGCCAGCCAGTACTCGCGGATTCGCGCGATGAGGAACACCTCGTAGTCCATCGACAAGCCGAAGGCCACGCAGAACAGCAGCACCGGCACCTGCGCGACCAGCGCACCCGTCGCCGTCGTACCGAGTGCCCCAAGCGCGCCGTCCTGAAAGATCCACACCAGGGCGCCGAACGTCGCGGTCAGCGACAGCATGTTGAGCAGGATCGCCTTGAGCGGCAGTGCGACGCTTCCCGTCAGCAGGAACAGCAGCACGAATGAGATGGCCGCCATCACCAGCAGCACCAGCGGCAGCCGGGCGTTGATCGCCGCGGCGTTGTCGGCGGTGACCTGCTGGCTGCCGCCGACGAGGAAGGCGCGGCCATCGGGCCCGGTGATCGTATGGATCCAGTCGAGTTGGCTGGGCCGGTCGTCGGCGGCCGTCGGCGGCGGGGTGCTCTTCACCGTCAGGTAGGCGCTGCCGTTCTTGATCGCGGTCGGCGCCGATGACGGCCCCTTCTGGACACCGTCGACGTACGTGCCCGTCGGGGCCGAGACCGTGTCCACGTACTCCGTCAACGAAAGATCGCGGGCGAACCGGGCGAGCTCGCGCTCCTCGACCCCGGAGGCGTCGGGCACCACGATCGTCATCGCGGTGCCTGGGTTGTATGCGAAGTCGTCGCGCAACCGATCACCGACCTGTCGCGCCGACGCCGATTCGGGCAACATGCGCTCGTCGGGGAAGCCCCAGCGCACGTGCGTGAACGGCGCACCGAGCGTCAGCAGCAGGACGGTGCCTGCGATGGCGACGACGACCGACCGCCGGATCGCGAATCGCGCTGTGCGGTACCAGAATCCGCGCTCCTGCGGGACGGGTGCCGCACGGCGCACCAAACGACGGGCGAGCGGGCGCAGGTCGAGCGCGTCGAGCCTGCTGCCAAGCAGCACGATGGCGGCGGGGGCGAGCACCAACGCCCCAAGCGCGGTCAGCGCCACCACAGTGATGCCCGCGAACGCGAACGACCTCAGGAAGTACATCGGGAAGATGGCCAGCGCCACCATCGACAGTCCGACCGTCGTCGCGGAGAACAGCACCGTTCGGCCCGCCGTCGACATCGTGACGAGCAGCGCGGCGTCCATGTCGACGCCCGCGGCCCGCTCCTCCCGGTATCGGCTGAGGATGAGCAGCGTGTAGTCGACGGCCAAGGCCAGGCCCATCGCGATGGTGAGGTTCAACGCGAACGTCGAGACCTCGGTGAACAGCGTCAGCACGCGAAGCAGGGCCATCGACCCGACGATCGCCCAGATGCCGACTGCCAGGGGCACCGCCGCGGCCAGCAGGCCGCCGAAGACGCCGACGAGCACCAGGAAGCTGAACGGGATGGCCAGGGCCTCCATGGCCATCAGGTCGCGCTCGGACTGGGCGTTGATCTCGACGTAGGCCATCGCGGGCCCGCCTGCCGTCACGGTGAGGTCACCGCGGGGCCCGGCGAAGCGATCGGCAAGCGCCTTCGCGTCGCGCTGGGTCGCGCTTCCGTCGCCGGTGATGCCAACCACGACCAGCCCGGTCTTGCCGTCGCCACTGATCAGGCCGCCCGCCAACGGGGGCGGCGCCGTCCACGCCGAGGTCACGTCGGCGACGAACGGAAGCGTCTCCAGCCCACCGACCAGGTTCGTGCCGACGGCCTGTGCCGCGGTGCTGCGGGCTCCGCCGGTGCCGTCGGTGACGGCGAACACCATCTGCACGTCACCCTGACCGAAGGTCTTCGACATCATGTCCGCGACCTGCGACGATTCCGCATCGGGCGCGCGGAACCCCGCCGCCGACAGAGACTGGGTGACGTGAACGCCGAAGAACCCTGCACCGATCACGAGCAACGTGGCGACGGCAATGATCGATCTCGGTGCCGCGAGGGCAAGACGGGCAATGAATTGCAGGGTTGTCCCTTTCGGTGGTTCGGCTCCAGGCTGCTGCATCGAGCCATGGGGGCGTTGGCGTTGGCGCCGAGTTCACTGAATCGTCAGGAACCCCCTAGGAAAGCCGTAGAAAGCCGTAGAAAGCCGCAGGGGGCCGCGCATCACGAGCGGCGCCCTACGTACCATTTGCCCAAGCTCATGACCCCTGGCCACGTAATTCGTCCGCAACAGCACCGCATTGGTCGCTGTCTCACCGATCGGCATGCCATCACCCCTTCGTCGGGCCTGGTCAGGACCGCGCTACCCACCGGGTACCCAACGCAGGCTCGAGCCCATCCAATCCGGGCCTGGTGCCGAATACTCCAGAACCGAATGCTGGGGGGCCACCGCCCGGCACGACGGTCAGACGACAGATAGGACCGCATGGTCAACCAACTCGAACACGCAACGGAAGCGCTCAGAAAGGCCCTGGTCCAGGTCGAGCGGCTGAAGACCCAGAACCGGGCGCTCCTGGACCGCTCGGGTGAGCCGATTGCGGTGGTCGGGATGTCCTGTCGCTACCCGGGCGGGGTCGATTCACCCGAACGCCTGTGGCAGATGGTGGCCGAGCGACGGGACGTCACCTCCGAGTTTCCCCCCGATCGCGGCTGGGACACCGCATCGCTGTTCGATCCGGATCCGGATGCCCCGGGAAAGTCCTACGCCCGGACGGGTGGCTTCGTCGATGACGTGGCGGACTTCGACGCCACCTTCTTCGGCATCGCCCCGAGCGAGGCGCTCGCGATGGACCCCCAGCAGCGCATGCTGCTCGAACTGTCGTGGGAGGCGCTGGAACGCGCCGGTATCGATCCAACTTCGTTGCGGGGCAGTGCAACCGGCGTATTCGCCGGCGTCATCGCAGGCGGTTACGGAATGTCCGCCGACAGCATCGAGGGCTACCGCCTCACCGGCATGACCTCCAGCGTCACCTCGGGCCGGGTGGCCTACGTGCTGGGCCTCGAGGGTCCCGCGGTGTCGATCGACACCGCGTGCTCGTCGTCACTGGTGGCGCTGCACATGGCAGTGCAGGCGCTTCGGCTCGGCGAGTGCGACCTTGCGCTGGCAGGCGGCGTCACGGTCAACGCCACTCCGACCATCTTCGTGGAGTTCAGCCGCCACCGCGGGCTCGCTCCCGACGGCCGCTGCAAGCCCTACGCGGGGGCTGCCGACGGGGTGGGCTGGGCCGAGGGCGGCGGCGTGCTGGCCGTCGAACGGCTGTCGGACGCGTTGCGCAATGGCCATCAGGTGCTGGCGGTGGTCCGGGGTTCCGCGGTCAATCAGGACGGCGCGTCGAACGGCTTGACCGCTCCGAACGGCCCGTCTCAGCAGCGCGTGGTGCGCGCCGCACTGGCGAACGCAGGGTTGTCGACCGGGCACGTGGACGTCGTCGAGGGCCACGGCACGGGCACCCCGCTCGGCGATCCGATCGAGGCGCAGGCGCTGTTGGCGACCTACGGGCAGGACCGGTCGACGCCGCTGTGGCTGGGCTCGGTGAAGTCCAACATGGGCCACACCCAGGCCGCGGCGGGCGTGGCGGGCGTCATCAAGATGATCATGGCGATGCGCAACCAGACGTTTCCTGCGACGTTGCACGTCGACGAACCCAGCCCGCACGTCGACTGGACGGCGGGTGCGGTCCGGCTGTTGACCGAGGCGATGCCGTGGACGTCGGCGGCACCACGGCGGGCTGGCATCTCGTCGTTCGGAATCAGCGGTACCAACGCCCACGTGATCGTAGAAGAGGCGGCGGCAACCGCCCATCCGCCGACGGCCGAACCTGCTCCGATTCTGCCGTGGGTGCTGTCGACCAAGTCCCCAACCGCGCTTGCGGCGCAGGCCGCCCGGTTGTCGGCCGAACTCGACACCCACCCCGGCCTCGACGACCGCGACGTGGCCTGGACGCTCGCCGGCCGCGCGACCTTCGAGCACCGCGCCGTGGTGCTCGGCGCCGATCACGCCGCGCTGATCGCCGGGCTGGCCGAACTGGCCGCCGACGACTTCGGTCCCCACACCATCCGCGGGCACGGCACCCCCGCCAGCAAGACCGCCTTCGTGTTCCCGGGCCAGGGCGGCCAGTGGCTGGGCATGGGTGTCGAATTACTCGACAGCTCAGAGGTTTTCGCCACCGAGCTCAACGCGTGCGCCGAGGCGCTCGCGGAGTTCGTGGACTGGTCGCTCGTCGACGTGCTGCGGGGCGCACCCGGCGCGCCAGGACTGGATCGGGTGGACGTCGTGCAGCCCGTGCTGTTCGCGGTCATGGTGTCGCTGGCCCGGTTGTGGCGCTCGCTCGGCGTGACGCCCGACGCGGTCATCGGCCACTCGCAGGGTGAGATCGCCGCCGCCTACGTCGCAGGCGCACTGTCGCTGCGCGACGCCGCCCGGGTGGTCGCGCTGCGCAGCCGACTCCTGGTGGCGCTGTCCGGTGCCGCGGGCATGGTCTCGCTGGCGTGCAGCGCCGAACGCGCGCGTGAACTGCTGGTGGACCTCGGCGACCGGGTGGGCATCGCCGCGATCAACGGCCGCTCGGCCGTCGTCGTCTCCGGCGAACGTGCCGCACTCGACGAATTGATCCGGCAGTGCGAGGCACTCGAGCTGCGGGCGCGCCGCATCGACGTCGACTACGCCTCGCACTCGCCGCAGGTCGAAGCGATCCGCGAGCAGCTGATCGAAGCGCTCGCCGACATCGAACCACGTTCGGTCCGAACGGCTTTCATCTCCACGGTCACCGGCGACCTCGTCGACACGGCCACGTTGGACGCCGAGTACTGGTACCGCAACATCCGCCAGACCGTCGAGTTCGACAAGGCCGTCCGGACCGCATGCGCGCACGGCTACCGGGCGTTCATCGAAGCCAGCCCGCACCCGGCCCTGATCGCCGGGGTCGAGGACACGGTCACCGACTGCGGTGCCGAGCCGATCGTGGTGCCGTCGCTCGGCCGCGACGACGGCGGCCTCGACCGGTTCATGGCCTCCGCCGCGCAGGCGTACGTCTCCGGGATTCCGGTGGCGTGGCGCGAAACCTGCTCCGGCGGTGCACTGGTCGACCTCCCGACGTACGCCTTCGAGCGCCGCCGGTTCTGGTTGTCCGGCGGCAGTGCGTCGGACGCCGCCGGCTTCGGGCTGGCAGACGCGTCACACGCACTGTTGGGCGCGGTCATCGAGGTGCCCGACTCCGATCAGGTGGTGCTGGCGGGCAGGCTGGCGGTGTCGTCGCAGGCCTGGTTGTCCGATCACGCCGTGGGCGGGGTCGTGCTCTTCCCTGGCGCCGGGTTCGTGGAGTTGGTGATCCGCGCAGGCGACGAAGTCAGTTGCCCCGTCATCGAAGAACTCACGCTTGCGACCCCGCTGGTGGTCGACCCTTCCGGCGTTGCGCTGCGCGTCGTCGTCGGGTCCCCGGACGAGTCGGGAGCACGCGCCGTTGGGGTGTTCTCGCGAGCTCTGGGCGAATCCGCGAATGACACTGATTGGATCCTGCACGCCGAAGCGGTCGTCGGCTCGGGCACCCAGTCGCCGGCCACCGACCTCACCGCGTGGCCGCCTCCTGGCGCCGTCGCCGTCGACGTGTCGGACGCCTACGCCTCGCTCGCCGCACGCGGCTACGAGTACGGGCCTGCGTTCCGGGGCCTGAGCGCGATGTGGCGACGCGGCGACGAAGTGTTCGCGGAGGTGGCGCTCCCCCAGGACCTCCAGGCGGGCGAATTCGGCGTCCACCCAGTGCTTCTCGATGCTTCGCTGCACGCCATCGCCGTCGCGGCCGAGGACCATCAGTTGGCCCTGCCCTTCTCGTGGCAGCACGTCACCCTGCACGCGGCCGGGGCGTCGGCGGTGCGGGTGCGGATCGCCCCAACGGGTGCGAATTCGGTGTCGATCGAACTCGCCGACGGCTTGGGGCTGCCGGTGCTGTCCGTCGGGTCGATGACGGCCCGCCCCGTCTCCGCCGACCAGTTGGCGCACGCCGGACGCAGTGTCGACGGTGAATTGTTCGAGGTGGAGTGGGCGCCGGTGGAGGCGCCGGAAACCGTTCCACCGCTGCCGGACGGTGTCGTCGTCTTCGAATCCGAGCCGGTGGCAACCGATTCCGTCGACCTGGTCTCGGGCGTGCACACGGCCACCCACCGCGCGCTCGAGGGGGTGCAGACCTGGCTGGCCGAGCCTTCGGGAGTGCTCGTCGTGGTCACCCGCGGTGCGGTGGCGCTCCCCGGCGAGGACGTCACCGACCTCGCTGGCGCTGCCGTGTGGGGGCTCGTTCGGTCCGCCCAGACCGAGCACCCGGGTCGAATTGTATTGATGGACACCGATGTTGCTGATTTCGACGTCGCGGGCCTGCTCGCGGTCGGCGAGCCTCAGCTCGCGCTTCGCGGAGGCGCAGCGCACGCGCCGCGGGTCGTGCGTAGCCGCGCCGCGGACGGCATCCTCACCCCACCGGCTTCCGGCAAGCCGTGGCGGCTTGGTGTCACCACCGCGGGGACGTTCGACAACCTTGCGCTCGAAGAGGTTCCGAACTCCGGTCAGCCGCTGCCACCCGGCCACCTCCGCGTCGAACTGCACGCCGTCGCAGCCAACTTCCGCGACGTGATGATCACGCTCGGCATGTTCACCCACGACGCGCTCATCGGCAGCGAGGCCGCCGGCGTGGTCACCGAGGTCGCCTCCGACGTCTCGGATTTCGTCGTCGGCCAGCGCGTGATGGGTCTGTTCCCCGAGGGCACCGGCACGCTCGTCGCCGCCGATGCCCGGCTCATCGCGCCCATTCCCGCCGGCTGGACGGACCCCGAGGCCGCCGCGGTGCTCGTCGTCTTCACCACCGCGTACCTCGGCCTGCGCGAACTCGCCGACGTGCAACCCGGCCAGTCGATCCTC
This sequence comes from Mycobacterium sp., assembly GCA_025966225.1. GTDB lineage: Bacteria > Actinomycetota > Actinomycetes > Mycobacteriales > Mycobacteriaceae > Mycobacterium. Next base: position 37,039 of record JAOPVI010000070.1, on the reverse strand, counting down.
ATCCACGCCGCCACCGGTGGCGTCGGCCTCGCGGCCATCCAGTTGGCCAGGCACTGGGGCATGGAGGTGTTCACCACCGCGAGCCGTGGCAAGTGGGACACGTTGCGGGCGTTGGGCTTCGACGACGATCACATCGGCGACTCGCGCACGCTCGACTTCGAGCAGAAGTTCCTCGCCGTCACCGAGGGCCGCGGCTTCGACGTCGTGCTCGACTCGCTGGCAGGCGAATTCGTCGACGCGTCGCTGCGGCTGATGCCTCACGGCGGGATGTTCCTCGAGATGGGCAAGACCGACATCCGCGACGCCGACGCCGTCGCCGCCAAACACCCCGGCGTGACGTATCGCGCGTTCGACCTCTTCGAACCCGGCCGCCCCCGCATGCACGAGTTCATCGTCGAACTCTCTGCCTTGTTCGACGCGGGCATCCTGTCTCCGTTGCCGGTCACGACGTGGGACATGCGCCGTGGTCCCGCCGCACTGCGGTACCTCAGCCAGGCCCGCCACATCGGCAAGGTCGTCATGACCATGCCCGACGCGTGGGCCACCGGCACCGTGCTGATCACCGGCGGCACCGGCATGGCGGGCGCGTCGGTCGCACGCCACGTGGTTGCGCACCACGGGGTGACGAACCTGCTGCTGGTGTCGCGCCGCGGACCGGACGCCCCCGGCGCGGCCGAGCTGGTCGCGCAACTAACCGACGCTGGCGCGAAGGTTCGGGTGGTGGCAGCCGACGTCGCCGACCGCGATGCCCTGCGCGCGGTAGTCGCCGGAGCGGACGTCCCACTGTCGGCGGTCGTGCACGCGACCGGCGTGCTCGACGACGCCGTCGTCGGATCGTTGACTCCTGACCGAATCGACACCGTGCTGCGCGCCAAGGTCGACGCGGCGTGGAACCTGCACGAGCTCACCCGCGAAGCCAATCCCGCTGCGTTCGTGATGTTCTCGTCGATGGCGGGAGTGGTCGGCTCTTCGGGACAGGCCAACTACTGCGCGGCCAACACGTTCCTCGACGCGCTTGCCACGCATCGGCGCGCACACGGGCTGCCCGCGACGTCACTGGCGTGGGGGCTGTGGGAGCAGGCCAGCGACATGACCGGTCACCTCGCCGAGGCCGACCTGAGCAGGCTCGGCCGCGACGGCATCCTGGCGATGTCGACCGACGACGCGATGGCCTTGTTCGACACCGCACTGGTCGTCGGCGAGCCGGTGCTCGCCCCGGCCCGCATCGACCGCAGCGCACTGCGCGCCCGATCCGCGCAGGGTGTGCTGCCGCCGATGTTCAGCCAGCTGGCGACCTCCACCGCGCGCCGCCGGGTCGACGACTCGTTGACCGCCGCCAAGTCGAAGTCCGCTCTGGCCCAGCGCCTTGGCGGCCTCGCCGAGCCCGAACAGCAGGCCGTCGTGCTCGACCTGCTTCGTTCGCACATGGCCACGGTGCTCGGCAACACCGAACCCGATGCCATCGCCGCCGAACTCGCGTTCTCCGATCACGGCTTCGACTCGCTGACCGCAGTGGAGTTGCGCAACCGGCTCAAGGTCGCGACCGGGCTCGCGCTGTCGCCCACGCTGATCTTCGACTACCCCACGCCCGCGGCCCTTGCCGGCTACATCCGCCAGGAGCTCGCCGGCGCCACCCAGCCCGTCGAGCACGCCCCTTCAGCGCTATCGGTGTTCGACGAGCCGATCGCGGTCGTCGGTATGTCCTGTCGCTATCCGGGCGGCGTCGACTCGCCGGAATCGTTGTGGGACATGGTCGCCGAGGGCCGTGACGTGTTGACCGACTTTCCAACCGACCGTGGGTGGGACCTGGCCGGGCTGTTCAACGACGACCCCGACGCACCGGGCAAGTCGTACGCCCGCACCGGCGGATTCCTCGAGGACGTGGCGGGCTTCGACGCATCGTTCTTCGGGGTATCGCCGAGCGAGGCGTTGGCGATGGACCCCCAGCAGCGACTCTTCCTCGAATTGTCTTGGGAGGCACTGGAACGCGGCGGCTTCGATCCCGCTCAGCTGCGGGGCAGCGCCACCGGCGTGTTCGCAGGCATCATCGCCCAAGGCTATGGCATGGCGTCCGATGGCGCCGAGGGTTTCCGGCTGACCGGACAAGCCGCCAGCGTTGCTTCGGGCCGCGTCTCCTACGTGCTCGGGCTGGAGGGGCCCGCGGTGTCGATCGACACGGCGTGCTCGTCATCGTTGGTCGCACTGCACATGGCGGTACACGCGCTGCGGCTCGGCGAGTGCGATCTCGCGCTCGCAGGCGGCGTCACGGTGAATGCGACGCCCGACATCTTCGTCGAGTTCAGCAGGCAGCGCGGACTGTCCTCCGACGGACGCTGCAAGGCGTTCGCTGGCGCGGCCGACGGCACCGGGTTCGCCGACGGCGGCGGCGTGCTGGTGGTCGAACGACTTTCGGACGCACGCCGACTGGGCCATCACGTGCTCGCGGTCGTACGCGGTTCGGCCATCAACCAGGACGGCGCGTCCAATGGCTTGACGGCCCCCAACGGCCCATCGCAGCAGCGGGTCGTGCGCGCCGCGCTGGCCAACGCCGGCCTGTCGCCCGCGGACGTCGACGTCGTCGAGGCGCACGGCACCGGCACCACGCTCGGCGATCCGATCGAGGCGCAGGCCCTGCTCGCGACCTACGGGCAAGACCGGCCCCACCCGCTGTGGCTGGGGTCGATCAAGTCGAACATGGGTCACAGCCAGGCCGCGGCGGGCGTGGCGGGCGTGATCAAGATGATCATGTCGATGCGGCACGAAGCCCTACCGGCGACCCTGCACGTCGACCAGCCGAGCCCGCACGTGGACTGGTCGATGGGCGCGATCTCGCTGCTCACCGAACCTGTCGCCTGGCCGGCGAACGGCCACGTGCGCCGGGCCGGGGTTTCGTCGTTCGGCATCAGCGGCACCAACGCCCACGTCATCATCGAGCAGTCGCCTGATGAACCCGACCAGCCGCTCATCGCGCACCCGGCCCTGACTCCGTGGACGCTGTCCGCGAAGTCCGTCGACGCACTGGCGGATCAGGCGCGCCGGATCGCCGAGCACGTCGCGGCCCGCCCCGAACTCGACGTCACCGACGTCGGCTGGACGCTCGGTGGCCGGGCGACGTTCGCACATCGCGCCGTGGTGCTCGGCGCCGACCGCGGCGAGCTGCGCAAGGGTTTGACGAGCCTGGCCGACGACAAGGCTTCCGACACCGTGATCCGCGGCCGTGCCACCGTCGCGGGCAAGACCGCCTTCGTCTTCCCCGGCCAGGGCAGCCAGGCGCTTGGCATGGGCCGCGAGTTGCACACGGCGTACCCCGTGTTCGCCGAGGCGCTCGACTCGTGCGCACGGGAGTTGGACCGGCACCTGCTCCGGCCGATCCGCGACGTGATGTGGGGTGCCAACGACGCCCTGCTGGACAGCACGGAGTTCGCGCAGCCCGCGCTGTTCGCGGTCGAGGTGGCGTTGTTCCGGTTGCTCGAATCATGGGGCGTACGACCGGATTACCTGATCGGCCATTCGGTCGGCGAGCTGTCGGCGGCGCATGTGGCGGGCGTGCTGTCGCTGGAGAACGCGGCCGCGCTGGTGGTCGCCAGGGGCAGGCTCATGCAGCGGCAACCCGAGGGCGGCGCGATGTTCGCCGTCGCGGCCGCCGAGCACGAGGTGCGCCCCCTACTGCGCGACGGCGTCGACCTGGCGGCGGTCAATGCGCCTGGCTCCGTGGTCATCTCCGGGCCGGAGGGACCCGTTTCGGCGATTGCCGACACGTTGCGCACGCAGGGCCGCCGCGTCCACCGGCTGGCCGTTTCGCACGCGTTCCATTCCTCGCTCATGGAGCCGATGCTGCTCGAGTTCAACACCGTCGCCAGCGGCATGGAGGTCTCGGCTCCGATGATCCCGGTCGTGTCCAACCTCACCGGTGCGGTCGCGGCGCCGGACTTCGGCACGGCCGAATACTGGGGCCGCCACGTCCGTGAGGCCGTGCGCTTCGCCGACGGCGTCACGGCGCTCGCCGCTGCTGGCGTGACGCGCTTCCTCGAAGTCGGGCCCGCGAGCGGGCTCACGGCGTCGGTCGAACAGACGCTGGTCAGCACCGAACCCCTTGCGGCGTCGGTGCTTCGCAGGGACCGCTCCGAGCCGGCCACGCTGCTGACCGCACTAGCCGAACTGTCCGTGTCCGGAGTCGACGTCGGCTGGCGCAGCGTGTGCGACGGTGGCCGGCTGCTCGACCTGCCGACCTACGCGTTCCAGCGCCGTCAGTTCTGGCTGTCCGGCCGCGGCGCCGGGCCGACTGACGTGGTCGGGCTGGGACAGAGCGGCACCGAGCACGCGTTGCTCGGCGCCGTCATCGAGAACCCGGAGTCGGGTGGCGTCGTGCTCACGGGCCGACTCTCGGTGGCGACGCAGCCGTGGCTGGCGGACCACGCGGTCGGTGGCGTCGTGCTCTTCCCGGGCGCCGGGTTCGTGGAGTTGGCCATCCGTGCAGGCGACGAGGTCGGTTGCGGCGTCGTCGAGGAACTGATGTTGCACGCGCCGCTGGTGCTGCCGCCCGAAGGCGTAGCCGTCCAGGTCGTGGTGAGCGCCGCCGATGCCGGTGGCGCCCGCGTCGTCTCGGTGTTCTCGCGTAGCGACGGTTCACCGTGGACGCTGCACGCCGAGGGTGAACTCGGTACCGACGCCTCCGCGCCGGGCGCCGAGCTCGCGGTGTGGCCGCCGGTCGGAGCGCGCGAGGTCGACGTCGCGGACGCCTACGCCGAGCTCTCGGCCCGCGGCTACCAGTACGGACCGGCCTTCCAGGGGCTGACGGCGATGTGGCGCCGCGGTGACGAGGTGTTCGCCGAAGTGAAGATGTCAAAGGACCTGCAGGCCAACGGCTTCGGCGTACACCCGGTGTTGCTCGACGGCGCGCTGCACGCGGTCGTGCTCGGTATGGAGAGCGGCGAACTCCAGCTGCCCTTCTCGTGGCAGAAGGTGTCGCTGCACGCCTCCGGCGCCTCTGCGGTGCGCGCGAGGATCGCTCCGACAGGGCCCAGTTCCATGTCGATCGACCTGGCCGACGGGCTCGGGTTGCCCGTGCTTTCGGTGGCGGCGATGGTGGCCCGTCCGGTGTCGGCCCAGCAGTTGGCCGCCGCGGTCGGTGGCGGCACCAGTGCTGGCGAGCTGTTCGAAGTGGTGTGGGCGCCGCTGACACCGGAATCGGTGACACCCCCCGACGACGAGGTCCGGGTATTCGACCTACGTAGCGGCCCAGCCGAATACGACGGGGCGGCCGGGGTGCACACCACCACCCACCTGGCGCTCGAACGGGTGCAGTCCTGGCTGGCCGAGCCTGGGGGCGCACTGGTCGTCGTCACGCGCGGGGCGGTGGCACTTCCTGGTGAGCACCTCACCGACCTGGCCGGTGCGGCCGCATGGGGGCTCATCCGCGCGGCGCAGACCGAGCATCCCGGCCGAATCGTCTTGGTGGACACGGATGTTGAAGGTCCGGTAGATGCAGTTGACGCGACCGCGGTCGTTGCCACCGGCGAACCGCAGGTCGTGATCCGCGGCGGCGTCATGCACATCGCGCGCGTGGTGCCCAGCCGGGCTGCCGACGCGCTCCTGACCCCACCGCCAGCCGCCGTGCCGTGGCGGCTGGCGGTGGACAAGTCGAGCGCGTCGGGAACATTCGAAGACCTGGTGCTCGAGGAGGTTCCCGACGCCGACGCGCCGCTGGAACCCGGCCGCATCCGGGTCGCGATACGTGCCATCGGCGCCAACTTCCGCGACGTGATGATCACTCTTGGGCTCTACCCCGGCGACGCCGTGATGGGCATCGAGGCCACCGGAGTCGTCACCGAGGTCGGCTCCGGCGTGGCGGGTGTCGCCGTCGGCGACCGGGTGATGGGGCTCTTCCCAGAAGGCACTGGCACCGTCGCCACCACCGACGCGCGGGTCGTGCTGCCGGTGCCCCCGGACTGGCGCGACGCCCAGGCCGCAGCCTTCACGGTCGGCTTCGCCACCGCGTACTTCGCGCTGCGCGGGCTGGCGGACGTGCAACGGGGTCAGTCGGTGCTCATCCACGCCGCGACAGGTGGCGTCGGCATGGCCGCCGTGCAGTTGGCCAGGCACTGGGGACTGGAGGTGTTCGCCACCGCCAGCCGCGGCAAGTGGGACACGTTGCGGGCCATGGGCTTCGACGAAGCTCACATCGGCGACTCGCGAACCCTCGACTTCGAACAGAAGTTCCGGTCCGTCACGGCTGGCCGTGGTGTCGACGTGGTGCTGGACTCGCTGTCGGGCGACTTCGTCGACGCGTCCCTGCGCCTGCTGGCGCGCGGTGGGACGTTCCTCGAGATGGGCAAGACCGACATCCGCGACGTCGATACCGTCGCCGCGACCCATCCCGGCGTGCGCTACCGCGCCTTCGACCTGTTCGAGGCCGGTGCCGACGGCGTCGCCGAGATCCTCTCCGGCGTATCCAGATTGAGCGAAACGGGCGTGCTGCGTCCGCTGCCGGTGACGACGTGGGACGTCCGTCGGGCACCCGCCGCGCTGCGGCACCTCAGCCAGGCCCGTCACATCGGCAAGGTCGTCTTGATGATGCCCGACGCGTGGGCGGCGGGCACGGTGCTGATCACCGGGGGCACGGGCATGGCAGGTGCCTCGGTGGCACGCCACGTCGTGGCCAACCACGGCGTCCGCGAGCTTCTGCTGGTGTCAAGGCGTGGCCCGGACGCCCCCGGCGCGGCCGAACTGGTCGCCGAACTGACCGCGGCAGGCGCCAACGTCGCGGTGGTGGCGGCCGACGTGTCCGACCGCGATGCGTTGGCCAAGGTGCTGGCAGGCATCGATCACCGGCGTGCGCTGTCGGCGGTCTTCCACACGGCAGGTGTCATCGACGACGCGGTCGTCACCTCGCTGACCCCGGAGCGGGTCGACACCGTGCTGCGGGCCAAGGTCGACGCGGCCGACAACCTTCACGAGTTGACGCGGGACCTCGAACTCTCGGCGTTCGTGCTGTTCTCGTCGATGGCCGGCCTGGTCGGCGGCTCGGGGCAGGCGAACTACTCGGCGGCCAACGCCTACCTCGACGCGCTGGCCGCGCAGCGCCGCGCCAACGGCCTGCCCGCGATGTCGCTGGCGTGGGGACTGTGGGAGCAGGCCAGCGGAATGACCGGCCATCTGCAGTCGGCGGACCTGGCCCGGCTCAACCGCGACGGCATCCTCGCGCTGCCGGTGGACGACGCGCTTGCGCTGTTCGACCAGGCGCTGGTGGTCGACGAGCCGTTCCTGGTGCCCGCCCGCATCGACCGCGGCGCGCTGCGCGTCAAGTCGTCGGCGGGGACCCTGCCACCGATGTTCGTCGAGTTGATCTCGGGTCCGGCCCGCCGTCAGGTCGGCGACTCGCTGGCCGCGGCGCAATCGCGTTCGGCGCTGGCCGCCCAACTGACCGGGCTGCCCGTCGACGAACAGCACGGCGTGCTGCTCGACCTGGTGCGCTCGCACATGGCGACGGTGCTCGGGCTGCCCTCGCCGGAGGCGATCGGAGCCGACCTGGCGTTCCAGGACCACGGCTTCGATTCGTTGACGGCCGTGGAATTGCGCAACCGGCTCAAGGCCGCGACGGGGCTGACGCTTTCGCCGACGCTGATCTTCGACTACCCCAACCCGGCTGCGTTGGCGGAGTACTTCCGCACCCAGCTCAGCGACGAACCAGAGGCGGGCCCCACCGCCAACGCCGTCGAGGCCGAACTGCAACGCGTGGTGGCGTCCATACCGATCAAGCGGCTGCGCCAGGCCGGCGTGCTGGACATGCTGCTGAACCTCGCCAACGACGACGGTGGCGCCGAGCCCGGCGCCCAGCCGGAGGGACGCACGCAGGACATCGCCGACATGGACCTCCAAGACCTGCTCGCCGCGTTCAACGACGAATCTGACACCGACTAGCGCCGATGAGGGTTGTCATCGCAGGAGTCGACGGTCCCGTCGGCCAGGGGGTCGCCACGCGTCTGGTCAGTCTCGGGCACGACGTCGTCGGGATCGGTCTGCATCGTCCCGAGAGTTGGTCGGGCTCAGTGGTTTTCATCACTGCTGACGTCGCCGACGCCGCGACGCTCAAGCACGTGCTCGTCGGAGCTGACGCGGTCGCGCACTGCGGGCCGGACGCCGGGGAGACCGCCGTATTGGTGGACACCGCGGTCGCAGCGGGGATCGGCCGCATCGTCGTCGCATCGGAGTCCGAGCATCCCGGCGTGATCGTGATCCGCTCGGCAATGATGTTGGGCCGCAACGTCGACGACGCTACGTTGCGTCTGTTCGTCGGCCCAGTGGTGAGCGACGACGGAACGGCCGACCTGCCCCTGCAGGTGGTCCATCCGGAGGACGTCCAGCGCGTGTTCGTGCACGCATTGCTGGACCCCGACCTGGCCGCGGGCACCGTCGACGTCGCGGCCGACGGGCACACCACCACCCGCGAGGTCGCCCACGCCGTCGGGCGTCCGGTGCTCCGGATGCCCGGACGCCGCGCGCGCGAAAGTCGGCCCGTGCTCGACACCAGCGCGCCGACTACGTGGAGTGCTGCGGAGTGCGTCGCCGACTTCGCGCTGGTGTGTCGCGGGCGGATGACTTTCGGCGGCAAGGTCGGCAAGGTTTTTGCCCTGCCGTGGCGACTGCCGCGAGTGCGGCAGATCCCCGCCTTCGACGCGCCTGCGCCCGACGGAGTGGCCCCGGTGCCCGCAGGCGTCGTCAACGCCAACGGCGAGTTCGACACGCCCATCGATCCTCGCTTCCCCGCATTCGTGGCGACCAACCTGTCCGAGGCGCTGCCCGGTCCCTTCTCGCCTTCCTCGGCGTCGGTGTCGGTGCTCGGCACGCGGGCCGCGGCCATGGTGATCGCCGCGCGGCTGCGACCCGGCGGGGTGGTGCAGCGCGAGATGTCCGTCCGAACCACCGGGGTCTTCGGCCACCGCTTGTATGCGGGCTTCACCTCGGGCCACTTCATGGCGCAGACCGTGCCGCTGGTCGACCCCGAGCTGATCCTCTCGGGGTTCTTCGGACGCACCGCCGAGGGCCTCGAACTCTTCGGAAGCGAACGCCCACCGGTCGAGCATCGGGGGGTGGCCAAGCAGCTCCGCGCCGTCGCGACGTTCGCGAACAACCTGCTGGTGCTCTCGGCGGGCTCCTTCCGCGACACCCGCGACTTCGTGGGCGACGTGGCGAAGCTGGAGTCGACTGCGGCCGGCGCCGCGGACATGGACGACCGCCAACTGCGGACGCTGATGCTGCGGGCCCGCGATGACGTGGTGCACGGGTGGGTGTTGGCGTCGGCCTCGATCCTGGTGTCCACGGCGTACGGAGTGATCCTGCGGCTGCTGTCCGGCCGTGGCGTGATGCCGACGACGGGCCCCGAGTTGGCCAGCGCGCAGTCTCTGGACGCGGTGCATCGCCTGGTCGCCGAAGCCCGCAGCGATCCGATGGCCGCCGAACTCCTCGCACAGCCGGACGTGGAAATCGAAACGCTTGCCGCGCAGGCACCGGCGTTCGTGGCGGCGCTGCGCCGCGAGTTGGCCGTCATCGGTCATCGGGGACCTGGCGAGGTCGAGATGCGCAGCACCACCTATGCCGACGACCCTGCGCTGTTGATGCGGATCGTGGCCAAGGCGTTGACGGCCGGGCCGCGGGGAGTCGCCGACAAGTCCGGCGTCCCGAAGTGGATCTATCCCGTCGGGGCCGCGGCCGCCAGCCAGCTGCGCGAACGCGAGGTGCGACGCGATCGGATGGTGCGGGCCATCTGGGTGTTGCGCAACCTGCTGCGCGAGTACGGGCGCCGACTCGTCGCCGACGGCCAGCTGACCGACGTCGATGACGTCTTCTACCTGCTCGTCGACGAACTCGACGCTCCACCACCCGACCTGGCCGCCGTGGTGTCAAGGCGCAGGGCGCAGCAGCATGCGCTCGAACAGCTGCTGCCGCCCGAGGCCTTCAGCGGCCAGTGGCGGCCGACGCCCGCTCCATCCGCCGCGCTTGGCAGCGGGGAGACCCTGCACGGCCTCGGCGTGGGCGGGGGCCGAGCCCGCGGGCGGGTCAGGGTCGTACAACCGTGGAACATCGACGACCTTCAACCGGGCGAGGTCCTGGTCGCAAAGGTCACCGACATCGGATACACCCCGGCCTTCGCCTACGCCGCGGCGGTCGTGACCGAGTTGGGCGGCCCGATATCGCACGCGGCGATCGTCGCGCGGGAGTTCGGAGTGCCGTGCGTGGTGAACGCACGCGGCGCGGCGACGCGGCTGCCGACGGGTGCCCTGATCGAAGTCGACGGCGCGACGGGAGAGGTGACGGTACTCGGCGATTGACGGGTGTCTATCGTGACGGTCATGGACTTCGCGATGTCAGCCAAGGGTCAGGATTACCACGATCGGCTCTCCGAGTTCATGACGGAGCACGTGTTCCCGTCAGAGGAATCGTATGACGCCTACCGGCACGCCGCGGGCCCCGAAGACCACACGGTGCCGCCGGTCGTCGAAGAGCTCAAGAAGCTGGCCAAGGACCGCGGTCTGTGGAATCTGTTCCTCCCGTCGGAGTCCGGGCTGACGAACCTGGAGTACGCGCCGCTGGCCGAGCTCACCGGCTGGAGCATGGAGCTCGCGCCCGAAGCCACCAACTGCGCGGCGCCGGACACCGGCAACATGGAGACCCTGCACCTGTTCGCGACCGAGGCACAAAGCAAGCAGTGGCTCGAGCCGTTGTTGAACGGCGAGATCCGCAGCGCCTTCGCGATGACCGAGCCAGCAGTGGCCTCCAGCGACGCCCGCAACATCGAGACGACCATGTTGCGCGACGGTGGCGACTACGTCATCAACGGCCGCAAGTGGTGGATCTCGGGTGCGTCCGATCCACGCTGCAAGGTCCTCATCGTGATGGGGCGCACGAACCCCGACGCAGCCAGCCATCAGCAGCAGTCGATGATCCTGGTGCCCATCGACACCCCCGGGGTGACGGTCGAGCGGTCGCTGCCTGTGTTCGGCTGGCAGGACCAGCACGGGCACTGTGAGCTCAGCTTCGACAACGTGCGGGTGCCGGTGGCGAACCTGCTGGGCGAGGAGGGCGGCGGGTTCGTGATCGCACAGGCCCGCTTGGGGCCGGGTCGCATTCACCACTGCATGCGCGCCATCGGGGTGGCCGAACGCGCCATGGCGTTGATGGTCAACCGGGTGAACAGCCGCATCGCGTTCGGCAAGCCGCTGGCCGCCCAAGGTGTCGTTCAGCAGCAGGTTGCGCTGTCCCGCAACGAGATCGACCAGGCGCGCCTGCTCTGCCACAAGGCCGCGTGGACCATCGACGAGCAGGGCAACCAGAGCAAGGACGCCCGCCAACAGGTCGCGATGATCAAGGCGGTGGCGCCACAGATGGCGTGCAACGTGATCGACCGGGCGATCCAGGTGCACGGTGCGGCCGGGGTCAGCGACGACACCGTCTTGGCCAGGCTGTACGGCTGGCACCGCGCGATGCGCCTGTTCGACGGACCCGACGAGGTGCACATGCGGACCATCGCGCGCAATGAACTCGGCCGCGAGAAGTCGGCGTTCGCCGCAGCGGTGACCCCCTAGTGCGCTCGAGCGGCGGGGAACTGGCTGGTGCGTGGAACTTTCGCGACGTCGCGGAGGAGACGGGCATCCGCCCCGGCCGGTTCTTCCGGTCCAGTGAACTGAGCGGACTCGACGACGACGGCCGCGCAGCGCTGTCGAGCCTCGGCATCACCGACGTCGCCGACCTTCGCTCGTTGCGCGAGCTCGAACGGCGCGGACCGGGGCTGGTGCCCGAAGGGGTCGAGGTTCACCACTTGCCGTTCCACGAACTGTCGTCCAGCCAGGCCAACCAGGCTGAGGCGCCGCACGAGAGCGCCTTCGAGAAGATGATGACCGAGAAGCCGGGCGACGAGGGCGTCGCGGTGGCCGCGGCGCGCTTCATGACCGAGGAGTACCTGCGCTTCCCGGCGCTTCCCGGCGCGCATCTTGCCGTGCGCGAAGTGATCTCGCTGCTGGCCGATGGTCGACCCGTCATCACCCACTGCTTCGCGGGCAAGGACCGCACCGGATTCACGGTTGCGTTGGTGCTCGACACGGTTGGCGTGGATCGCGACGCGATCGTGTCCGACTTCCTGCGGAGCAACGACGCGGTGCCTCAGCTGCGGGAGCGCATCCTCGAGTCGATCCGCAACCGCTCCGTCAAAACGCCGACCGACGAGATCGTCACGTTCGCAGAGGCGCAGCTGAACGACGAGGTGCTCGGGGTGCGCGACGAGTACCTGGACGCGGCGTGGCGGACCATCGACGAGGAGTACGGCTCGCCTGCCAACTATCTCGAGGCGCTCGGCGTGACGGCCGATCAGGTGTCGCGGCTGCGGTCCAACCTGCTCGGTTAGCGGGCCCGTTGGGGCACCTCGACGTCGGACATCAACACGCGGACGCCGCCCGTAGACAACCGACCCATCGCCTGGAAGAACGCACCCGCCTCCGGTGTAGACACGGCCAGAACGGCGGCGTCGTAGTCCGGGTAGTAGAGGTCGATCATCCGGTATGCCGGGGTCGGTGAGCCGTCCTCCTTGGGCCATACCTTCGACGTCTCGAACCGGAGGTAACCGGGAATCTTGCGGGCGGCCTCCAATTGCTCTGCTTCGTAAGCGCTTTCGAAGGCGTCCGGGTCGGTGGGGTTGTCGTAGATGACGGTGAGCTTGGTTTCAGGCATGCGGTTGATTATGGTCGCTAGCCGCCGTTGACGATTTTCGGGGTACCCGAGTACGTTTCCTGTGAAACTGTGAATCTGGTGGTGGCATCGAATCGTTGGTTAGCAGCGGCGGCATCGCGGGTATGCCATCACACAGCCGCCTGCGGAGCTCTGACGGATGTCTCATCCGGTTTTCATGGGTAGCATCGGCGGAATCATCTTGCGCGCGTGAGGAAACCGACATGAAGTTCGATACCGTGTACGCCCGACGCATGCCGCCGCCCGGCAGGCTCTCCGCCCTGGTCGCGGCGATCCTGCTCACGGGTTGCGCGGTGACGGCCCCGCGCGCGCTTGCGCAGGCGTGCCCCGACGTGCAGGTGGTGTTCGCCCGTGGCACGGGCGAAGCCCCTGGTGTCGGCGGGATCGGGCAGGGTTTTGTCGACGCGTTGCAGGCCAAGACCGGAACCAAGTCCGTCGACGTCTACCCCGTGAACTACGCCGCCGCCGCCGACTTCTCCGACACCATGCAGTTCGCCTTGACGGTGATCGACGGCATCAGGGATGCCACCAACCGCATCGAGGCGACGGCCTCCGACTGCCCGAACACGCGCATCGTGCTCGGTGGATTTTCGCAGGGCGCGGCCGTGGCGGGTTTCGTCACGTCGGCGGATGTGCCCGTGGGAGTGCCCGCCTTCATGGTTCCCCCGCCGATGCCGCCCGAGGTGGCCAACCACGTGGCCGCAGTGGCACTGTTCGGCACGCCCTCGACTCGGTTTCTGAGCGACTCGGGCGCACCGGTGATCGCCATCGGCCCGCTGTACGTTCCGAAGACCACCGAGTTGTGCGCTCAGGGCGACACCATCTGCAATGGCGCGCCCCCTGGGCCGCCAACCGCTGCACACGGTTCCTACGTCGCGAACGGCATGGCGGCGCAAGCGGCTAGTTTCGCGGCTGGTCGGCTCTAGGAAGCCAACACCGCGACCACCCAGACCATCGTCGCAAGCAGCGCGCCCGCGAGCTCGACTCCGACCGACAGTGCGACGCCCTTGATCGCGTGCACCGTCGAGGCCCATGCCAACCGGTGGTCGCGCCTCAGCGCCAGTTCGGCCAGATAGACGCCGAGCACGAAACCCAGGACCAGCCCGACCACCGGGACGACGAAGAATCCGATGATGCCGAGCACCGCGCCCGCCAGCAGGCTCCACGTGCCGACGTCCGCAGTGCGCATCCGCTTCATCGGCCACAGATACTTCACCAGCAGTGCCGCCCCGAGAATCACCACGGCGATACCGAGCGTCACCCACGCCACCGTCGTCCGCTCGAAGAACGCCCACACCGCGATGGCCCCGAGCACCAGAATGCTGCCGGGCACCAGCGGCACCAGAATGCCGATCAGGCCGACGGCGATCGCCACCGCAACTCCGACGATCCCGACGGTGCTCATGCTTCCGAGCCTATTGGGGTGGGTCGAGTTGCCGCGCAAGGTCAAGGAAGTCGCCTGCGGTGAAGTCGAATTCGCCGTCTTCCACCCTCGGCAGCCGGCGGCCAGGCCCACGTTCGAGTGGCCGGGCGACGAACGCGGTCATCAGGCCCGCGTCCCGCGCCGCCCGCAGGTCGCTGGGATGCGCCGCAACCAGCATGAGCTCCTCAGGCGCGACGTCGAGCAGTTCCGCGCATCCGAGGTAAGCCTCGGCATCCGGTTTGTAGTGGTGAAACAGCTCGGCGGAGATCACGCAGTCCCACGGCAGTCCGGCCCGCTTGGCCATGTTGGTCAGCAGGGACAGGTTCCCGTTCGACAGCGTCGTGATCACGAATCGCCGCTTCAGGCGCGTGAGCCCTTCGACCGAGTCCGGCCACGGATCGAGCCGGTGCCACGCCCGGTTGAGCTCGTCGACGTCGTCGTCGGGCAGGGGTTCGATTCCGGCTCGATCGAGCAGTTCGTCGAGGATCAGGCGATGCAGCGTGTCGACGTTCAACCACGGAAGCTCGCCATTGCGGACCCGATCCATCGCCGCCGGATAACCGGCCCGCCAGTCGTCGGCGAACGTCGCCCAATCCTCGGCCAGTCCATGGTGCTCCCCGAACATCTCGAGTTCACCGATGATGCTGCTGCGCCAGTCGACCACGGTTCCGAAGACGTCGAAGGCCAATGCCTGCGGACGATTCAATCCGGTCATCTTGCAAAGAATGTCACAGCACGACTCGTCCGTGCGGACGGCTACCTACGCCGTGCGCTGACGCGGGATCGCACGCTCGATTCGTTGACGTGCAGTTCTATCCGGCTGAAACGGCTGAGGGGCTCGCGGACCAGGCACACTTCCGCGGTCGTCGGCGCAGGCACCGACGAGACCACGGGTGTCGCGATGTTCGTGCCATCGGCGTCGCAAGCCAACATCACGCCGTGTGTCGCCTGTACGGCCAGGGTGGCGGTCGGGGTGTCGAATACCGCACCGGCGACCTGTCCGTCCTCGAACACCAGGCGCTGCAACCGAATCTCGTCGTGCACGTCGATGCCCCGATCACTCGCCGCGGACGACAGCCATCGGTCGAGTGTCGGAGCGGGTGCGTCGGGGTCCAGTTCGAGTGAGCCGATGCGCGCCACCTCGACCATGGCGCCGGACCGTGACCTCCTCGGAGCCGTAGCGTCGGTGATCACCCGGCTGTAGACGACCCCGAAGGGGGATGCGACGCACTCTGCTGCCCAGTCGCCAAGGCGTCCGCCGAAGAACGGCGGGACTTGGTCCTTCTTGCCAGGCTTCTTCGTGGACACGGGTATCAGATCGCCCGCAACCAGCACGGGCACATCGTCGTCGGACTCGCTCGGCTCGAGGTCCTCGGTCAACGATGTCAGGTACCCGGTGGTCTCCCGGTCAGCGACTTCGATCCCCAACGTGCGATCCAAACGGCTGCGAGCTATCCCGTCGAGTGGTCGACCGAAGCTCGCGACGAAGGCACTCGCGCCGGCGTCCACGGCGACGATCGCGGCGGCCAATCCGCCTGCTCCTGCGCCAACACATACGAAGTCAACTGCTAGATCCCATTCGAGTTCGTCTGTCGTTCGCATGCCCTACCGCTGTCTAGATCGAGTGAACAGGTACGAGGCGTCCCGGCTCTCGGCTGCCGTCGTCCGCCGGGTAGCGCAGATTTCGGTATTTGCTAGATACCAGGCTGCCACTCCCTGGACCAACTCATTACATACTATCGGGATGTTTTGCACAACATATACAGACCGTAATATATTGGCATTCCGATACATCCCTACTGGTAGGAGGCATGTGACGCACATCACAGGGCTGACCCTCAAGTTGGCAGCGAGCCGCAGGACCGTGTTCACGGAGCCGTTTCTCCGGTCGAACCGAAACGAAAATGGCTTGGCTGAGCGATATACGGGCAAATTCGTTACGGAAGCCAACCAATTGGAGGCCCAGCTGCGGCCCTATGGTTCGAGCACGACCTTGCCGAGCACGCCACCGTTGGCCAAGCTCTCCAGCGCGGCGCGTCCCCCGGACAACGGGTAGCGCACGGGCGGCGGCGGCCGAAGCCCCGCATCGACGAGCTTGCCCAACCCGATGCCGAATTCGGCCTGCGCGCCGGGCGTGCGGTTGATGAACTCGCCCAATCCGACGCCGACCACGCTGACGTTGCGCAGCAGCAGCCGATTCACCTTGACCGTCGGAATCCCGCCTCCCGACGCGAACCCCAGCACCAACAACCGACCTTCGGTCGCAAGCACCCGGATCGCGTCGTCGAAGGCATCCCCACCGATCGGGTCGACGACGACGTCCACGCCACGGCCTCCGGTGTGCTCACGAACGGCCTGAGCCCAGCCGTCCGTCAGCGGTAGCACCACGTCGGCGCCCAATGATTCGACGAACTCGGTGGCGCCGGTCCGGTGCACCATCGCGATCACCGTGGCGCCCATCGCCTTTGCGATCTGAATGGCCGCGGTGCCCACGCCGCCTGCCGAGCCGAGTACCAGCACAGTCTCGCCGGGCAGGAGCGCAGCGCGGCGCGCCAACCCGAAGTACATCGTGTAGTAGTTGCCGAGCAGACATACCGCTGCGCCGTCGTCAACGCCGTCGGGAGTGGGCATCACGCTGTCGGCGGGCAGGGCCACCCGCTCGGCCCAGCCGCCGAGCATCGCCAACCCCGAGACCCGCTGCCCTACCGCGAACCCCGAATCAGCGGGCGCAGACCGTACCACCCCCGCGACCTCGGTTCCAGGGACGAACGGCGGATCGAGCTTGAGTTGATACTCGCCGCGGATCAGCAGCAAGTCGGGGAAGCAGACCCCGGCCGCACCGACGTCGATGACGACCATGCCGTCGCCCGAGACTTCGTCGACGTCGGTGTAGACCAACCCAGCCGGTCCGGAAAGCTCTTGCGCGACAAGCGCCTTCACCGGAAAATCAGCCGAGCTTGAAGCTGGCCGACTGCGCCGCGGACAGATCGGTGATCTCACCCCACTTGGCGGCGACGTCGTCGACCGACGGCACGTGAGCGAACGTCACGCCGTCGTTCTGGAACAGCGCCGTGCGCTGCACCTTGCCTCCGCCGACGATGAAGATCGAGTCGGTATCGGGCAGTTCCTCGGTGCAGAGGTAGGCCACCACCGGCGCGACGTACTCGGGCGTCAGCTTCTCGAAGACCTCGGGCGGCAGGATGTCCTGCGTCATGCGCGTCGCGGCGATGGGCGCGACGGCGTTGGCCTTGATGTTGTACTTGGCGCCTTCCTGGGCCAGCGTGTTGATCAACCCGACCAGACCCAGCTTCGCCGCGCCGTAGTTGGCCTGACCGAAGTTGCCGAACAGCCCACTGGTCGAGGTGGCGACCACCACACGGCCGAAGCTCTGCTCGCGGAAGTGCGGCCACGCGGCCCGCAGCACGTTGTACCCGCCGTAGAGGTGGACCTTGAGCACGGCGTCCCAGGCCTCGAACGCCATCTTGTGGAACGTGCCGTCGCGCAGGATGCCCGCGTTGCTCACCACGCCGTCGACCTTGCCGAACTCGTCGACGGCCGTCTTGATGATGTTCTCGGCGCCCTCGGTCTCGGCGACGCTGTCGTAATTGGCGACGGCGCGGCCCCCGGCCGCCTTGATCTCGTCGACGACCTGATCGGCCATGTTGTGTCCGGCGCCGGAGCCGTCGCGGGCTCCACCGAGGTCGTTGACCACGACGCTGGCGCCCTCGCGGGCGAGGGTCAGGGCGTATTCACGTCCGAGCCCACCACCGGCTCCGGTGACGACGATGACGCGATCCTGCACTCCGGGCATGAAGTTCCTTTCGCTAAAAATGATCCAGTTCGACGTTGACGAGCTACCGGGACACTCCCGGGTCGCTGCGCTCCTGCTCTCCGACGCTTAGAAGAGCTTGCGCGCCAGCTTCCACGCCTTCTCTGTATACGGCGGGTAGATCATGGCAGTTAAGTCGGGTCGGGTGGGCTTGGTCAGCACCGACTTGCGGTGGCTGAACTCCTCGAAGCCGAACCTACCGTGGTAGGCGCCCATCCCCGACGGTCCCACGCCGCCGAACGGCAGCTTGGCGGTCGAGAACTGGAACAGCAGGTGGTTGACCAGCATGCCGCCAGCCGACACCTCCTTGATGACCCGTTCGCGGACGGCCTTGGACTTGGTGAACAGGTAGGCGGCCAACGGCTTGGGCCGCGAGTTCACGAAATCGATTGCCTCGTCCAGCGATTGAACGGTGACGATCGGTAGGATCGGCCCGAAGATCTCGTCGGTCATCAACGGCTCGTCTACGGCGGGGTCGACGACGACAGTCGGCTGGATCTCGATGGCCGTCGCATCTGAGCCGCCACCGATTGCGACGCTGCCCTTGGTGGCGGCCAGCGCCGAGGTCAGCCGTCCGAAGTGACGTTCGTTGACGATGCGCTTGCCGCCCAAGTTGCCTGCCTCGAAGGTTGCGACGGCCTCCCCGATCTTGGTGACGAGTTCGTCGCGGATCTTGGCGTCCGCCAGCACGTAATCCGGCGCGATGCAGATCTGGCCGGAGTTGATCAGCTTGGTCCAGGCGATGCGCTTGGCGGCGACGGCGATGTCGGCGTCCGCGGCCACGATGACCGGGCTCTTGCCACCCAACTCGAGAGTGACCGGGGTCAGGTGCTTCGCCGCGCCCTCGTAGACCCTGCGACCGATCTCGGTGCCGCCGGTGAAGCACAGCTTGTCGAAGCCCTGCGCGATGAGCTCCTGGCTGACCGCCCCGTCACCCTCGACCACGGCGACCGCATCGTTGTCCAGGTACTTGGGCACCAACTCGGCCATCAGCGCCGACGACGCCGGGGACACCTCGGACGGCTTGAGCACGACGGTGTTTCCTGCGGCGAGCGCGCCGACGGCGGGTCCGAGCGTCAACGCGAATGGGAAGTTCCACGCCCCGATGACGAGCACCGTGCCGAACGGCTCGTACTCGATCCAGGCGCGACCTGGCAGCTGCGCCTTCTCCAGCAGCCGGTGCTTGCGCTTGGTCCACTTGCCGACGTTCTTGGCGGCATCGGCGGCTTCACCCGCGGTGCTGGCGATATCGGCCAACCAGGCCTCAAACGGCTTGCGGCCCAGATCCTGCTCGAGCGCGGCCGCGATGGCGGGCTCGTTCTCGGTGACCATCTTCTCCAGCGCCAGCAGCTGCTGCTTGCGCCATCCGACGTCGCGGGTGCGGCCGGTCGCGAAGGTCTTGCGCAGCCGGGCGACGACGGCCGGGATGTCGACGGCGGAGGGGGCGGAGGTGGGTGCGGCGGTGGTTTCGGCGGTCATGGCAAGGCCCTTCCTGACGTCCGTTCCTGACCCGAGGCTCCATCGATTGATGCTCCTCACGTGCGCCCACGATCCTAACCAACCAGGTGGTTGGCGAACAGGGCGCGGTCAGTTGGCCGCCGCTTTCAGTGCCGCTGCGCCGTGACGAACGTCGAGAACGCCTTCTGGTCGGTGTCATCCGGCAGCACCCAGCGGCCGAGTCGACGCATCTCGTCCTGCGACGTCACGCCCGCGGCCGTCCATCCGTGGGAGTCCAGCCATTCGGCGACGTCGGCGCGGTCGAGGTCGTGGTACATCAGTTCTGCGACGTCGACCTGCTCTTCCATGCCGAACTTGTCCCGAAGCTGCTGGAACCGTTCGCGCATCGACTCGCGCCGGTCCTCGGCCTGGACGCCGACGGTCTCGATCGCGATGCGGCTGCCGGCCGCGCTGAGCTCGGTGACCTGCTCGAACAATCGGTCCTGCGCATCGCCCGGCAGATACATGAGCAGTCCTTCGGCCAACCAGGCCGTCTGTACCGATGCGTCGAAACCGGCTTGGCGCAACGCATTCGGCCAGTCATGCCGCAGGTCGATCGCAACGTGGCGCAGCAGCGCGGTTGGCCGCACGGCGTTGTCGGCCAGCTTTGAGGACTTGTACTCGAGCACCTTGGGCTGGTCGATCTCGTAGACCGTGGTGCCCGCGGGCCAGTCCAGCCGGTAGGCCCGCGAATCCAGCCCCGACGCGAGGATCACGACCTGGCGGACCCCTGCGGAGGTCGCGGCGGTGAAGAACTCGTCGAAGAAGTGCGTCCGCACGGCCTGGTAGCTGCTCATGTGTTCGAAGATCGCGGCGGCCTCGGCGTCCTCGTTGGCGACCTTCGCGATGAACTCGTCGTCGAGCATGGCCTCCCACACCCCAGCGCCCGCACCGGCAACCAGCAACTTGGCGTACGGATCGCGGATCAGCGGATCGGCCTTCGACGTCTCCTTGGCGCGCGCCGCCGCGACCATCACCGCAGTCGATCCCACGCTGGTCGCGATGTCCCAGGTGTCGTCATGCGAGCGCAGCGAACTCATGTGTCTCCAGTCGAGTCGGGCGCACGGCACGGCGCCGGGAAGGTGGCCACCATGCTACCTAGCAAAACTTAGCTTAGCTATTCGGTAAGGAACGGAGGTTGCCGAAGCTGGCTCGAGCTATCCCGAAATCTTCCAGAGTTTGTTGCCCAACAGCTTCTCCAGCGTGTCGACGATGATGGTCAACTCGTCGTGGCCGCCGACGTAGCCCGCATAGAAGCCCATGCCCCACATCACTGCCACCAACATCTCCACCAGGGTGGCGACGTCGGTGTCCGTGGTCAGCTCGCCGCGCTCGATGGCATCGGTGACGGCCCAGGTGACGAACGCGCGGGAAGCCTTGAGCGAGTTGTGCTCGTCGCGGCTCAACTCGGGATGCCGCTGGGACTCGAGCACGGACGTCACCAGGAATGCGGCGGCCGAACGATCCCGGGATTCGGCCTGCATGGCGGCCGAAAAGAAGGCTGAAAGTCGTCTCAGAAGGCCCGTCTCGCCATGGGCCTTCTCCATGCCCGCGGCAACCACCAGCTCGTTGGTCTTCTCGACGACGTCGCGGTAGAGCACGCGCTTGCTCGCGAAGTAGTGGTTGATCGCCGGACGGGTGAGATCGGCGCGAATCGCAATGGCCTGGAATGTTGCTGCGTCATAACCGAGTTCGCTGAAAACTTCACGTGCCGCCCGCACAATGCGCTCACGGGTCTCAGCAGCCTTCGCTGCAGGTGGACGTCCTGGACCCCGGGTCGCGGTATACGGCACGGTCAAATTGTGCCACATGACACCTGGCCTTTCGATGTGAATTGGTTGCGGGACCGTCAATGAAACTCGCTCAGCAAACGAACGACCCCGCAAATTGACGCAGGTCAGCGAAATATTACGAATGTCCGACGTAGCTGAGCGCCGAACATCCGGGTCCACGGACAGGTAGGGCAACTAGGGTGACATCCGTGGCTGGCGTCGTTTCTCGGGAGGCGTACTTCGACACGGGGCTCGAAGTGCTGTCCGACCGTGGCTACGGTGGGCTGAAGCTTGCCGAGGTGTGCAATCGGCTCGGTGTCACCACCGGCTCCTTCTATCACTACTTTGCCAGCTGGCCGGTCTACACGAAGGACCTCGTCGCGCATTGGGTCCAGGCGCGCACGGTGGGCATCATCGAGGCCGTCCAATCCGAATCCAACCCACGCGTGCGCATCGACAGGCTCATCAACGAAGCCCTCGCGCTCCCACACGGGGCCGAGGCCGCGATCCGGGTGTGGAGTTCGATCGACAGCGACGTGCACGCCGTGCAAGCCGCTGTCGACCAACAGCGTTTCGACGTGCTTCGCGAGTCGGCCCTCGAGATCCTGCATCACAGACACCAAGCGCGCCTGTTCGCCGCATGGGGGCTCTACCTGCTGGTGGGCTACGAGCAGACGTTGGTGCCACGCAATCACGACGACCTGACCTGGATCGCGGCACAGCTGCTCGGCGCGTTGGACGAGGGTCGATTCAGCACGGCCCCCGACACCCCACCGACTGTCTCGGACTGACTCGGAAGCAGGGCCCGCACGGCTAGCATCCGGAGCATGCTGACCCCGGCCGTCTCGTGGCGCCGGGCCCATCTGCTTCTCACGTCCGCGGTCGATCGAATCGACGAACGCGACCCCGAGCGCGACGCGTTCAGACGGGCGATCCGCGCGGCGATCGTGCTGCCGGTCGCCGCGGCCGTCGGGTTCGCGGTGGGCGGCGGCTCGCAAACCCCCATGTACGCCATCTTCGGGTCGGTGGCGTTGCTGATCACCGTCGACTTTCCGGGCAACCGGCCTGCACGGGCGGTCGCGTACTGCGGGCTCGGCTTCAACGGCGTCGTCTTGATCACGCTTGGTTCGTTGGTCGCGCCAATCCCATGGCTGGCCGTCACGACGATGTTCGTGCTCGGCTTCGCGGTGACGTTCTCGGGGGTGCTCAGCGAAATCGTCGCGGCCGGACAGCGCTCGACGCTGCTGACGTTCGTATTGCCCGCCTGCACCCCGCCCGGTCCGATCCCGGACCGGCTGCTCGGCTGGGCGATCGCGCTGGGCCTCGCCGTACCCGCGGCGATGTTCCTGCTCCCACCGCGACACCACGACGAACTGCGCAGGCACGCCGCACAGGTGTGCCGAACCCTGGCCGACCGACTCGAAGGCAAGGCGTCCGCCGAGGACGTCTCGACCGCGATGGGCGAACTGCGCGCCAACTTCCTCGGTGCCGACTACCGGCCCGTCGGGCTGACCGCGGGCAGCCGAGCGCTGGTGCGCGTCGTCGACGACCTGCAGTGGCTGTCGGATCGCATCGCCGACAACACCGGGGTCCTGCTCTTCGAGCTACGCGTCCCGATCGTGCGCGTGCTTCGGGAGAGTGGCGACGTGCTGCGCGCACCGAAGGGCGCCGACCGGGCCGCCCACCAGGATGCGCTGATGACGGCCCTCGACGAACAACGGACGTTGGCGCAGAGTCGCTACCGCGACGACATCGTCGAGATCCTTGGCGAGCCAAGCGACGCCGCCGCGATCGGCTCGGGGCGACGGCTGCTGAGGATGCGCACCATCTCCGCCTGCGTCGGCGCGACGGGACGCGTCATCCGCTTGGCCGCGGCGGCCGATGCGCGCCCGGTGTGGGCCAGGGTGCTTGGCCGCCGGCTGCCGCAGAGCGGGGCGTCCGATCGGGTGCTTTCGGAATCGGAGGCCATCGCCTCTCTGACGACCGGCTTCGTCGCCACCCGCGCCGTGGTCGTGCGCAACAGCCTGCGCACGGGTCTCGGACTGGCCGCGGCCGTCGCCATCACGCACGTCTTCCCCGTGCAGCACGGCTTCTGGGTCGTGCTCGGCGCGATGTCGGTGTTGCGCAGCAGCGCGCTCACCACGGGAACGAGGGTGTTGCGTGCCGTCGGAGGCACGGCGATCGGATTCGTTCTCGGAGCGGTCTTCATCGAGTTGATGGGCGTCGATCCCCCGGTGATGTGGGTGATGCTGCCGATCGTCGCGTTCGGCTCCGCCTACGTGCCCGAGGTGGCGTCGTTCGTGGCGGGCCAGGCGATGTTCACGATGATGGTGCTGATCATCTTCAATCTGATCGTGCCGACCGGGTGGAACGTCGGGCTGATCCGCATCGAGGACGTGGTCGTCGGCGCGTCGGTGGGTGCGGTCGTGTCGGCGTTACTCTGGCCGCGGGGCGCCAAGGCGCGGGTGGCCAGGACCGTCGACGCGGCCTATGCCGCAGGGGCGCGGTATCTGACGGCGACGGTGCGGCGGGTCACCCACGGCGCCCACGAGGGGGCCAACGACCAGGTCACTGCGCTCGGCCACGACGCGCTGACGGCGTCGAGAACCCTCGATGATGCGGTGCGGCAATACCTTTCGGAGAGCGGCGGGTCGACGGACCACCGCGCCCCCGTGATTCGGGCTGCCAACCACGCGGTGCGACTCCGGGCCGCCGCCGAACTGATCGCCGACGTCGTGCCCCCGCCGCTGACGGCCTACCCCCGGGTGCGGCGGGTGCTCGAGGCGCACGCTTCGTCGGTGTGCGAGCGGCTGAGTGGCGCCGACCCCGCCGCCGACCACGGGCCGATCGGCGACGACTTCGTGTTGGCGCTGCGGGCCGAATCCGACGGGAGCGTGCTGTCGGTGTCGGCAGCGCTGCCGCTCGTCACCGTCGCGGCCAGCCTCGGCGAACTCGAACTGCTCTACCCCGAACCCGTCGCCCCCCTTGCGATTTCGGCGCGCTGACGTTCGGTTAGCGAACGAAGACGCGCCGAAGTCGCGAGTTAGCGGGTCGAGCGGTGAGGCCGCAATGCGTTGGGCGGGATGGTTCCGAACCGGCCCGCGTTGAAGTCCTCCAGCGCCTGGACCACCTCGGACTTGGAGTTCATCACGAATGGTCCGTAGTGGAAGACGGGTTCGCGGATCGGTCGACCGCCGAGAATCAGCACCTCCATCGAAGGTCGGTTCGAATCCTGTTGGGCCGCTGCGGCAATGGTGATCCGATCGCCTGCCCCGAGCACGGCCAGCTGACCCTGCTCGATTGGCTGCGCCGACGGGCCAACGGTGCCGCGGCCGGATAGCACGTAGACCAAGGCGTTGAAGTCCGGGTTCCACGGGAGATCGAGCCTGGTACCGGGTTGAATGGTGCTGTGTACCAAGCTGATTGGGGTGTGCGTTGAACCAGGACCGTGCCGGGTTCCTTCTTGCGTCTCGACCTCGCCTGCGATGACGCGCACCAGCGCGCCGCCGTCCTCGGATGCCAGGAGCTCCACGTCCCCGCCCTCGATGCCCTGATACCTGGGCGTCGCGAACTTGTCCTTGCGCGGCAGGTTGACCCACAGCTGGATGCCGTGGAAGACGCCGCCGCGCTCGACGAGTTCGGCGGGCGGGGTCTCGATGTGCAGAATGCCCGCGCCTGCGGTCATCCACTGCGTGGCCCCATCGGTGATGAGTCCGCCGCCACCGTGGGAGTCCTGGTGCGCGAAGCGCCCGTCGATCATGTAGGTGACGGTCTCGAAGCCCCGGTGCGGGTGCCAGTCGGTGCCGCGCGGCTCGCCTGGTTGGTATTCGATCTCGCCCATCTGGTCCATGTGGACGAACGGGTCGAGGTCGGCGGCGCTGACCCCCGCGAATGCACGCACGACGGGGAAACCGTCGCCCTCGTACCCGCGTGGCCCCGTGGTGATCGACCGGACCGGCCGGTCGCGCTGCGTCACCGTGGGTCCGGCGATGCGGGGAAGGGTGAACGTATCTGCGGTCACGGCTGGCATCGGTACCTCCTGAGGCATTGAAGAGCTACCACATACAACCGGACTGCGGTCCGATTATTCCAGGGTCATCCGAGCGCGTCGATCGCGGCCGCACGCGCCTCGGCCGCCGTGGCTCCATCCATCGCCGCCGCCGCGGCGGCCTGGCACTGCGCGAGCGTGACCTGGGCAAGCTTGGCTCCGACCCCGGCGATCGCGGCCGCAGCCGCCGACAGCGAGGACACGCCAAGCCCGACCAGCACACACGCCAGCAGTGGATCGGCCGCCGCCTCGCCGCAGACGCCGACGGGCTTGTTCACCGCGACGCCGGCTTCGACAGCCATCTGCACCAGGGCCAACACCGCGGGTTGCCACGGGTCGGTGAGCGTGGCCAGTTCGGCCGACATCCGATCGGCGGCCATCGTGTACTGCGTCAGGTCGTTGGTGCCGATCGACAGGAAGTCGACGTGCTCGAGGATCCGGTAGGCCAACAGGGCGGCCGCGGGCACCTCGATCATCACGCCGGGGGTCAGGCCATGGGCTCGGCACTGCGTGGCGAAGTCCGCGGCCTCGGCGGCGGTGGCGATCATGGGCGCCATCACCCACGGCTCGTTACCCGTCGCTTGCGCCGCGGCGGCGATGCCCTCGAGTTGCCGCGTGAGGATGCCGGGGTTTCCGTCCGCGATGCGGATGCCACGCACGCCGAGCGCCGGGTTGGCCTCATCGGGGTGTCCGGCGAACTTGAGCGGTTTGTCCGATCCTGCGTCGAGGGTGCGGACCACCACCTTGCGGCCGGCGAACGCAGTCAGCACCTCGCCGTAGATGGCCGCCTGCTCGTCGACGGTGGGTTCGGTGTCGCGGTTGAGGAAACCGAGTTCGGTGCGGAACAGGCCGATGCCCTCCGCGGGTGTTGCACTGGCGGACCGCGCCGCCGCGCCGTCCTGGACGTTGGCCAGGATCGCGACCCGGTGGCCGTCAGCGGTGGCGCCTGGCCCGCTCCACTGCTTGGCGAGGTCGGCATCGCGCTGGGCAACGGCGACTGCACCCGTGGCCGCGTCGGCGTCGGGCGAGACGGTGATGGTGCCGAGCGTGCCATCGACCATGACCATCGTGCCCGCGGGTACCGCGTCAAGACCGTCGACGGCCACCACGCACGGAATGCCCAGCTGCCTGGCGATGATCGCGGTGTGGCTGGTGGGCCCACCGAGCGTCGTCGCGAGCGCGACCACCAAGGATGCATCGAGGCCTGCGGTGTCGACCGGCGCGAGGTCCTCGGCGCACAGGATCGACGGCACGTCGGGCACCGGCACTCCGGGTTCGGGTAGCCCGTTGAGTTCGGCGACGACGCGGTCGCGGATGTCGCGCAGGTCGGTGACCCGCTCGGACATCAGGCCGCCGAGCTGGGTGAACATCGTGACGAACTGTTCGACGGCTCCGATGACGGCGCCCACTGCCGTGCTACCTTCGCCGATCCGCTTCTCCGCGGCGCCGATCCACGCCCTGTCCTGAGCCAGCGTGGCGGTCGCCGCCAGCACCTCCGAGGCCGACCCCGTCGCGTGCGCGGCCCGCTCCCTCAGCCGCGCCGCGACCGCACCCGCGGCCGCCGAGAAGCGGGCGGCCTCCGCAGGACGTGCGGACTCGTCGAGCGCGGGCGTCACCGCCTCCTCGACGCGCGGGCGGGCACCCGGCCTGATGACCGGTGCGTACTGCACGCCCGCCACGGCAGGCACCCCTTGCAGGACCGTGCCCGCGGGGTACTCGGTGGGCGCCTGTGATGTGGTCGTGGGCGACGTACTCATGTGAGTCAGATTACAAGAAATCATTGACAAGTCAACACAGTCGGGAGTAAAACAACATATACCAACATTTCAACGGCCGATTTCCCACACATACGGAGCCCGATGTACGCCGAAGAGCGCCAAGAAGCGATCGCCGCACTGGTGATCAGCAACGGCCGCGCATCGGTCACCGAGCTCGCCCAGACCTACGACGTCACCACCGAAACGGTGCGTCGGGACCTGGCCGCTCTCGACAAGGCCGGGGTGGTGCGACGGGTTCACGGCGGCGCGGTGCCCGCACGGGCGCTGCACCTCGTCGAGCCCGGCGTCGGCGAGCGGGAGTCCACCCGCTCCGACTTCAAGGACGCGATCGCCGCGGCCGCCATCGACTACGTGCCCCGCACTGGCGCCTCGATGCTCCTCGATGCAGGCACCACGACGGGGCGCATCGCAGCCCTGCTTCCGACCAACCGCGAGCTCGTCGTCGTCACGAACTCCGTGCCCATCGCCGCCAGGCTGGCCGCCATCGACTCGGTGTCACTGCAACTGCTCGGCGGTCGCGTACGCGGGGTCACCCAGGCCGCCGTCGGAGAACAGGCGCTGCGCGTGCTCGATTCGATCCGCGTCGACATCGCCTTCATCGGCACCAACGCCATCAGCGTGCGGCATGGGTTGTCCACCCCGGACGGCGAAGAGGCCGCCGTCAAGCGCGCCATGGTGCGGTCCGCCAACTATGTCGTGGTCGCCGCGGACTCCAGCAAGGTCGGCCGGGAGGACTTCGTCAGCTTCGCGCCCATCTCGAGCGTCGACACCCTCATCACCGACACGGAGCTCGACGACGCCGACCGCCACCTGCTCACCGAACAAGGCGTCGAGGTCGTCTGCGCCGGAGGCCCCTCGTGATCGTCACCGTGACCCCCAACCCCAGCATCGACCGCACGGTCATGCTCGGCGCGCCGTTGACCAGGGGCGCCGTGCACCGCGTCACGTCCGCCACCACCGAGCCCGGCGGTAAGGGCGTCAACGTCGCCCGCGCGCTGTCACTTGCGGGCCTCGAAGCCATCGCCGTCCTGCCCGCCGCCGACTCCGACCCCATGGTGACCGCCCTCCGTGCTGCCGGCGTCAGCTTCCGTTGCGTGCCGGTCAGCGGCGCCGTGCGGACCAACCTGGCGATCACCGAGACCGACGGCACCACGACGAAGCTCAACGAGCCCGGCGCCCCACTCGACGGCGCGGTACTCGACGCGCTGACCCGGACGGTCGTGGAACATGCCGAAACCGCCTCGTGGGTCGTGCTTTCCGGATCGTTGCCGCCCGGCGTGCCCGACCACTGGTACGCCGACGTCGTCGCACGGTTGGCGTCGTCGCCCTGTCGGATCGCGGTCGACACCTCCGAGCGTCCGCTCGACGCGCTGGCCGCAGCATTCGGCCACGCAGCGCCGGACGTCATCAAACCCAACGCCGAGGAACTGGCAGGGCTCGTCGGCGCATCGCCGGAGGATCTGGAACAGGCTGTTGCCCAAGGTGATCCGGCACCGGTGGTGGCTGCGGCCAACCAACTGATCGAGCGCGGCGCTAAGACGGTACTGGTCACACTGGGGTCAGCAGGCGCCGTGCTGGTCGATCCGACCGGCAGTTGGATGGCTGCCCCGCCACCCATCACACCGCGTAGCACCGTCGGCGCAGGCGACTCGTCGTTGGCCGGGTACGTACGCGCCGCCGTCGGAGGTGCCGAACCTCCGCGCCGCCTGCAGATGGCCGTCGCCTACGGCAGCGCGGCAGCGGCGCTGCCGGGTTCAGCCCTGCCGTCGCCATCCCAAATCGATTTGAATGCAGTTCGGGTGTATGCGATTACACCCGCATCCACCGGTCCCTAATCCGTCAAGAGGAAGAGCACCATGTCCATCATCACCACCGACCTCGTCGCCCTCGACGTCGACGCAGGCGGCGACAAGGAGGCCGTCATCGGCCTGCTCGCCGACCGACTCGCCGCCGCCGGACGTGCCACCGATCGCGACGGCCTCGTCGCCGCCGCAATGGCACGCGAGGGACAGTCCGCCACCGGACTGCCCGGCGGCATCGCGATCCCCCACTGTCGCTCGCCGTTCGTCGACGAGGCCACGATCGGGTTCGCCCGGCTGTCGCCCAAGGTCGACTTCGGCGCGCCCGACGGCCCTGCCGACCTCGCCTTCCTCATCGCGGCCCCCGACTCCGGCGGCGCCGAGCACATGAAGCTGCTGTCCAGCCTGGCAAGGGCGTTGGTGCGCAAGGACTTCGTCGAATCGTTGCGCAACGCGTCGTCGGCCGAGGAGGTCGTCGCACTGGTCGAGGGCGTGGTGAATCCCGCCCCCGTCGCTGCCGCCTCCGCCCCCGCCGAGCCCGTGAAGACCAGGACATTGGTCGCCATCACCGCCTGCCCGACCGGCATCGCCCACACCTACATGGCCGCTGACTCGCTGGCACTGGCCGCCAAGGACGCGGGCGTCACGATGCACGTCGAGACGCAGGGTTCGTCAGGCAGCACGCCACTGCCGCCCGAGACCATCGCGGCCGCCGACGCCGTCATCTTCGCCACCGACGTCGGCGTGAAGGACCGCGGGCGGTTCGCGGGCAAGCCCGTCATCGCCTCCGGCGTCAAGCGGGCCATCAACGAGCCTGCCAAGATGGTGTCCGAAGCCCTCGCTGCCGCAACGGATCCCAATGCCGCGCGGGTCGAGGGCGTCGCTGGCGCACCCTCGTCGTCGTCCGGTCCCTCGGCGTCCGGCATCGGCTGGGGCACCCGCACCCGGCAGATCCTGCTCACCGGCGTCAGCTACATGATCCCGTTCGTCGCCGCGGGCGGCCTGCTCATCGCGCTCGGCTTCCTGTTCGCCGGCTACGACATCGCCAGCAAGCCCGACGGCGAAACGCAGTCGCTCGGCAACATCATCGCCTTGAACAACTCGTTGACCAACCTGCCCAGCGGCGGGTTCATGCAGTATCTGGGCGCCATACTGTTCACCCTCGGTGGGTTGGCGTTCGGCTTCCTGGTGCCCGCGCTCGCCGGCTACATCTCCTTCGCCATCGCCGACCGGCCAGGTATCGCACCGGGTTTCACCGCAGGCGCGGTGGCGATGTTCGTCGGCGGCGGCTTCATCGGCGGCATCGCCGCCGGTGTGATGGCCGGATTCTTCGCTCTGTGGATCAGCCGGATCAGCGTGCCCAAGTGGTTCCGTGGCCTGATGCCCGTCGTGATCATCCCGCTGTTCGCATCGTTGGTCATGGGCCTCTTGATGTTCATGCTGCTCGGCCGCCCGTTGGCGTGGATCAACACGAGCCTGACCAGCTGGCTCAACGGCATGTCCGGGACGTCGGCCGTCGTGCTCGGCATCATCCTCGGCCTGATGATGTGCTTCGACCTCGGCGGCCCGGTCAACAAGGCGGCCTACGCGTTCGCCACCGCGGGACTGGCGGCGGCCACGACGGCGTCGTTCACGATCATGGCCGCCGTGATGGCCGCAGGCATGGTGCCGCCGCTGGCCATGGCCCTTGCGTCGACCGTGCGTCCGAAGCTGTTCACCGAGCCGGAGCGTGAGAATGGCCGGGCGGCATGGCTTCTCGGCGCATCGTTCATCTCCGAGGGCGCCATCCCGTTCGCGGCCGCCGATCCGCTTCGGGTGATCCCGTCGATGATGGCCGGTGGTGCGGTGACCGGTGCGCTGAGCATGGCGCTTGGCGTCGGGTGTCGGGCGCCCCACGGCGGAATCTTCGTGCTGTTCGCCATCGACAACAAGCTGGGCTTCCTCATCTCACTGGTGGCAGGCACGATCGTCGCCGCGGTCGCGGTCGTCGCCGTCAAGCAGCTGGCCAGGCCCAAGGCCGAAGTCGAGACGTCACCCGAACTCGTCGCCGCCTGAACCCCGAATCCCAAAACCCAACCACCAAGAGGAGCCCAGTAATGCCCACCAAGACCGTCATCGTCGGATCGTCGATCGGACTGCACGCCCGCCCCGCCGCCATCATCGCCGAGGCCGTCGTCAACGCCGGGGTCCCGGTAACCCTGTCGGTCGACGGCGGCGAGCCAGTGGACGCCGGTTCGGCGTTGATGATCATGACCCTCGGGGCAGCCAACGGTGCTCAGGTCACCGTCGCCTCCGACGACGAAACCGCACTCAGTAGCGTCGCGGCGCTGGTCCAGCAGGATCTCGACGCGTGAGTTAGCCAAATCGGGGGCGTTGGCGATGGCCTGAACTGCGTCGTCGCCACCCGCACTTCCCGCCCCCAGAAGAAAGCGGAGCCAGCCCCCCTCAGGCCACCGTAGGATTGCCCCGTGCAAGAGGTCGAGGGGCTTGACGTTATGCGAAGCGCCGCCCAGAGGGCGGCTTTTCCTTTGCTGTGGCCGGTTCCGTGTGCCTCCGCCTGCGTGAACGTCGGAGGGGGTGACGAATGGTACGACGCATCTGCGTCCTGATCGCTGCCCTGATGCTGGCGCTGATGAGTGCGCCGCCGGCCGTCGCCATCGAACCTCCGGTCATCGACGCTGGCGCCATTCCACCTGACGAGACGGGTCCCGATCAGCCCACCGAGCTGCGCAGGCAGTGCGGAGCGCCCCTCGTTTTCCCCAATGCAAACTTTGCCGACAAGCCGTGGGCCAACGAGTACCTCAAGCTCGCCGACGCGCAGAAGTTCGCCAACGGCGACGGGATCACGGTCGCGGTCATCGACACCGGGGTCAACGCCTCACCGCGCGTCCCTGCCGAGCCCGGCGGCGACTTCGTCGACAAGTCCGGCAACGGTTTGTCAGACTGCGACGCGCACGGAACGCTCACCGCGTCGATCATCGCAGGACGGCCATCGCCAACCGACGGCTTCGTCGGCGTGGCCCCCGCGGCCCGGCTGGTGTCGCTGCGTCAGACCTCGGACAACTTCCAGCCCGTCGGCGCACGCACCGACCCGAACGACCCCAACACCACGCAGACCGCGGGTTCGCTGCGCAGCCTTGCCCGCTCGATCGTGCACGCAGCGAACTTGGGCGCTCAGGTGATCAACATCAGCGAGGCGGCCTGTTACAAGATCACCAGGCGCATCGACGAGACCGGACTCGGCGCCGCCATCGCGTACGCCGTCAACGTCAAGAACGCGGTCATCATCGTCGCCGCGGGCAACACCGGAGCCGACTGCAGCCAGAATCCCCCGCCGGACCCGGCCTTTCCCGCCGACCCGCGGGGCTGGAAGCAAGTGCAGACCATCGTCTCGCCGGCCTGGTACTCACCGCTGGTGCTGACCGTCGGCGGCATCGCGCAGAACGGCCAACCAAGCAATTTCTCGATGTCCGGTCCGTGGGTCGGCGCCGCCGCCCCCGCGGAGAACATCACCGCGCTCGGCTATGACGGCAACCCGGTGAACGCCCTACCCGGCCAGGACGGTCCGATCCCGATCAACGGAACGTCGTTCGCCGCCGCGTACGTCTCGGGGGTGGCCGCACTGGTGCGCCAGAAGTACCCCGAGTTGAACGCCATCCAGGTGATCAACCGGATCACCGCCACGGCAAGGCATCCCGGCGGTGGCGTCGACAACTACATCGGTGCGGGCTCCGTCGATCCGGTCGCCGCGCTGACGTGGGACGTCCCCGAGGGGCCGAAGACCGCGCCCTTCAAGGTGAAGCAGCTGCCTCCGCCGATTTACATTCCGCCGCCTGACCGTGGCCCGATCACCATCGTCGTCATCGCAGGAGCCGGCCTTGCGCTGGCGCTCGGACTCGGCGCTCTGGCGCGACGTGCGTTGAGGCGCCGATGAACAACTTCCTGGCTCAGTTTGGGTTGCGCATCACGACGGGACACCTGCTGTGGGCAGCCGCCCTGATCCCGGCGTGCATCGCAGTGTTCATGCCACTGCACCTGTTGTGGCTCGGCATCACGCTGGCGGTGCTCATTGCGATCAGCGCCGTGCTGACCGTGCGCGGCCGCAGGCTCAGCGGCTGGATCGCGGCCATCTTCGCCTGGCGACGCAGGCACCGCGTGAGCCCCGACACCCCGTCGGAGCCCGCGGTCGGCGCGACGGTGATGCCGGGCGACCACGTTGCGGTGCGCTGGCAGGGCGACTACCTGCTGTCGGTCATCGAATTGGTCCCGCGGCCGTTCACGCCGACGGTGATCGTCAGCGGTGAGGCCTACACCGACGACGTCGTCGACACCAGGCTCGTCGAACAACTCATCACGGCGCACTGTCCGGACCTCGAGGCCGACGTCGTATCCGCCGGGTATCGGATGGGCAAGACGGCGCCGTCCAGCCTCGTCGCACTGTACGAACAGGTCGTCGGGCCGTATCCCGCGCCTGCCAACCGGCGGACCTGGATCGTCCTGCGCGCCAAGCCCGAGGAGACGCGCAAGGCTGCGCAGCGCCGCGAGGCCGGAGTGGCCGGGTTGGCCCGCTATCTGGTGGCATCCACCACACGCATCGCAGATCAATTGGCCAGCAATGGAATCGACGCGCGGTGTGGCCGCAGCTTCGATGACTTCGACCGCGCCACCGAGATCAGCTTCGAGCGCGAGTCGTGGTCCTCGATCAAGGGCCGCAGCACCTTCACGGCCGCATACACCGCGGCCGGTGGTCCCAATGTTTGGTGGTCTGCGCGCGCCGACCACACCATCACCCGGGTGCGGATCCGACCGGGCGCAGCGCCGACGGCCACGGTGTTGCTCACGACGTTGGCGAATCCGTCGACGCCGCGTGGCTTTTCATGCCTTTTCGGCGGCCAGCGCGCCGCCTTGCACGGCCAGAGCCCACTGACCGACCGGCACTACGAGCTTCCAATCGGTTCTGCCGGAGTGCTGGTGGGCGAGACGGCGGACCGGTACCCGGTGTACATGCCGTTCGACGACGTGGACGTGAGCGTCAACCTTGGGGACGCAAGGCTCTTCACGCAGTTCGTGGTGCGGTCCGCGGCGTGCGGGGCGGTCGTCACGCTCGGCCCGCAGTTCCGCGAGTTCGCAGGCTTCATCAATGCGCGCGTCGGCCCGGCGGCCAAGGTGGCGTGGCCCAACTCGACGACCTACCTTGGCCCGCATCCGGGCATCGGACGAGTAGTGCTGCGGCACAACTTCATTGACACGCCGCGGCATCGTCAGCTGCCCATCCGGCTGATCAACCCGCGCGAGGAGAGCCGCTACCAGATGGCGTTGCAGCAATGATTCGCCGTGTGGAGGAGGAAACAACATGACGGTCAGAGTCGAGCCCTACACGCTGGACTGGAAGGCGCGGGCAATCGCCGAGCCGATGCCCGCGATGCCCGAACCCCCCGTTGCGGCCGACGGTACGCAGATCGCTACCGACGGCTTTGAACAACTCACGTCGGGCGCAAACAAGCTCAAGGGTTATCTGGAAGCGGGCGAGCGCGAAGCCAAGCGACTCTCCGAATCGTTCACCGCTGCCGCGGAGGCCTACCGTCAGGTCGACGTAGAGACCGCGACCGCATTGGCCAACGGCGAGACCGCACCCCAGATCGCCCCCGTCACGCCGAGGCCGATTCTGTCGGACCCGGTGCCGGTTCCGAGCGACTTCGCCGGGCTCAACAGCGATCCCGTCGCGACGTACGCGAACGTGGAACAGGTTGCCGAGCAACTCGAGCAACCCGACCAGGCGGCGTCGCTGACCCACTACGCCGACAACCTGAAGTTGTACGCGCACGATCTGATCGTCCACGCCGACAATTTCAAGGATTCTGGACTCAGCTGGAGCGGGCCAGCCGCCGACAACGCCATGGCCGCATTGGACAAGCACCGTGCCTGGTTGCTCCAAATGGTCGACACGACACGCGATCTCGCCGACCGCGCGCAGGAGCTCGCAGACGCGCACAGCATCGCCAAGAGCAATCACCCCACGACGGCGCAGATCAAGCAGCTGATGCAGGAGATGCAGGCCTACGGGTTCAATCCCCAGGCAATGGCGGCCTACCAGGCGCTGCAGACGAAGTCGGATGAAGTGCAGACCGCGTACGCAAACGGCGCGAAGATGCCGGTCTGCCATCCTCCGAAGCCACCGTCCGGGTCGCCCAGCCTGCCACCGGTCACCGGGAACGGCGATCCGCGGGATTCCGACATACGCAAGATGAAGGACCCGGGCCAGAACGGCCCAGGCGGTAACCCGCCCGGCGGTAGCCCGCCCGCCGGCGGCACGCCGGAGTCGCCCCAAACCCCGACCACGCCCACGGCGCCGACGTCGCCTGCGTCGGCAGAGCAACCCAAGTCCGGGGGGCAACCGTCATCCGGCGGTTCGCCATCCGGCGGTTCGCCCGGCGGCTCACCCTCGGGTGGCAGCGGATCGGGCGGCGGCATGCCGAGCCTGCCCGGCGGTGATCCCTCGAAGGACGTGCCCACGTTGCCCGATCCGAACCTGGTGCCGGCATCCGCCGACGCAGGAAGCGGCGGCGGCTCGGGTGGCGGCGGGTCGGGTGCCGGCGGCGCTGGAGCGATGCCGTTGCAGCCTGCGGCCAGCGGCCCGGCCCTCGGGACCTCGCCGGCAGCTGGAGGCATGGCGGGCCACCCCGCCGCGGCATCCGCAGGGGGTGGAATGGCCGGCGGCATGGGTGGTGGCGGCATGCCCATGGGCGGGCACGGTCAAGGTGGTGGCGGCAAGGAGAAGCGCCGCACCCCCGGCTTGACACCCGACGAGGTGATCTACACCGAAGATCGGGAGTGGACCGAGGCCTACATCGGTCAGCAGGCCAAGCGCCGTACGCCTGCTGACAGCAAGGACGCCAAGTGAGCGAAGACATGCACCCCGAGGTGGCCGCGGTGTTGAAACAGGCCCAGCGATTGCAATCGCTGATGGATGACCAGCTCACCAAGATGAACACCGAGACCTTCACCGGGGCCGACGAGTCCGACACCGTCGAGGTCACGCTGAACGGACATCACTGGTTGACCGACGTCTACATCGAGGCCGGTCTGCTGAGGCTCGGCGCCGAGGTCGTCCAGAGCCGGGTCAATGAGGCGCTGCAGAAGGCGTCGGCCGAGGCGTCGGTCTCGATCACGGCCGATCGCGAACGCATCGACGAGATGATCACCCAGATCAACAACGACATGCCTGATAGCTCATGGGCTTAGGTTCTTTCGAGCCCTGGAATTGCTGCGTTTGGGGTGCCCGCAAACCACTTAGGCTCGATCGAGTACTGGATGTCTACGGGAGTTGGGTATGCGCGCGCAACGAATTGAGGTGGTCGCATGACGACGTCGGCACCACAGGATCCGTGGGATCAGGACATCCAGCCCGTCGACCCGGAGCAGCTGCCGCCCGGGTTCTACTTTGCGCCGGGGCAGGAGCCGAAGCCTAAGGCCAGCGGGCTGAGCAGCGGGTTGAAGTGGGCGCTGCTGGCGGTCGCCGTGGTGTTGGTGATCGTCGGCATCGTCGTCGCGGTGGTCGTGAGCGGCGGCTCGGGTGACGCCGGAGCGCTCGGTGTCATTGCGCCTACCGCTTCGACCGGGTTCGTGCATATCGCCGACACGTAGTCCATGGCTACGTCGGCGCCATTCTCTGATCCCTTTTGGAGCGCAGTCCCCCGATTGCCGCGGACTGCGCAGCTATCCGTCCTTTAGGCTGGTACCCAATGTCGTCCAGTACGTTCGAGCGCGAGCATGGCGTGGGCTTGGGGAGTATGAAATTGGGTCGCCATCAGGTGAGGGTGGGCGCATGAGTTTGCCGCCGCAGCGGGGTCAATGGGGCCCTGGCAACCCGCCGCCGTCGGGACCCCCGCCCGGTTACCCACCTGGTCCTCCGCAGCCTCCCGGCTACTACCCGCAGCCGGGATGGGGTCCTCAGCAGCCACCCCCGCCGCCGAAGCAAGGCAATAGCCTGAAGTGGCTACTGATCGCCGTCGCGGTGCTTCTCGTGATTGCCATCTCTGTTGGGGTGACGTTGTTCTTCTCGCGTGGTTCGGGCGGCGGTGGGACGAATGGCACTAACGGCGCGTCCTCAATCGAAAGTGCTCATGACTCCGGACCCGTCGCCTTCATCACGTTC